>WLJI01000035.1 GCA_009701845.1 Actinomycetota bacterium
ACCACAACCGGAACAGAACAAGTAGTAGTGGGCGGCGGTCTAGTTCGATAACGCCTGCCCCCAAACATGCCTGGTCAGCTGCGCTGAACGGTGTTTCTGGGTCAGCTGCGCTGAACGGTGTCTCCGGGTCAGCTGCGCTGAACGGTGATCCTGCGACGTTCTGCCTCGGCTAACAATGCTCCGGGTCTACTCGGCGCAAGGAGTACAGAGCTCACCTCGATAGGCTCGGAGATTCCTGACCGACCAGCAATGGGCAGCAATGGTGCTGGCGAACTGAGATCAATCTGCAGGATAAGGCCCGCTGCTCCGGAACTGAGATCTATTGCGCTGCCATCGCGTTTGTCGCTGCCATCACTGCCTTCACTGCCTTCACTGACTCCGGGGCTCTCCGCGAGGGCTGGTCCAAGTCGCACAATGGTGTCTCGGCGAAAAAGGGTGGGTTCGGCGATCACGCTTGGGTCCACCAAAGTCATCCCCGCTGGCACGAACACAACCCAGCGCTGACTCAGCCGATACAGGGTTCTAAACCCCCACCAAAAACTGACCGCACCCACTGCGGCGAGTACTCCAGCGGCAACCCAGTTTGCAGTTGCAAGCATCCAGAGCGCAGCGAGCAATGGGACAACGGTGAGCAGCCAGACCAGTTCTACGGCTCCAAGCAAAACAGCTGCTGAAGGCCGCAATGCCATTCTGCGCTCCTCGCCATATGAGGATCCGTTGACGAAGCCGTCTCCGAGTTCAGCGGTGAAAACCAAAACAAGCAGAATCGCAGCAGTTGCTAGACCGATGCATCCCAAGACAGATGGAGCCTCGGGTGCAGAGACCGCCGCCGCAGCCACGCCCAACAAAATCGGAAGCGGCGCACAGATACGCAACGCAGTGAGCGAGAGTGGTGTCTGAATCAAGCTACTGAGCAGGCCTGCCCCCCACAAGAACCATAGGGTGACGCTACTTACCCACACCGCAAGGCTGGGCTGACCAGAGATCGCAGAGGCCAGGCAATCGCCGAGGGTCAGGGGGAGGGTCAGCCACAACACACGAGTGGCCCAGGTGGTTCTAGAGGTATTCACAGCTACAGACTTGCGCGAAGTTCGCACTGACCGCTAACAACGTCGCATGAGTGAGCAAGTAGATCTTCCTTTTGGGCTTGCAACCTCGGTAGGTGCGTTGCCGTTTGAGACTAACGCAGATGTAAATGACGACTCAGAAACTGAGACACAGTCAACCCAAGATCTCTGCGCTGCAGCGGTTGAGCTTGCCATCACAGCGCAGCCGACCTTTCCCACTGCCCCCACTTCTGCTGCGGGCGAGTGGTCGTTGCTGAGCCAAGCAATCGCAGGCCTCGAGGGAATCGAAATTGTTGCCCCAGGGGTACTGACTCAATCGCAGGGATCAGACGGAATCACTGGATGCGACCTCGCATCCCAGCTTGATGCGCCAGCCTTTCGTCCACTCAGCGCCTTCCTCAATCAACTCGGCCCGCAGAGCGAGCGACTCGGCGACCGATTTGTGGGCGCCCGAGTTGGGATTCTCGGACCAGTTACCTTGGCTTTGGCATTTCGAGCCTCGGGAATGGATGCCGAACTGGCAGTTTCCTCTGCGTCAAGGATCGTTGTTGCACGCTCACGAGCGATTTTGGACGCATGCCGGGTAGCGATGCCATCAGGTGCACTCGCTGTAGTGATGTCCGAACCAGGCCTCGTCGGAGCTATGCATCCGACGTTCCCTCTGCCTCCTACCCAGGTGCTTTCACTGCTGCGATCAGTGGTAACTGCGCTCGATCAAGTGCCGCGCGAGCCGCTCACCCAAGGGTTGCTCATTGGGGTTCATGTGCCCGGTCGAACAGACTGGAACACGATTGCAAGTTCGGGAGTCTCACTCATCTCGGCACCAGCTGAGAGCGGTTTAGATGGTTGGTCCGAGAGAATCGCGGAGTTTCTTGAAGCTGGCGGGCGAATCGCGTGGGGCGTGGTGCCGGTGAACCAGCCGTTGGGTTCCCGCGAGGATCTTCTCTGGCGCCGCCTCAGTGCCGTGTGGTGCCAGCTGAGCGGTGAGGGAGTGGATCCGCTTCTCTTGCGCAGCAGGTCGCTCATTAGCCCTGAGGATGGCCTCGGGCATTTTGGTGTTCCCCAGGCAACTCTTGCGCTCAGCTTGGTTGACAACCTGTCTGATCGCGTGCGCCGTCAAGCCATTGGAGCCCGGCTTTCCCTTGGAGCTTGACCTTGGTTCTGAACTGTCCTGCGGGGTCACTAAGTTGGGCATGTGAGTATCACCGGCCCCGATAGCGAACTAGATCCCGCGGGGCGAGTGGATTGGCTGCGCGAGCAGATCCACACCCACAATCAGGCCTACTACGAAAGAGATGCCCCGATCATTGCGGATGCAGAGTACGACCTGCTGATGCGAGAGCTTCGCTTTCTAGAAGATGCTCACCCCGATCTCATCACCGCTCAAAGCCCGACGCAGTCGGGGGTTGGCGGTTCACCATCGGAGCAGTTCTCTCCGGTGCAGCACCGGCGTCGGATGATGAGCTTGGACAATGCAATGGACCTTGATGAGCTCCGCGCCTGGGGCGAGCGCACGGCCCGTCGGTTGGCAGAGATCGATGCCGCTGGGCCAGCAGATACAGCTAGAGCAGTTCGTTACGTCTGCGAACTCAAAATCGATGGCCTAGCAGTATCGGTCCGCTACGAGCGGGGCCGCCTAGTGCAGGCCGCAACTCGTGGTGATGGCCGTGTTGGCGAAGATGTCACTGCAAATGTGTCGGGAATTGCAGCAGTGCCGCAGCAACTTGGGCCTAGCGCTCCCGAGGTGCTTGAAGCGCGTGGCGAAATCTACCTGCCGCTCGATTCGTTTCATGCGCTCCGAGAGCGCGTGATTGCAGAGAACGAGGAACTCGCAGCGAAGGGAAACCGTCAGCGACCTGTTCCAGTCAACCCCCGCAATGCCGGCGCGGGTTCTTTACGTCAGAAGGATCCGACAGTAACTGCATCTCGTGGGTTGGCATGGTGGTGCTACCAACTCGGCGAGATAGTTGGCGCAGAAGAACCTCCAACGCATTCTGCAGCACTTGCATGGTTGGGTGGCATGGGAATACCCGTGAACCCAGAGACCAAGGTGGTCGATAACCTCGATGAGGTTTATAAGTTTTGCGCCCATTGGGTTGAGCATCGCCACGAACTTCCCTACGAGATCGACGGCGTGGTCATCAAGATCGATGACCTTGCCACTCAGCAAGCACTCGGCGAAACTGCCAAAGCGCCTCGCTGGGCTATTGCGTTCAAGCTGCCTCCAGAGGAGCGAACGACCACACTGTTAGACATCCAGGTCTCTATTGGTCGAACCGGAAAAGCCACACCGTTTGCTGTGTTGAAGCCAGTCTTTGTGGGTGGGTCAACTGTGGGAATGTCCACTCTGCACAACGAGGATCAAGTTCGCCACAAAGATGTTCGACCTGGTGACACTGTGATTCTGCGCAAAGCCGGAGACGTCATTCCAGAAGTTGTTGGCCCCGTCCTTGAGTTGCGTCCAGAGGGCCTACCCGAGTGGAAGTTCCCCAGCAACTGCCCGTCTTGCGCTCAGCCGCTCGTTCGTCATGAAGGGGAGTCCCAGCATCTCTGCATCAATCCCGAGTGTCCACAAAAGCGCTGGGCGAGCATCTGCCACTTCGCGTCTCGTGGGGCAATGGATATTGATGGTCTCGGCGAACAGCAGATCGCAAGCTTTCTTGAGCTTTCTCTGATGAACGATGTGGCCGATATTTTCTCGTTGCAGGCCGATCGCCTTTTGCACTTGCCTGGATATCAGCAACTTTCTGTGCAGAACCTTCTCTCTGCGATTGAAGCCTCAAAATCTCGCCCACTTGGAAACCTGCTGTTTGGTCTCAACATCTTGCATCTTGGAGCCTCCGGTGGCCAGACCCTTGCTGCGGCCTTTGGCAGCCTTGAGGCCATCATGGCAGCGAGCGTTGAGGACCTTTCGGCCGTGGCGGGAATCGGTCCGGTTATTGCGGGCTCCGTATTTTCGTTCTTCGCGGAGCCTGCAAATCGGGATCTTGTGCAACGTTTAGTTGATGCTGGTGTCAACACCGTAGGTCCCGAGCGTTCGCTGCTGCAGCAGACGCTGTCTGGTAGAGGCGTTGTCGTAACAGGCTCACTTGCTGGGTTCTCACGAGATGCAGCAGCCTCAGCTATCAAGGAGCGGGGCGGAACCGCGCCGGGAAGCGTGTCGAAGAAAACGTTCGCTGTGGTGATCGGCGATGAGCCCGGAGCCTCCAAACTTGCCAAGGCAACCGAGTTGCAGATCCCGCTGCTCAATGAAGCCGAGTTTTTACAACTGCTCCAAACGGGTGAACTGCCCGCAACTTCTGCAGATCAGGATGTATCAATATGAGTATTCGAGCCGTCATTTTTGATTTTGGGGGAGTGTTCGTTGATTCTCCTTTCGATGCAGCGGTGACGGCCGCAGCATCGCTAGAGGTTGACCCACAGGTAATGCTCGAGATTGTGTTCGGTTCGTATGAACTCGACACGGATCACGCATGGCATCGTCTTGAGCGAGGTGAGATTCCGCTCGCCGAGGCCCGTGATCTGATCATGGAAGCCTCAACTGCTGAAGGCGGACCGCTCCTAGACCCATTTGAGTTGTTGATGGCACTAGGTGGGGGAGGCGTTCGCGAAGAGATGGTGGATTTCGTTCGAGCAGCGCGAGTCGCTGGCTTAGCAACATCGATTTTGACGAATAACGCTCAAGAGTTCGCAGACTTCTGGCGTCCGATGCTTCCCCTCGATGAACTCTTTGAAGATGTAGTCGATTCTTCTTTCGTAGGGCTACGAAAACCCGACCCCCGCATTTTTGAACTTGCCCTGGAGCGCCTTGGTATAGCCGCCTCGGAAGCAGTTTTTATTGACGACGCTCCTGGCAATGTTGCTGCGGCACGGCAGCTTGGCATTGCCTCTGTGCTGATCGGAACGAAGCGAGTAGACATGCCGCGAGCGATAGATGAACTGCACGAACTCACGGGCGTATCCCGCTGATGTGACTGCTGTGCTGCTGTGCTGCTCTGACTACTGTGCTGCTCTGACTACTGTGCTGCTCTGACTACTGTGCTGCTCTGTAAGGGGCAGGACTTAGGTTGCGTCGAAGCACCAAGAGACTGGAACTGCAGTCGATTCCAGTTCGAGTTCATCCCAAACCATGGCAATCACACAGTTCTGCCCGGAGTTCAGCGATTCCACCGGCTTATCTGGTCCGGGCTGATAGAGCACTTGCCCCGTTCCAAGGTCAGTAATCAAGCCATCCTCGGCCGAGCGGATCTCGGTTCCGTTGATCGTAATAGTGGCTTTGTAGCCCTTGGCCAGATCGAGCCCGACTTGTGCTTGACGCAGAACCTCATCCCCTGATGCGGGAAGCAGGCGCTCAACTGAGTTCGGCAAATTCTGTGAAGTGCTGTCCATTCCCGTTGTGGCATTTTTGCCAGTAAAGAAAATTCCAACGAGTGCGCCAACGATCAAAAAGGAAATAAAGATCTTTCGAACCCAATCCTTGGGTTCAAGGCGAGGGCGGGGCACGGGAGGAGTTTCAGTGTCACTCATTACCCTAAGGTTTACCTTGAACCCGACCTGCAGTGGTAGCGGTTGTAGAATGAAAGAGTGACGTCCCCTCGCCTCACCGATGAGACCGGGCGCGTGCTCGGCGGAAGATACCGTTTAGTGGCCCCCGTGGGTACCGGCACGTCGTCTCGCGTCTTCCTTGCCATTGACTTGCAACTCAAGCGTCGCGTGGCTGTGAAACTGCTGCACGAGGCACTTGCAGAAGACCAGGGTTTTCTGCAGCGCTTTCGCGCCGAGGCACGAGCTGCGGGTGCTCTGAATCACCCAAATATCGTCTCTGTTTTTGACTGGGGAGAAGACACCTCGCAGGGTGTGCTGGTTCCCTATTTGGTCACCGAGTACCTAGGTGGCGGCAGCCTGAGGTCCATGCTCGATCAGCGCGGACTGCTGAGTCAGTCTCAAACTCTGGTCGTCGGCCTTCAAACAGCTCGAGCTCTAGCTCATGCGCACCTGCGCGGTCTTGTTCACCGCGACGTGAAGCCCGGCAACTTGCTCTTCGATGAAGAAGGCCGGCTCCGACTCGCAGATTTCGGCCTAGCTCGGGCACTTGCCGAGGCCTCATGGACTGAGCCAAGTGGATCGATGGCTGGCAGCACTCGGTATGCCTCCCCGGAACAGGCATTGGGGCGTCGACTCGACGGCCGATCCGATGTGTACTCGCTAACACTGCTACTTGTTGAGTGCGTCACAGGTCGGGTGCCACTGATGGGAGAGACCACTGCGTCAACTCTTGCGCTGCGCACCCAGTCTGATCTGGAGTTAGATGCATCACTGGGTGGATTGCGATCGGTTCTCGAACGTGCCGGTCGCCTCGATCCAAGTGATCGGCCAGAGGCGGCTGAGTTTGAGATTGCGCTCATGGCAGCGGCAGAGGAACTCGCCCGGCCAGAGCCACTTCCCATCGTCCTAACTCTGGGCGAAGCAGAACAAACCACCGAATTGAGACAAGTCAGTGGCCTTGGTCTGATTCAGGAATTGGGGGCAGACCTAGTTGTCAGCGAGGACCAACAGCTAGGCGCCGCACAAGAATTTGGCGAGGCCGCAACGCTGGGCTCTCCGCTAGGGGCCGTTGCCAGTTCGGGATTGGCCGCCGATCCGGAACCGCAGTTTGCTGCAGCTCTTCCAGTGGCTTCAGATGGCCGTTCCTCTGATCAGATTCCCTTCGCCGCTGGGGCAGTTGTCGTTGCTGCTTCACAAACCGAAGCTCGCACGAGCGCTGCTCCGGCTAGCGAGGAAGACGCTTTGGGCGCTGCGCCTAACGCTCGCACTCGGCCTAAGAAGCCGGGCAAACGAACCCTGATTGCAGCTCTGCTCGTAGCGCTGATTCTTGCCATCGCAGGATGGTGGTTCCTCCTTCGAGTTGAAGTTCACGATGTTCCAGACTTGGTTGGTCTCAATATTGACGTGGCGACGGAGCAAGCCAAAGAGTTGGGTTACGTCGTTGATGCCACCACAAGGGATAGACAAGATGGAACTGTTCCTGGGCAAGTACTGGCACAAAGCCCAGCCCCAAAGAAACCCCTTGCAGAGGGGTCCACTGTTGAGCTCACTGTTTCGCTCGGAGCGACGCTGTCTCCCTTGCCGACCGTGGCGGGGTTACCCGAGGCAGAGGCTCGCACTCAGCTCGAAGCGGCCGGCCTTGCTGTGGGTTCGGTGACACGCTCTCTGAACGAGGATGTTGCGAAGGACGCCGTGATCAGCGCGACCTCGGCGCCTGGCCAAGAACCAGTGAATGCTCAAGGAGAGGTTCCTAAAGGCACGGTGTTGGACCTTGCAGTGTCAGATGGCCCAGCGCCGCGAGTGGTGCCAGAGGGTCTTGTGGGTTCAACGGTTGATCAGGCACGAGCTGCGCTTGCTGCAGTTCAGCTTGAAGCTGCAGTAAATGAGGAGTTCTCAGAGACTGCGCCACCGGGCTACATCATCTCTTCGAATAAAGAACCCGGCACCGAGGTGCCGCGGGGGTACACACTCACGCTAGGCATGTCGAAGGGGCCACAGCCGATTGCTGTGCCGGATGTCCGAACCCTCTCTGGCAGTCAAGCGGCAGCTCAACTTGAAACCCTGGGGTTAACGGTTTCGGGTATTGAAGGGCCGCCGTCTGGTCTGGTTCTGCAGACCGATCCGATACCAGGCGAGTTGGTTCCACGCGGCACAGCGGTGCGCATCTTTACCAAGAAGTAATGGCCCAAGAAGTAGCGCCCTAGAGGCCTAGCCCTAGCAAGCTCGAGCAACGAAGCAGGTTCAGAAACCTCAGCATCCACCACTCTCCGTGTTGGGGAACCTACTTTTGCAACGTCCCAACCGTTCGTCTCGTTGGGGTGGTCTGCTGGACGTGGTGTTCCCCAGCCTCTGCGATGAAGCGGCCGCCCCAACGAGGTAGAACGGTTGACGCCACGAACGCGGCGCCAACCTCGCTCAACCGCTGTGGTTGCTACTCGGTCATCTCTTGGATTGCCGCTGCGACTGCGGCGGCGCTTGGGTCAGCGGCCCCAGCTTGCATGGCCATCAACTTGGTGATGTCACCGTCTACTTTGATTTTGCCGGCCATGAAGGCCTGCATTCCAACCTGTGGGTTGCCCTCAACAAGAATTGCCTTCGCAGTTGCGTAATCCAAGGTGACCGTCAGGTCCGGGTTCTCAAGGTGTCCAAGATCCATCTTTAGCTCACCCTCGGAGGTATCGAGATGGGCTTTGATCTCGCCGTCGCCGAAAGGCACCTCAGTGATGATCTGGTTCATCCGCATCACGTGCGCTGGGGGAGTGGCGTCTACGTCAGACTCCTCACGAATTGCCTTTGCTTGTTCAATCCATTCTTCCGTCAGGAAGACGTACTTAGTCATTTTCTGGTACCTCGCTTAGTGGCGGATATTCATCGTGGGAATCAGGCCCGGTGTGAGTGCGTCAGGTGAAACCCTTGGGTATCGAAAAGCTGAACTGAACACTCCGAGAGGGACACTAGTGGCGGAGCGGGCCTAAAGTGCAGGCAAACCGAGCGAGCGGAGTTGTCATGAGTCAAGTTATTGCTGGAGCCGAGCCAATGAGCGCCGAGGGTGGGTCTACCGGAGTTCTGGTGCTCCATGGGTTTACTGGCAACCCACAGTCCATGCGACCACTAGCGCAAGGATTTGTCGACGCTGGGTACACAGTTGAGCAACCGTTGCTGAGTGGGCACGGCACGGCAGTCGAAGACATGTTGGACACCACATGGGAGGACTGGTCCGCAGATGCAGAGGCTGCGTATCAATCTCTCGCTTCAAGAACCAAGTCGGTCGTCGTAGCTGGACTGTCCATGGGTGGTTCACTCACCTTGTGGCTGGCAACTCAGCATCCAGAGATTGCCGGAATTATCTGCGTCAATCCTGCAACTCAGGCAGCTCCCGAGGTGCGGGACTTTGTTGCTTCGATGGTGGAGGCCGGAGACATCGTCATGACTGGTATTGGCTCTGATGTTGCGGACCCGAACTCACCCGAGTCGGCGTATGCCGACACACCGCTCAAGCCGCTGCTGTCGATGTTTGATGCAGCAATTCACACTCAGTCGGCCCTGCCGAACGTGCGTTGCCCCTTGTTGTTGTTCACCTCTCCGCAAGACCACGTGGTGCCTCCAACCGACTCTGACTACCTAGCCGAGGTTTACGGAGGCCCAGTTGAGCGTGTCAGTTGCGACCGCAGCTACCACGTTGCCACCTTGGACTACGACAAAGAGATGATTATTGACGAGTCGCTGAAGTTTGTGCGGCGGGTCAGCCCGCAGTAGTAGCACCTGCAGTCGACGCGGTCTTGGGTCGTCCCCAGGATTGTGCAAGCAAGGGCGTCGCTTCTGAGAAGGTGTGCCGGGAACAGTAGAGTCGGGGCTCTATGACTGAGCTCACATCACCTGATCGCACTGACGGAGCGCGAATCACCACCGAAGAGGTTGCAAAAGTTGCCAAGCTTGCGCGCCTTCGCCTCACTGAAGAAGAACTCACAAGGTTCACCTCGCAGTTGGCTGATGTGTTGGAGCACGCTGCAGACCTTGACCTTTTAGACCTCGAGGGCGTTGAGCCCATGGCTCGACCGATTCCGCTTGCGAATGTGTTCCGAGAAGACATCCCCGGACCGATTCTGAACCGGGACGAGGTGCTCGCCGTTGCGCCCGCTGCCGAAGACGGGTTCTTTCGTGTCCCGCCAGTGCTTGGAGAATCAGAATGACAGCTCCACAAGAGTCATCCGCAGCCGGTGCAGCCGCACTCACTATCGCAGCCTCCGTTCGATCGGGTGAACGATCTGCGCTCGAGGTAGTCAAGGAACACCTCGAGGTCATCGGCCAGCGTGAAACAGAGGTTCATGCTTTCAACTTGGTCACTACAGAGCATGCGCTCGCAGCTGCAACGGCTGTGGACCAGCTCGTAGCCCAAGGCGAAGACCCCGGACCGCTAGCTGGGGTACCCGTAGCTATCAAGGACAACCTTTGCACTCGTGGAGTTGCAACGACATGTTCTTCGAAGATCCTCGAAGGCTGGGTCCCACCCTATGACGCAACGGTGGTCACACGCCTCGCTGCTGCAGGGGCGATCATGGTGGGTAAGACCAATATGGATGAGTTCGCCATGGGCTCATCCACGGAGAATTCTGCGTTTGGCCCGACCCGCAATCCGCATGATCTCGGACGAGTTCCCGGCGGTTCCTCGGGCGGCTCGGCTGCAGCAGTTGCAGCTGGGTTTGCGCCGATCTCGCTCGGCTCGGACACGGGTGGTTCGATTCGGCAACCGGCTGCTTTGTGCGGAGTTGTTGGAGTGAAGCCAACCTACGGGACGGTGTCTCGGCTTGGCTTGGTGGCATTTGGGTCTTCCCTTGATCAGGTCGGGCCCTTTGCAAATTCAGTGGCCGAGGCGGCACTGGTATGCGAGGTCATCGGTGGACATGATCCAGCGGATTCAACCTCAATCCCCCAAGCCTTCCCCGCAGTCTCCGAGCACTTGTCTGATGGTGTTGCTGGTATGCGAATCGGCCTGATCACCGAGATGATGGGCGAGGGCATTGCCCCTGATGTGGCCTTACGAATCCGAGCCGCTGCAGAGGCTCTGGCCGCAGCAGGCGCAGAGGTCGAGGAAGTCTCCGTGCCCGCTGTGACCTACGGGCTCTCTGCGTACTACTTGGTTGCACCAGCCGAGGCATCTTCGAACCTGTCTCGCTATGACGGCGTGCGATATGGCCTACGGGTAGACGCGCCGACAACGGGAGAGATGATGGAACTCACCCGCACTGCAGGTTTTGGCGATGAGGTGAAGCGGCGAATCATGCTGGGCACGTATGCGCTCTCTGCTGGGTACTACGACGCTTTTTATGGCACGGCACTGAAAGTGCGCACACTGATCCGGCGAGACTTTGATCAGGCATATGAGCGCTTCGACGCGCTGTTGTCCCCTACTTCGCCAACCACTGCTTTCGCCTTTGGCGACAAGACGGCCGACCCGATGTCGATGTATCTCAACGATGTCTGCACCATCGCAACCAATCTGGCAGGCCATCCTGCTATGTCAGTTCCGTACGGGCTCGGTGACGATGGCATGCCTGTGGGAGCACAGGTGCTTGCTCCTGCACTTGGCGAAGTGGCCATGTTTCGGGTGGCAGCAGTCCTTGAAGGGAGTTTGGCATGAGTATTGATCTTGATGTCTGGGAGATTGTGATTGGCCTAGAGGTTCACACCGAGTTGGCCACGCGCACCAAGTTGTTCTGTGCTGCACCAAATGAGTTTGGCGGCGAGCCGAACACCAATATTGATCCGCTCACACTCGGCCTACCAGGCTCCCTGCCGGTTCTGAATGAACAGGCCGTTGAGTTAGCGATCCGCGTTGGTTTGGCCCTGAATTGCACGATTGACCGCTCGGTGTTTTCTCGCAAAAATTATTTCTATCCGGATCAGCCAACGAACTATCAGATCTCGCAGTTTGACCTTCCGATCAACGGCGAAGGTTGGCTGGAGTTGCCCAGCGGCAAGGTCATTGGCATTGAGCGAGCGCACCTAGAAGAAGACACCGGCAAGTCAACTCATGTCGGTGGAGGCGGGCGTATTCACGATGCCACCTACTCGCTCGTGGACTACAACCGGGCCGGAGTTCCCCTGCTAGAGATTGTGGGTCGCCCAGACCTGCGTTCGGGGGATGAAGCCCGAGCGTATGTGTCGGAACTGCGAGCGATTCTGGTAGCTGTTGGAGCCTCGGACGGCAAGATGGAAGAGGGCTCACTCCGCGTGGATTGCAACGTCTCCGTTCGCAGACACGGTGATGCCGAGTTGGGTACTCGATGCGAGATTAAGAACATCAACTCGCTACGAAGCCTGGGACGAGCAGTGGATTACGAGGCTGAGCGCCAGATCGACATGATCCTTGCGGGCGAGCGCATCGAACAGCAGACGCGTCACTGGAATGAGGACGAGGGCCGTACGCTCAAGCTGCGCTCCAAAGAGCAAGCCGACGACTACCGCTACTTCCCCGAGCCTGACCTTGTTGACCTGTCGCCATCGCAAGAGTGGATCGACCGAGTTCGCGCAGACCTTCCGATTCTTCCGGCAGCTCGTCGGCATCGCCTCTGCGAGCAGTCCGGAGCCGAGATTGCCCAAGCTGCACTCATTGTTGAGCGTGGTCTAGATGACCTGTGTCTTGCAGCGCTGAGTTTTGGCGCCGATCCCAGCCGAACCATTACTCATGCCGAGCACAATCTGTCTGATCCCAAGGCAGTGGAGCTTGACCCTGAGATGTTTGCCAAGCTCACCAACATGGATGCACAAGGCACCTTGAGTTCCACTCAGACAAAGACGGTGCTTGCAGAACTCGTGCAGCTTGGGGGCGATCCTGCAGCAATTGCAGATACCCACGGTTTCAAGGCCATGGATTCTGGAGAACTCGATGCAGTGGTTGATCAACTCATTGCAGAGAACCCTGAGCAGTGGCAAAGGTTCTGCGAGGGCGACCCCAAAATTTCGGGATTCTTTGTGGGTAAGGTCATGAAAGCAACTCAGGGCCAAGCCGACGGCAAGGTAGTTACCGGCTTGCTCACCGAACGGATTCCAACCACAGCGAAGGAGTAATCACATGCACTCCAAGGCGACAAGGCTGCCAGTGTTATCAGCGGCGATGCTGCTGTTTCTTTGCGTTGCAGTGATCGCTGGGTGCAGCACGCCCCGCTCAGAAAATACCGAAGAACTGAACGAAGACATCGCAGACGTAACCGTGCCTGGGGTCCCTCCTACCTTTCCGCCGAGCACCCAGTACGACGGTTCGGGGCTGAGCGACGATGCCAACGCATTACTCAAAGAAATCGCTGCGATCCAGACCGAGACGGACCTCTGCGTCATCCTCACAGGCGAGGCCTTTCAGCCACTGCTCACAGGGGATCTTGACACCACGAATCTCGTCACGAGCCCGTCTGGTTTGACGCAGTTGTTGATTGCGTTCAACTCCACGTTCAGCTACATCGAAACCATTGCCCCAGATGAAGTGGTTCCCGCTGCAGCAACGCTCAACGATGTATGGACGCGCATCTCTTCGCTGAACTCGGGCGCTGCTAGCAACCAAGCGCAGGTTCAAGCCATCTTGACTGAGCCACAAGTCGTTGCGGCGTACGAGTCGCTAGCAAGCTGGGCGGCAGTGAACTGCGACGTAGCGCCTCAGTAGGGGAGTTGGTTAGAGTCAAGCTATGTCCACAATCTGGCAACTCATTGAGCAGCGCGCAGCACAGACTCCCGATGCCGTCATCTTTGTAACCGAAGATGACACTCGCATGACCTTCGGCGAGTTTCGAGATGCCGCAGAAGTTTGCGCTGCTGGCCTTGCCGGACTTGGGGTCACTTCGCAGACGCGGGTCACCTGGCAGTTGCCAACCTGCATACCCGCCATTGTTGCTTCTGCAGCGCTCGCTCGTCTTGACGCTGTTCAGAGCCCGGTTCTTCATTTGTACCGAGAGAAAGAGCTTGGTTTCGTGATGCGTCACACCCAGGCCGAGTTCTGCATCGTGCCGAGCGTCTGGAAGGGATTTGATTTCACCGCCATGGCGAACGCACTTGCTGCTGAGATGAGCCCACCCCCCGTGGTACTCAGCTTAGATTCGCTCCCGGCTGGCGATCCTTCAGATCTGGGTCCCGTTCCCGAGTTTGCCGAAGGTGAAGAACCAATCCGTTGGATCTATTCCACCTCGGGCACCACCTCTGACCCCAAGGGCGTTTTGCATACTGACGCAACGTTGATCGCTGGAGGCCAAGGCCTTGCCGATGCACTTCAGATGACTGCTGACGACGTTGGCTCGATGGCCTTCCCTTTCGCACATATTGCTGGCCCCGACTACCTAGTGATGATGCTCATCAGTGGCATGTCTGCAGTGCTCATCGAGGCGTTCAATCCTGTCGATGCGGTGGCTACCTATGCAAAAAATGGCGTGACCATGGCCGGTGGCAGTACGGCGTTTTACCAGATGTTCCTAGCAGAGCAGCGTAAGCAGCCAGAGACCAAAGTCATGCCGGCGCTTCGAGCGCTCTCTGGGGGTGGCGCACCCATGCCGCCAGAGATTTATCGAGAAGTTCTTGATGAGATGGGCATCAAGGTTTGCCACGGGTATGGAATGACAGAGATTCCCATGATCACCCAAGGCTCACCAACCGACTCTGATGATCAGCTCTCTCACACCACTGGCAAGCCAGTAACGGGTGCCGATGTTCGCATCGTCGCAGAGGATGGAAGCTTGGCCACCGCAGGAGTGGATGGCGAGGTGCGAGTCAAAGGGCCAATGGTTGCCAAGGGCTATACCAACCCCGAACTTACCGAGCAGGCTTTTGATGAGAACGGCTACTTCCGTACCGGCGACATCGGGCATCTTCGCCCCGATGGTCATGTGGTACTCACCGGCCGAATCAAAGACATCATCATTCGTAAGGGCGAGAACATCTCTGCGAAAGAGATCGAGGATTTGCTCTATGCGCACCCCGGGGTGGGCGACGTGGCCGTGATTGGTTTGCCTGACCGTGAGCGCGGTGAGCGAGTCTGTGCCGTTGTTGAGCGGCCAGCCGAGGGAGATGTCATCACCTTTGAAGAAATGGTCTCGTACCTCTCCGAGCAGGGCCTGACTCGGTTCAAGACCCCTGAACAATTAGAGGTTGTTGATTCGTTGCCTCGCAATGAGACCCTCCGCAAGGTGCTCAAGTATCAGTTGCGTGACAGCTTCGCCGACAAGGCATGGCCCTGATTCCCCAATGACACTGACTCCGTAATGGCACTGACTCCGCAATGACACTGACCCCGCAATGGCACTGACTCCGTAATGGCACTGACTCCCGACCCCGAAGTCCCACGGGTTGTACGCCCGCCGAAGGGGCCCGCTGGGCGTAATCAGCCATCGCTCAACCCGGCGCTGCTCTCTGGTCGAAGTCTCGAACCCGAGGTTCCGCCCAAAAAGTTTCAGACTTTGCTGCAGATCCTGCGCGAGCATCGAGCCATTGTTGTCTGCGTTGCTGGAGTCATCTTGATCGTGTTGGCGATCGGGGTTGGAAAGTGGGCTGGAGAACGAGCAGCAGACAGCGCTACTCAGGCTCAGGCCGCCAGAATCGAAACGCTTCTTCAGGGCGCCTCGCCCGATGACTTCTTGGCCTTCAACGCGGGGGTCAAGCGCCCGGGTTCGCTTGCAGTGAGGGTTCGAGACGAACCCGGTTTTGTCAACGTCAAGGCTGCTGCTGACTTGTCGTTTATGCGGTTTCAGCCTTCGGGTTGGTGGGCTGGTTTCACTGAGCGATGCATCGTGGCCGAGTTGCGCACTGATGGTGCAAGAGTGACGGTCGAAAAGACTGCCTGCGTTCGCGTAGCAGTACCCGGCTCGTAAAAGCCTAGATTGTTGCTATGACCGATCTACCCGATATGAAGACCCGCTCGCATGAGGTCACTGACTTTCCTAGCCGTGCCCCGGCTCGCGCCATGCTGCGCGCTACTGGCATGACTGATGATGACTGGGATAAGCCACAAATTGGTGTGGTCTCATCCTGGAACGAGGTCACCCCATGCAATATGCCTCTTGCTGATCTGGCCAAACGAGCAAAAGAAGGGGTCCGCTATGCCGGCGGCTACCCGATTGAGTTCAACACGATTGCAGTCTCTGACGGCATCTCGATGGGTCACGAGGGCATGCGAGCCTCGTTGGTTTCCAGAGAAGTTATTGCCGACTCGGTAGAGACCGTGATGCACGCAGAACGTTTCGACGCAATGGTCACCTTTGCTGGTTGCGATAAGTCCCTGCCCGGCATGATGATGGCCTCTGCTCGGCTCAATCTGCCGTCCGTGTTCTTATACGGTGGGTCAAAACTCCCCGGCAACTACAACGGAAACGTGCTCGACATCGTCTCGGTCTTTGAAGCCGTGGGTGCGTATGCCACAGGAGCCATCGACGCCGAGGAACTTGATCATATAGAGCGCAATGCCTGCCCAACTATTGGAGCCTGCGCGGGCATGTTTACTGCCAACACAATGGCCTCTGTAGGTGAGGCTTTGGGTCTGTCACTGCCCGGTTCGGCCTCGGCTCCTGCAGTTGATCGCAGGCGTGATGACTACGCATACGCCTCTGGGGTAGCAGTGTTGAATCTCTGCAAGCTCAACATTCGTCCGCGTGACATCTTGACGAAAGCAGCGTTTGAAAACGCGATCGCAGTGGTCATGGCGCTTGGCGGCTCAACCAATGCAGTGCTGCATCTTTTGGCGATTGCGCATGAGGCAGAGGTCGACCTGCAGCTCGACGCGTTCAACAAGATCGCAGCCAAGGTTCCGCATCTTGCCGACACCAAGCCTCACGGTCAGTACCACATGCTTGATGTTGATCGTGTTGGTGGAGTCCCCGTAGTGATGGCCATGCTGCTCGAGGCGGGGCTGTTGCACGGCGATGAGATCACCGTGACGGGCAAGACCGTGGCCGAGAATCTTGCGTTGATCAAACCCCCAGCCCCAGACGGGGAAGTCATTCACCCCCTGTCGAGACCCATTCACGACCTCGGTGGAATCGCTGTACTCACTGGCAGCCTCGCCCCGAAGGGATCGGTGGTCAAGGTTGCAGGGATCGACTTTGACGAATTCGAGGGTCCTGCTCGCGTGTTCGAGGGCGAAGAGTTTGCCATGGAGGCCGTTCTGGCCGGCAAGATCAACGCTGGCGATGTGGTGGTGATTCGCTTTGAAGGCCCCAAGGGAGGCCCCGGTATGCGTGAGATGCTCGCGATCACCGGTGCGATGAAAGGTGCTGGACGCGGCGGCGACGCGGCGCTCATTACTGATGGCCGCTTCTCTGGAGGTACTCATGGTTTTTGTATCGGCCACGTTGCACCCGAGGCAGTCCTTGGCGGACCCATCGCACTCGTAGCAGAGGGCGACATGATTCGCATCGACGTGCGCAAGCACACCATTGACCTCTTAGTCGATGAAGAAACCCTTGCTGTTCGTCGCTCAAACTTCAAGGCCCCCGAGCCTCGCTACACCAAGGGTGTGATTGCCAAGTATGCAACGCTCGCCCGTGGTGCCGATCAGGGTGCAGTCACCGTTGCCTGAGTCAATGTACTGACGTGGGAAAGTCTGATGCAGTAGCTCAACCAGTTGCCGGATGGCCTGCAATTGTTGCTCGAGGGCTGAGCAAACAATTTGGCTCTCACGTTGCTGTGAAGTCACTCGACCTAGACATTCCCGCTGGCAGTTTCTGTGGCCTGCTCGGGCCAAATGGATCTGGCAAAACCACGACTTTGCGAATGACTGCTGGTTTGTTGCGGCCCGACTCAGGGCAAGTCTGGGTGGCAGGCCACGAGACTTGGACTGATCCTGTGGCGGTGCGCCGGTTGCTTGGGGTCGTGCCCGACCCGCTGAACCTTTTTGACCGACTCTCGGCTCGCGAACTTCTGCAGCATCTTGGCGAGCTGCGCGGAATCGACCGGGCAGAGGTGGCTCTGCGGTCTGAGGAGCTGCTCACCGTGATGGATCTGACAGGTTCAGCCGATGAGCAGATTGGTGGCTACAGCCATGGAATGCGCAAGAAGACGGCTATTGCTGCGGCTCTCCTGCATCGGCCAGCGGTGCTGTTGCTCGACGAGCCCTTCGAAGGCGTTGACCCCGTTTCTGCAGTAGCAGTCCGCACCATGCTGGATCGCTATCGGGCAGCGGGTGGAACGGTGGTGTTCTCTTCGCATGCGATGGACCTTGTCGACCGGATGTGTGACTTCGTTGCCGTTATGGCCCAGGGTGAACTGCTCGCCGTTGGTCCCATTGAGGAACTTCGCGGTGGTGGCCGCCTTGAAGACGCGTTTATTTCAATGATCGGTGCAAGCCCCGTAGATCCAGCGAGCCTGAGCTGGCTCGATAACACCGCCCCGTGATCAATGCTGCTCGGGCGCTTGCCCGCCTGAAGTGGGCGCTGCTGAGAGCAGCAGTAAAGGGGAGTGCTCAGCAGCGAGTCCAAATTGGCTTATCACTGCTCCTGTCAATTGTGTTTGGGTTGTCGGCTTTTGGGGTTCTTGCAACGCTCGGTCAGCGCTCAGCTAGCGCAGATCAGATTCTGATCGTGCTGCTGCCCGCCACCGTGGTTGCGATGGGACTGTTGTCCTCTGCAGCCGGCGTTGAATCAACGATCGATGCACGACATCTTGCCGCCGAGCCACTCACAAGGTCTCAGCTCGGCACAGGGCTGCTTGTCAGCGCAGTAGTCGGACCACCAACACTGCTTGCACTGTTGGCAGCAGCGGGAATTGCCGTGGGCTGGTCGGGTACCAGTGCGCTTGGACTCCTGATTTTGGGTCTTGCCATTCTTGGCTGGCTGTTCACACTTCTGCTCTTTAGTCGAACGATGGCCAACCTTTTAGGGGCTTGGACTACTGGCAGGTTCCGACAAGTTGCTCAGGCCCTTGCAACTATCTCGGCACTGCTGGTCTGGTTCATAGTTCAAGTGCTGAGCCGGCAGCTTGCAAGTTGGACATCGCAGCGCTGGACGCAACTTGCCGATATTGCGAAGTGGACTCCACCTGGTCAGTTAGCGCTCGCCGGAGTGAGCAGCGCAGAGCCCGCGCAGGCGGCTGTGCATTTGTTCTTCGGGCTGAGTTGGTTGCCGCTGTTGGTCTGGCTCAATATGGTCAGCACCGAACGGTTGGCGCTGAGCTCGCCCCGGCCGGGGAGCGGCGGTCGCAAGATGCGCACTGGGTTTCAAGGGTTGCGTTCTGGTATCTACTCTGCTCTGCCAAACAGCGCTGTAGGGGCCATTGCGGCTAGGACCATACGCACAAAGTTCCGCACACCAAGGCAGGCTGTCAATACGATCACGGCCCTTGCCATTGGGGCTGGAATCTTTGTAGTTGGTCCCCTTCTTGACGGAGAAATCGGCGATCCTCGGACGGTCATGATGGGGGGTCTGTTGTTCTTTGCAGTGCTCTTTGATGGCAACAACAGCTTTGGTGTTGATGGGCCGGCACTGTGGATGGAGATCCAAGCTGGTGCAGACGCCCGGGTACTTGCACGGGCAAAAGCGTTGTCTTCGCTTTTGGTGATGGCGCTCCCGGCGTTGTTGTTGCCTGTTGGTTTGGCGGCCATGAGCGGAGGGTGGAAGTGGCTGCCAGCAGCCTGGATTCTTGCAGCGGGATCACTGATGGGGGCAGCAGGAGTCTCTGTGGGTAGCGCTGCGCTTGCACCCGTTGCGGTGCCCGAAAGCCCAAATCCGCTTGCGGCTGGCGATACAGGCCAAGGTTGTTTGGCGGGTCTGATGCTGAGTCTTGGGCTCTTGGTATTGCTTGTTGCCTCGGCGCCAGTGGCTGGGGCTGTGCTCTATGCGAGTAGTCGTTCGGTTGTGTTGACTACTGCAGCGGCGCTGCTTGGGCCGGTGGTTGGGCTGTTCTTGCTATGGGGCGGCACAACAGCAGCGACGAGTCGGCTTACTGGCCGCGAGTCC
>WLJI01000036.1 GCA_009701845.1 Actinomycetota bacterium
CACCACCGGAGACTGCAGAAATTGAGATCTTCTCTCCGTATGCCTTCGCCACAGCAGTGCGCACGGCCAGAGAATTAATGATCTTGAGTTCGTTCTGCACGGCTCGAGTCGGGTCAACCGAGGACTGCGCGGGAGAGAAGATTGATTCCGACTGTTTGGGCTGCAGAAGTAGTTGGGAGGAGGCCTCGTAGATCGGAGTCTTCGAGAAATCTAGGGCTGCAACGATTGCAATCACCAGAATCATGGTTCCGGCAATAACCATCCAGCGCCGCCGCAATACCGCGATGTACTCGCCAATATTGGTCTCGGTCCGCTCCTGCATTGGTTCCATCTGTGTTACTTCCCCCTACTGATCAGCGATATCGCTCACAAGAGTCAACAGTAAGTATGCCGGGAATGGCACAAGAACCGCGCAAGCAAAATTACCTGCTTATGAAGCCTGTGTGTTTGCAGCATCGCTCGGGACGCATATTCGAAGGAGTTGAGCGTAGATGGCTTCAACCTGACGAACGACAACATGTTGCTCAAACTCGGTTATGACGAGTTGCCTTCCTCGTTCTCCCATTTCTGCACGCTGCTCAGGGGTCATCTCTAAGAGAGCCGCAAGGCCGTCGGCTAAGGCGAGGTAGTCGCGGGGTTCGGTCAAAATGCCTACCCCTGCGTCTTTGACGGCGTGCGCAATCTCGCCCGTTTCGGTTGCAACAAAGGGAAGTTTGCTCGCCATATATTCCAATAAGACGAGCGGCCCGGACTCATTCTTAGAAGAAAACACTCCAGCATCGGCACCCGCCATGAGCGCTGGTGCGTCGTTTCGAACGCCGATGGTTCGCACCAGATGGTGAATCTTGAGTCGCTCAAGCATTTCCATACAGCCCTCAAAGTATGCGGGGTCTGCGGTTGTGCTTCCGCAGACCACAAGGCGCAGACTCTCTTGTTGAGCCTTGCTGAGTTCTGCGATTGCCTGGAACAAAGTGGGGTGATCCTTCTGCGGCCGAAAGTTGGCCACCATGAGGAGCACAAGATTGCCCTCACCAAGATCAAATTCTTCCCTCAGGTCAATCGGGCTTGCTGTAGAGAAGCGTTCAAGATCAACGCCACTTCGAACGAGACTGACTTTGGCTGCAGGTAGGCCAACAGTGTCGATTGCCCAGCGGCAGAGCCTCGACTCAACGCCGATATAGGCATCGACACCTCGGTGTAGTGGGATTTTGAGTCCTCGACCGGCGCTGCGGTCAAGGTGCATCCTGCCGAAGTGATCATGAAAAACGTGCTGCGCGCTGATAATTCCGAGTGCCTTGCAGAGTGCAATGAAGCGCATTGTCCCACGCCCATGGCTGTGCAACACGTCGATTCCTTCGCTTCTGACATACTTCCCAAAGGCAAGCAGTTTGAGGAGATCCCAAGTCGCTGATCGCTCGAGCACCATGACTTCCACGTCAGATTTTAGGCTTGAACGAAGAAGCCCATCGCAGCGAGTCGCGCAGAAATAGACCTCGTGGGTGTCTCTGTCCAAGCTGTTAGCAATATCAACTGCTACTTGTTCGGCGCCGCCCACTTGAAGCGAGTCGGTCACCATCATGACCTTCATCTTTCGAAGCATCAGAGGCTGTCGCTTCCATTCTTCATTCCGGTATCCGGTTTGCTGCGCCGCCCCGGGCGAACCGATCGCACAGTGTCGCCAGCGATTGCCACAAGCCCAAGGCGGTCCCAGCCGTAGGCGCCGGCCCGAACGCCCTCTACGATGCTGCGAAGGCGACCAGCAGTAGAGCCTTCACCTTGGACTCTTGCTCGGTGGTGGTTCGCAATTTCGGTCAGCGTGTGGGCTTCTTCAAAGTCACCCATCTCGTTAGCTCGTTCCGCTGCCGCTTCGAGTTGATCTGCTCGTGCAAGGTGAGTTTGGTTGCTGTAGTCGACGGGAGCACTCAACACGGCGGTAGCTGCTCGCCCGAGCGCCCGGGGGAGTTGCGCCCCAACGAGTACCCCTGTTTCTTGATCAGGGTGAACGCGAAACCCAAGGAGAGATTCGGGAAGTGCGCGAACGGTTCCGACCGAGGCCGCAACAAGAGAGAGCCATCGGTCGTGGCGCATGGGGGCAGCTTCATTGTCGAGAGCCGCAGGAAATGGCAGCGATGCAGCGACCGCCCGGCGTCGAACGGCCATGGTGCAACCAGTTGTGAGTGCTCGTCGAGCGAAGAGTTCTTCAGGTACGACCGCACGCTTTCGCAGCGTCCGTCCTACAAGGCGCGTATCCCACAGTCGGTGCCCAAGCGGTTGACCCTCGGGACCGATCAAGTCGGCGTCAGAGAACGCCATGGTGACCGTTGGGTCCAACTCGAGTTCGTCAATAAGTCGCTGCAGTTTGTTTGGGTACCAAACGTCATCTTGGTCTGCGAGGGCGATAAAGCGACCACGGCATCGAGTCAGGGCGGCAGCAAAATTTGCTGTTGATCCAAGGCGGTTTTCGTTGACCTCTAGGCGCACTTCAAAGGGGGCATGCTGAGAAAACTCCTCTATGAGCACAACCGTGTTGTCGTCAGAGCAATCATCTTGGACGACAACTTCGTCTGGCAGGCGTTGCTGCGAGGCGATTGAGTCAAGGAGTTGCTCGATCCACCTTTCGCCGTTGAGCGTGCACAGCGCAACCGATACCGCGCACTGAGCACGGGGGTAGCGGTTCCGGGTTGTGGTGGGGTGCTCAGGGGTCATGGGAAGCGATTCAAGAGACTGAGGTTTCTAAACAAGTACGGGAATCAAAGAACTCGGCGTATCGTATCCTGAGTAAGTTGAGAATCCTCGTGCTCAGGACCCGTCGTAACAGTAGAGCGAAGCCAGAGCCACCGGGGGTTTCTCTTCTGCGCACGTTCAAGCAAGAAACGTTCAAGACAAAAGAACTGAACACGGGGGGCCAGTGGCTGTAACAGTAGATCTGCTCGTTTGGGGCAAGTGGAAGCAGAACTGGCCGCTCGGGTCAGTGAACTCGCTCTCATCAAGTATTCCGCGAGCTGCAGCAGAGATTGAAGATCTCATTGCAACGACCCAGGCCGACTGGCTGCTGTTTTGGGATCCGCTCCTCGGTGAACCAGATGTGGAACTCGTTGCGGCACTGGTACAAGAGCGTGCTGATGCGTGGCACTCCGGGCTGTGTTTTGGGCTTGCCGGAGAGCCCGAAGAGCACGATTACATTCATCCGATTTGGCCCCTTGCATTGGATGCTGATGCATCGATCGATTCGGTCTCTTGGCGGCTCACGCTCTCGGCGCTCCTCGTAAAGACAGACGTTCTTCGAACACTCGGCGGGCTTGATGCTGCATTTGAAGGAACTACCGGGGCGGGTCTTGAACTAGGCCGCCGAATGATTGATCGTGGAGCAGTGGTGATGCATACGCCACGCCTCGTAAACGGTCGCGGCTCGCTGTCAGACCGTCTGAGTGAACATGACCGCTTTGTGTTTCTACGCCGGGTCTTTGGGCGCAAGTGGGTTCGGTATGCCGCTCTTCGCAGATCGATGGCGCACTTTCGGCCACTGAAGGTTCGCTCGGCGCTGCGTAGTTCGGCGGCTGCTACGAGCGCAACGAAACGTCCAGGTAGCGCCGATCAGGTCGTCACCCGAGACAGCGTGACAAGTCCAGAGAACCCAACGATCACTGTGGTGTTGCCCACGCTCGGCCGCTACGAGTTGTTGCGGCCTGTACTTGAACAGTTGCGCAAGCAGACGCTCCCTGCTCAACAGGTAGTGGTGGTGGATCAGAACGACGTCGACAAGCGCGATCACGCTATTTATGAGGAGTTCGCAGACCTGAATCTTGAGGTGATTTTTCAGGTAGAACGCGGCCAATGGTTGGCCCGCAATGCAGCCGTTGAGCAGGCAACTGGTGAGTGGATTGCGTTCGTAGACGACGACTCAGAAGTCGGGCCAGACTTTTTGGAGCAGCATCTTGAGGGTCTGCATCGTTACGATGCCGATCTTTCTACCGGCGCATCCTTGGCAGTCATTGGCGCTCCTATCCCTGAGAACTACGCGTTCTTTCGTGTTGCTGATCAGTGGGACTCTGGCAACGGAATGTGCCATCGAAGCCTGTTTGAGCGCTTTGGCCTTTTTGACCAGCAGTTCGATCGGCAGCGTCGCGGTGACGCAGAGTTTGGCCTGCGAGTTCAACTCGGCGGCTGTTTGGTGATCCATAATCCGCATGCGATTCGGGTGCACCTCAAGGCTCAAGAGGGCGGCCTTCGCACCTTCGGTTCCCTAGATGGCTTCAGACACCGTGATCGCACCTCGCCGCTTCCTTTGCCTTCGATGGTGTATTACACCAAGCGCTATCACTCAAAGAGGCAAGTCCGAGAGGACTTGATGATTGGTTTGTCACAGGCAATCGTCCCGTATGAACTGAAGCGCCGTGCCTCGCCTCGGCAGTGGATGGGCTTTGTGGCAGGTGAAGCTGTGCATGTGCCATCCACCGTCAAGCGTGTGCGAGCCTCGCTGCGGATTGCTGACGAGATGGTGGAGGACGGGCCTCGCATCCCTAAGCTGTGAGAGTTCGTGACTGCGACAACTCCAGTGCTTCGGGGTTTTTGCAGCAGCTTGTCTAGCTTCGGATTCTGTTGGTAAGGGGGGTTATGCGTCTTGCAGTAATTGGTGACACTCAGCATTATCGAGATAGCGAAGGCCGCCTCTGCGCGCTCGAGCCGGTAGTGAATCAACTTGACCGCTGGGCAGAGCTTTTTGATGAAGTTGTCATCTGCGCACCTCTTGACCCCGGTCCGCCGCCGGCAGGGTTCGGACCCTACAGGTCATTAAATCTGAGCCTTGAACCGCTCCAGAAAGCAGGCGGTAACACCCGCGCTGCCAAGTTCGGACTTCTAGGGCACCTCATCCCTTGGGCACGGACCACTCGGCGTGTGGCGCGATCTGTAGACGCGGTGCATCTGCGATGCCCGTGCAATATCGGTCTGGTGGCGATTTTTTCTACTTGGCGGGCGGGAGCCTTGAGATACGCCATGTACGCCGGTGTCTGGCATGACTACGCGGGAGAACCACGGTTCTTTCGGCTTCAGCGCAAACTGCTCGGAAGCAAGTTCTTCGGTGGCCCGGTGAGCGTCTACGCAGGAAAAAATCCTGCGCTTCCTCACCTTGAACCTTTTTTCAGTCCGTCGTTTTCGAACTCAGATATTGAGAGCGCAAGGCCTCTCTCTGATGCCAAGATCGAACGCATCCGGGATCCAAAGTCCGATGGCCCATGGCGCCTTGTCACCGTGGGGCGCTTGACTCCGAACAAGAACCAGCAGACCATCATCCATTCGCTCCCTTCGATTGTGAAGGGCGGAGCCGAAATTACTCTTGATGTCTACGGAGACGGACCATGTCGTAGCGAGTTAGAGAAACTCGCTAGCGACTTGGGAGTCGCAGAGTTCGTGACGTTCCATGGGTCTGTGAGTCATGGTGAAGTCATGGAGGCGTTTGCTAGCGGAGACCTCAACCTTCTGTCGACGCGTCAAGAGGGGTACGGCAAGGTGCTTCTAGAAAGCATGGTGCACGCCACTGTTCCAGTGTTTGGGCAAAGTCCTGTTTCTGGTGAGATCTCTGGTGAGGGCACCCGAGGCTTGGTGTTTTCTTCGGAGGATTCTGCACGTCTAGCCGAACTGGTTCTGGGGCTGATTACCGACCGCGAGCGTTGGGCAGACATGGCTGTGGCTGCTCGTGACTATGCCGGCACCATGACACTCGAAGCCTTTCAGGATCGGGTGCGAGAGATGCTTGAGCGGCAGTGGGGAGTCACGCTGTTAGACCCTGCCTCACGAGGCGGGTCCGAGTGAATCGGAAGTCGCAGGGGGGCAACAGCTTTACGCTAGTTACGCAGTATTTCCCACCTGAACGAGGAGCCGCGCAGGTGCGTTTAGGTTCGATCGTGGCAGACCTGGTCAGCCGGGGAAACAGCGTCGAGGTCGTGACCGCTCTGCCGAATTACCCGATCGGCAAGATCTTTCCCGGATGGTCTCACCGGCCGCTGCAGTCACGATCCGAGAACGGTGCAAAGGTGCGCCGGGTCTGGGTCTGGGCATCCATGGGCAGCGGACTGGGAAGAATCCTGAACTATTTATCTTTTGGGGTGATGTCCGTTCTTGGAATTGGATCTGCGCACAGGTCCCACTGGGTCATTGTTGAATACCCCACACTTTTTGGTGCGTTGCCCGCAGTGGTGTTCGCCAAGTTGCGTCGGCAACGAGTCGTGATCATTGTTGCCGATCTTTGGGTGGACTCCATCGTAGAGATCGGCACAATTCCCGACGGCGCCCTCGTTGCGCTCCTGCGACGGGCTGAGCGGGCGATGCTCGGTAAAGCAGATGCAGTAACAGCAGTTACTGAAGGGGTTCGTGATGCACTGCTCCTGAAGGGGGTGACCACACAGCAGATGACGTGGTTGCCAAATGGTGCCGATACCGAGATGTTTTCACCCGGACCCGAAGACCCGACAGTTCGTGCCGAACTTGGTTGCGCCTCGGGTGAGTATCTGTTCTTGTACGCAGGCACTCACGGCTATGTCCATGGTCTTGAGGTCGTGCTTGACGCGGCCCAAGAACTCAAGGACGAGCCAGTGCGCTTTGTGCTCGTGGGCGGCGGGTCAGAAAAGGAATCCCTGCAGGAACTTGCCTCAACAAGGGGGCTCCGTAACGTGACCTTCCTTGATCCAGTACCCCCACAAGAGGTGGCGCGCATGCTTCGGTCCTGTACAGCGGGCCTAGCAACAGTGCGCGAAGGCGATGTCTACCGAACGATTCGCTCGGCCAAAATGCTGCCCACGATGTCGAGTGGATTGCCCGTTATCTATAGCGGAGATGACGAGGGTTCGCGCTTGGTAGCCGCCGCAGGCGCAGGCCTCGTGACTGCACCCGGCGATGGCGCAGATTTGGCAAAGGCCGTGCGAGAGATGATTGCCTCGCCAGAAAAAGCCGCCGCCCTTGGCGCTGCTGGACGGAACTGGATCGAGGCAAACGCAAGCTGGCACCAACTTGTTGGAAACTGGCTCGAGCAATTGGAGCAGATCGATTCGGTGGGCGCGGGGGATACTGCGGTAGCAAACAAAGGGGCATCAAAATGAAGCTTGCCGATCTGTACCAGCGCGCTCCGGTACCCGTTCAAAATGCCTTTGCTACCGGCTACGGGCTCAAGGAACTTCCCCGTCGACACGGAGGACCATTCCGGCGAGCGGTCTTCGATCTTGATGTTCGACAGTGGTGGTCTCAAGAAGAGTTAGATCTTGATCAGGAGTCGCGCCTTCGCTCGATGGTGATCTGGTGCGCGGCCAGAGTGCCGTACTACCGCGACATGTTTAGCGAGCTTGGCATCAGTCCACTTGAGATTCGCACGGTCGCAGACCTGTCTCAGTTGCCGATTCTGGATAAAGAGATTGTTCGAGCTGACCCTGACCGTTTTTTGCCTGATGAGCCTCGGCCAAAGCTGATCGCTCAGACCACGGGTGGCACCACTGGAACCCCAGTGAGGTACTGGGCAACGCTCGAAGCAGTCCGAGCCAATTACGCAACCTACGAGGCTCGATGCCGCTCTTGGGCCGGTGTGAGACTTGGTCAACGGATGGCGTCATTTCATGGTCAGCCGATCATCCCTGAATCGCAGGTGGGTGGGCCGTATTGGCGCCGAAATCTTGCGTTCAATCAAGTCTATTTTTCGGTGTATCACCTGAACTCACTCACCCTGCCGGACTATGTAGCTCAGCTTGAGCGCTTTCAGCCAGAGGTCATTGCGGGGTACACCTCTGCAGTGCATCGAATTGCTCGTGGTCTCATCGACTCTGGCGATATAGGCCGGGTGCGGCCCACAGCGATTCTGGTGAGCTCAGAGACGCTGACCCCGGCCGTGCGTGAAGATATCCAAACAGCTTTTGGTTGCAGAGTGACCAATGCCTACAGCCTTGGTGAGCTCGTTGCCTTTATCTCTGAGTGTGACCACGGCGAGCTTCATATCAGCACCGAGTACGGCATCGTCGAACTAGCTGAAACAGCTTCTGGGGTCGGGCGAGAAATTATCGCTACTGGGCTGATCAACAAGGGGATGCCACTGCTTCGCTACCGAACTGGCGACCTTGCGGTACCGGCCGAGATTGGAAGTTCAGCCTGCGGTCGCGGGTTGCCCCGAGTGGCCGAGATTATTGGTCGAGTCGATGACGTAGTTCGTACACCCGAGGGGGCAACCGTCGGGCCGGCACCCATGAGCTTGGCGTTTCAGAGGGTGCCAAATCTGCGCCGAGCGCAGGTGCGCCAAGACTCCCTTGAGGAGCTCACGGTGCTACTCGAGGTTGATACCTCGTTTACGAGTCATGATGAGGAATTCTTGGTTGGTGAGTTACGCAAGCGGCTCGGGCCGTCCATCCGACTGATTGTTGAGCAAGTCCCCACAGTGCCCCGAACATCTGGGGGTAAGGAACGACTCGTTGTGTCTTCTTTGACACCGCAGGAAGGCTCCTCGTGAGATATCGAATTGGTCATCGTTTTGACGACAGATTCTCCGCCGTTGGTCCGCGTATCGGTTTCGTTGGGATTCATTCAGGTGGCCGAAAAGAGCAACCCGTGAGTCAGAACGAGACCCTCGGCCGCTTGTTTCAGGAGTCGGGCTACCGCATTCGGCGAGCATCTTCAATCAAGAACCCGGCACTCAGAACAGCACATCAGATCCTTGCCCTTCTGCTCTGGCGGCGTGTAGATATTTTGGTCATCGCCGTATTTTCGGGCAGATCCTTTTGGAT
Organism: Actinomycetota bacterium; assembly: GCA_009701845.1. GTDB lineage: Bacteria > Actinomycetota > Acidimicrobiia > Acidimicrobiales > Microtrichaceae > IMCC26207. The sequence goes on from WLJI01000036.1 coordinate 8,757, forward strand.
CGCCGAGTTTGCGACTCGATTGGGTGAGCTCACCGGCAAGCGAATGGTGCTTTTTCTGCACGGCGGCAACCTTCCCGTGTTCGGCCCCGAGCGTCGGAACTGGGTGGAAAAAGTCTTTGGTCGGGCCGATCTTGTGCTTGCACCATCTGAGTTTCTGGCAGCTACGTTTCGCGATTGGGGAGTAGACGTCAGGGTGATTCCGAATGTGCTTGCGATCGAGAACTATGAATACTCTCCGAGGCGCGAAGCTCGCCCCAACCTCTTGTGGATGAGGACCTTTCACGAGCATTATGACCCCACCATGGCCGTGAGAGTTTTTGCACGAGTCGTAGAGAAATTTCCGGATGCCATGATGACCATGGGGGGAGCCGACCATGGTCTGCTTGAAGCTACCCGTGCTGAGGCTCGCCGCCTTGGGGTTGATGGGCAGATTCAGTTCCCCGGGTACATGCTCGCCGATGCCAAGCGCCGGGCCTTCGCAGAGAACGACATCTTCCTCAATACAAATGTTGTTGACAACATGCCCGTGAGCCTGCTCGAAGCCTGCGCCTCTGGCCTTGTTCCGGTGGCTACTGCCGTCGGAGGGATTCCTGATTTGATCACCGATGGCCATGATGGGCTTCTTGTAGAAGCTGGCGATGACGAGGCAATGGCTCAAGCGGTGTGCCAACTCCTAGCGGACTCTGCTACTTATTCGGCAACTTCTGCTGCCGCGCGGGAGCTTGCAGAGAAGTCCTCGTGGCCTCAGGTCAGGAATCGCTGGGAGGAAGAGTTATCCTTGCTGTTGCCAGGTGTTGCAGTTCCCTGACTGGCTCCCTTCTAGGCCGACTGACTCTCTTCTAGGCATTGAGCTTCGAGGCATTGAGGCAGTTCGCTCGGAAGGCCAACTCAGAAAAAGACGGGGAGAGATTGTGGGAGGACACGTGCAGGGTGAGGACGCTACAGGCGGGGTCGTTGTTCGCACCGCCACAGCGGATGATCTTGCCGCAGTTGCAGCGCTTCACATCCAAGCATTTCCGGGGAGCGTACTAGGCGAACTCGGTGTTGAAGCTGTCCGGCGTAGCTACAACTGGCAACTCACCGGGCCTCACGATCTGACTGCCCTAGTGACAACACGTTCGGGAAGAGTGACGGGTTTCTTATTTGGCGGGGTATTCCGCGGCTCAACTATTGGCTTCGTCAAAGCTGAGCGATGGTTCTTAGTCTCACGCGTAGCGAGGCACCCGGGGATACTGCTGCGAGCAGTTGGATGGAAGCGAATCACGCTCGGAGTTCGACTGTTGCTTCGTCGGCCCGCAGCGCCCGTGGCCGAGAAGCCTGATGCAGTCCCTCGGAAGTCCTTTGGCGTCCTCGCCATTGCAGTCGACCCAGCTTCGCAAGGGCAGGGTGTTGGCGCGATTTTGATGGCTGAAGCAACTCGTCGAGCTACTGCTCAAGGTTTTCTTGCAATGCATCTCACGGTGCATCCCACAAACACATCTGCTGTGTCATTTTACCGGTCGCTTGGCTGGGTCGAGATGAACGAACCAAACGGCACATGGGTTGGACGCATGACACTGGCCCTAGTCGCTGAGGGCACTGAGGGCACTGAGAGCACTGAGAGCACCGAGAGCGCTGCAGAGCGCGACGTGCTCTGACTGACCGATGCTGACCCAACGTAGGCAGGCATTGCAGATGCTGCTGCTCGCAACGATTGCTGCGGCTCTGCTTCTGGGTCTGTATTTCTTCTTCGTGAAAACAGCCCCCGGGCAGCGATTTGACGACCTCGCATTTGAGGGCCGAAAGGCCACGCGCCTCGCCGCCCGTCGCCCAGCAACCTTTCTTGTTCACCTTTTCACAGTCCCCTCTGTCGTGGCGGGCTGCGTCGCTACAGCGGCCTATACGCTTCGCCGCGGGAACTGGAAAACAGGTGCGCTTGCACTTGCGTCGGTGGCGTTGACCCTGTTGCTAGCTCGGCTACTCAAGGGTGGCTTAATCCGACCAGAACTAGTGGACCTCGCTTATGCAAGCTCTCGCAATACTTTTCCCAGCGGGCATGCGGCGGCCGTAGTTGCGGTGCTTCTTGCTGCAGTCGCTTCGTGTGAGGCCAACCTCCGGGTTTACTTAGCTCCAGCGGCCGCTCTGCTCGCTGCTGGATACATGGCTGCTCTGCTTGGGTCGGGCTGGCATCGGCAAAGTGATGTTCTAGCCGGGTTGGCTCTTGCGGTTGTCGTTGCTGCGGTCACCACGGCGACCCGACTCCTTCTCTTTGAAGACACCTGCAGCGCGAGCGGAATCCCCGAATGGTTGAATGAGCACCTAGCTGTGCCGGTGCGTCTTGGCCTACTGCAGCCGGTGAGAGTTGTGGGGGTCACATCGCTCGGGGTTGTGGCCTTGGTTCTGCTGATTCAGAACCCAACCTCAAATGAGCGCCACTCGCTGCTGAGTTTCATCCTCGTAGTGGTGGCCTGTTGCATTCTTGGAATGTCTGCTGTCTTTGTCTTTGCAAAGATACTGGGCTGCCCGAGGCTGCTCAACGAACAGGAAACAGAAACCGAAACACCGTATCCAAAAGCTCGCTGATCTCTTCAGCCGCCTTTGCATAATTGCGCTTAGAACCACCCATCGGATCTGCCACATCGAAGCGTGTCTCCCGAGATAAAACTGCCCCCGGTGTTCGCAGGGCGTTCGCCTGACGGATCCAGTCAGTCACCGAGAGTTCCGCAGGTCGCCATCCAACGATCGGCGCCAGCTCAGCGAGTTCCTTGAGGGGAAATGCCTTTTGTACAGCGTCCACATCAAGTTCGGCGATGGCTGTTAGGTGACGACGCTCCATGGTCAGAATCAGGTCGGCTGCTCCGATGGTCTCTGAGTCGATCTGCTGGCTCTGATGCATGGAAATGTCGAAGCTGCGATTTCGCATGGCGTTGACCGAGCCAGCGGTTGCAGGCTTTCCACCCTCGAGCATCCCCGAAGAAACCACCACTGAGTCAACTCCCCGCTCCAGAAGTTGGTGGGCGGCAAGTGCCTCTGCCATGGGTGAGCGGCACTGGTTAGCCGTGCACATACACAGCAGGCGGAACACGCTCATCAGGGTTGGCTCAGAATCGGACCGGAAGATTCGGGTACTGAGGAACCAACGACTTCTTGCAGCCGCTTGGATTCCCCGCCAGGGAGCACGTGTCGCAAAAGGCTCGTAACGACCAACAGGTCCAGCCGCACAGAGGCATTCATGAGGTACCAGCGATCGATGGCGAGTTTCACGGGAACAACCACCCGCTGATACGCATCCCCGGTTGTGTCCTTATCGATCTCGCTCCGCTCCCAATCACCAACGATGAGTTGGGTCGGGCCAGCAATCCCCGGTGGCGAGGTGAGCACCTGCTGCCAAACCGGGTTGTCAAGGTCGACGAAGTCAGGTGCCTCTGGCCGTGGGCCGAGCAAGCACATCTCGCCGCGTGCCACGTTGTACAGCTGCGGCAACTCGTCAAGGTGAAGTGAACGCATGCGAGCACCAATCGGGGTGATGCGCTGATCGTTTGTGCTTGTCAGCGACAACCCTGATGCATGCCCATCCGCGGTATCCACTCTCATTGAGCGAATCTTCCACATGCCAAAAATTCGCCCGTTGACTCCCACCCTCGGGACGGTAATGAGGGGTGATTCCCCGTCATGGCGCCGCACAAGAACGGCCAACACCCCCACTATGGGGGCCGTCAGAACGGCAAGGATTCCACCTAAAATCCGATCAACAATCAGGCGGATCGAGAGCCATTTCGACATTGACTCCCTCTCCTAATTTCTCAGCGCTTGGCTGAGCACCGAACAGACCCGCTCTACGTCAGATGAGTTGAGCATTGTGTGGAATGGCAGGCTGAGCGCTCGCTCAACGTAGGTATCGGCAACAGGAGTCCCACCTGGACCAGAAGTCAGTCCATTTTCTGCAAACCAGTTGAAGGTATGGAGCGGTCTGAAATGCACGCTTGATCCAATGGACTCAGCCGACAGCTGCTTTTGCACAAGTGCCCGATCGACTCCCTCAGGAAGAAGAACAACCATCAGGTGATCGGCTCCACCCTCATGGAGTTCTTTAGGCACAAGCTGTAGGCCTTCAATGGCACCGAGCAACTCGCGGTACTGCAGTGCCAACTCCCGCCGCCGCGCTTGCAGATCAGGGAAACGAACAAGCTGAGCGCGAGCAATTGCGGCGAGCACATCGGGAAGGTTGGCCTTGAGTCCATCGCCCAAAATGTCGTACCCCTCGGTTTTTGCCCCGGGGGTGTAGCGCGCCCAAGCATCACGGCTGAGGCCGTGAAGTCGGAATGATTGAGCGAAGGCTGCAAGATCTGCATCATCGGTTGCTAGTGCTCCGCCCTCTGCAGAGGTGAGGTTCTTTGTGGCGTAGAACGAGAAACAGCAGCCTGCGTTTCCTCGCCCTCCGATCATGCCCCGATCGTCTCGTGCGCCGAGGGCATGAGCAGCATCCTCAATCAAGGGGACTCCGGCATCGGCGCAAAGCTGGTGAATCTGATTCGACATCGGGGTACCCGAGAAGTGCACCCCGATCACTGCATCTAGGCCCCCATCTTCAAGAGCTGCAGCTAAAGCAGTGGGTGACAGGTTGAACGTATCTTGTTCGATATCAAGTGGTACTGGGCGAAGGCCGCGGTGAAATGGTGCAATGGCAGTCGACACGAAGGTCCACGTTGGTACCCCGATGCGAGAGCCTTCGGGTAAGCCGAGATGAGCCGAGGCAATCTCGAGCGCTGCGGTACAAGAGGACATGGCAATGACGTGCTCAACTCCGAGGTACTCAGCAAGTTCCGCCTCGAGCGACTTGCACTCTTCGCCAGTAGTGATCCACCCACTCAGCAGGGCCCGCTCTGCGGCTTCAACTTCTGCTTGGCCAATATCCGGCGCCGAAAATCGGATTTCATTTGCAGACATGTGTGAGGCCACCCCTTGTTGTGCGCTTTTCGACACGTGCCGAAAGCTGCCCGGTATTCAATCGACTAGCTCTATGAATCTACTTCGAAAGCCGGGTTTTGGGCGTTCGCCAGCAGCCAGCGCGAAGGTTTTTTTAATTTTTGGTCGCTTGGCTTTGGCCTCGGGTCGCGACCCTGAGTAGTCTCCCAGCCGATGGCGAATCCGCTTAGCGACTTCCTACGCTCCTATCTCACCGTCGGGATCTTCGTTGGCCTCAGCTTTTTGCTGTTTGGCCTTCTACTGCTGATCTCGTGGGCATTGCGCCCAAACCGCCCGCAGGCAGGCAAATACAAGACCTACGAATCTGGTGTTGACCCCGTTGGCACGATGTGGTCTCAGAGCCAGGTGCGCTACTACATCTTTGCGCTCCTCTTTGTGATGTTTGATGTTGAAGCTGTGTTCATCTTTCCGTGGGCGACTCGACTCGAGGCCTACGGGTATTTCGGTCTGATCGAAATGTTCATCTTCATCGGGGTTCTGCTGCTGGGGCTTGTGTATGCCTGGCGCAAGGGGGTTCTCAAATGGGCTTAGGTCTGGTCGAGAGCGGAAAAATGCCAAAGCCGCTGACAACGCTGCTGAACATGTCTCGCAAATACTCCATCTGGGTGTACCAGTGGGGACTCGCCTGCTGTGCAATTGAGATGGGCGCCGCTTTTGCCTCGCCTCGATATGACGTGATGCGTTTAGGTGTCATCCCGTTGCCCGCCGGCCCGCGTCAGACCGACCTTGTCGTCATCTCGGGAACAGTGACCGACAAAATGGCACCCTCGATTCGTCGTCTCTATGAGCAGATGCCCGATCCGAAGTACGTGATCTCTATGGGCTCCTGCGCCAACTGCGGCGGTCCCTACTGGGACAGTTACTCAGTCACCAAGGGCGTGGATCAGATCATTCCAGTTGATGTGTACGTGCCTGGCTGCCCGCCTAGGCCCGAGGCACTTCTTGAAGGAGTCGTCATGTTGCAAGAGCGCATCTTGCACGAAGACATGGCCGAGCGCTGGCGCGGTGCGCCGCTTGTGGTCGAGTGAGCGCCCATGTCTGATCAAAACGCTACGCCCGAAGACAACACAGAACTTGATGACACTGCTGCGCCAGAGCCCGAAGCTGCAGTAGTCGAGCCAGAAGGCCCCAAAGATGAGGCCCGCGAGGCGATTCTTGGCAGGTTCGTCGACGCACTCGGAGAAGCTGTAGTCGACTCGCATATCGTGGTTGACAAGGATCTTTGGATTCGAGTCTCCGCAGATGCTTGGCATGAGGCCGGCGAGGTTGCTCGTAATGCTTTGCAAGCAAGGTATTTTGGCTTCCTGTCGGCAATCGACTGGATGCCCTCGCCGTTCGGGCGCTCCATGGACTCAGAGGTCGACCGGCTGTTAGAAGCCAAGGACGAGGCTCAAGCACCTGAGGATGCAGCGGTTTCAGCAGGTACAAGTTTTGAGCATGGGTTCGCCGGTGGCGAGACCCGGTTCCAAGTGTTTGCCCGAGTTGCTCATATCGGAGAACAGGGAAGTAATTGGGGAGTCACGTTAAAAGTTGACGTTCCTGACGACTCCTTGGCATTGAGCACCTGGACAAAGGTCTATGCCGGTGCTGACTGGCATGAGCGCGAGGCTCATGAGATGTTCGGGATTGACTTCACAGGTCACCCAGCGCTTCGCAATATGTACCTGCCGACCGGATTCGAAGGCCATCCACTTCGTAAGGACTTCCCGCTTCTTGCCCGCCATGTCAAGCCTTGGCCAGGGATTGTGGACGTTGAACAGATGCCCACGAACGAGGCGGAGCAACTGAGCACAGAAGAATCTGGAACAGCCGAAGGAGCAGACTCGTGACTGCGGTGACTGACCGGCAAAAACTTCAGTACATCGCAGCGAAGGCTGCCGATGCTCGGGTCAATGTTGAACTCGAAACCGAGGGCATGATCCTCAATATGGGTCCTCAGCACCCTGCCACTCACGGCACTCTGAGGATCGTGGCCAAGCTTGATGGCGAGCAGGTCGTAGCTGCAGAGCCAATTGCTGGCTACATGCATCGCGGTTACGAGAAGCTGACCGAGGTTCGCACCTACCCTCAGATTACGGCTCTCGTGAACCGAATCGACTGGTTGGGCAGCTTCGCTAACGAGGTGCCGTTCATTTTGGCCTCGGAGCAACTCATGGGCATTGAAGCGCCGCCTCGGGCTCAGTGGATCCGTACGTTGCTGTTCGAGATGTCTCGCGTTGCAAACCTGATCCTGTTCCTTGGCGATATGGGCGTGCAGCTTGGAGCGGTGACTCCAGCGTTCTACGCGTTCCGAGATCGCGAGTTTGTGCTCGATCAGATCGAGGCTGTGACTGGTGGGCGTTTTCATCCCAACTTTGACCGCATCGGTGGCCTGAAGGACGATCTTCCCAAGGGATGGCTCGTCGAGACCAAGAACGTCATGAACAAAGTGCGTTCCTTCTGCGACGAGATCGAAGGTCTCTTCATGAACGCAGAGATCTTTGCCACACGCACCCGTGGCATTGGAGTGATTCCTGCCGACGTCGCCATGCAGTACGGACTCTCTGGTGCAAACGCTCGAGCCTCTGGCATTGACTGGGATCTGCGCAGAGATGCACCCTTTGGCTTTGTCTACCCCGAGCTTGACTGGAAGGTCTGGACCCACCCCGATGGTGATTCATTCGCCAGGTTCTGGGTTCGCCTGCAAGAGGTGCGCGAGTCAACCAAGATGATCGATCAGATCTGCGATGGGGTTCCCGGTGGGCCAATCATGGCCAAGGTGCCCCGCATCATCAAGGTGCCCGCTGGTGAAGCGTACGTCGCAACAGAGAACCCCCTCGGAGAGATGGGTTTCTATGTGGTCTCGAAGGGTGAGCTTGCACCGTTCAGGGTGAAGATTCGCTCGGCTAGCTTCAATAACGTCTCGATCACACCGTGGCTTTTGCGCGGCGTGTATGTTCCCGACATCATCACCATCTTGGCCTCGCTCTATTTCATTCTGGGAGACATCGACCGATGACCCAGGCAGTCCTCCATCCGATCTTGGGACTCGAACTTGCTTATTGGCAAGAAACGATCATCCGCGTCCTATTAGGACTTGTTGCGCTGCTGCTGCTCACTGGCGGCGTGGTGTACCTGTACCTGTTCAAGTTTGTGAGCTTTATGCAGAGCAGACTTGGTCCGATGGAGGCTGGGCCATACGGCTCGATGCAGTTGCTCGCCGAAGTCGGCAAGTGGCTACAGAAGGAAGACATCTTCACCGAGGACTCCGACAAGTTCATCTTCGGTATTGCGCCAGCAGTGGTTCTGGCCTCGACCTTCTTGATGTTCGTGGTCATTCCCGCTGGCCCGAACGCTGTCGTGGCAGATCTTGGAACGGGCATCTACTTCGTCTTAGCGATGTCTTCGCTCTCGGTCATCGGCATTCTGATGGCTGGTTGGGCCTCGGCCAATAAATATGCGCTCATGGGTGCCCTTCGAGCGGGTGGGCAGCTCATAGCGTATGAACTTCCCTTGATCCTTGCCGTAGTCGGCGTAGTGATTTCTGCTGGCAGCCTCAACTTGCAAGACATCGTCGCAGCGCAGTCCGATGGAGCCATCTTTGGCTGGACTGGGATAGGAAATCCCTACATTCTGACCCAGATTGTTGGCTTCACGATCTTCTTGATTGCCGTGCAGGCCGAGCTCACACAGACCCCGTTTGATATGCCCATTGCAGAGTCCGAACTCGTTGCTGGCTATCAGGTTGAATACACCGGAATTCGATTCTTGGTCTACTTCATTGCCGAGTTTGCAACCGCAGTTGCCTTTGCTGCGGTTGCCTCAACGCTGTTCCTTGGTGGCTGGCAGCTGCCTGGTGCCTGGGGGATCTCCGATGGAGCGATGAACGCAATCGGCCCCATCATGATCTCGATCAAGGCAGTGCTCTTAGTGGGCGTAGTGTTCTGGGTTCGTTTCAGCCTTCCGCGCTTTCGTGAGGATCAGTTGCAGAAGCTTGCATGGAAGGTTCTCATTCCCTTGGCTCTTGCCAATATCGTGGTCACCGGTGTCATGAAGGTGGTGTTCTAATGGCAAACAAGCCCAAGGTTCCAGGGATTGTCAAGGGTCTCGGCATCACCATGAAGACCGCCGTAGAGACCATGTTCCCAGATGGTCTTTTGCGTCCGCCATCGCCTGCCAAGGGTGCTGCAACGGTTCAATATCCTCATGAAAAAGAAGAACCCGTTGCTCGTGCTCGCGGAGTCATTGCCCTCAAAGAAGAGAACTGCACCTCGTGCATGCTGTGCGCCCGCGAGTGCCCAGATTGGTGCATCTACATAGAGGCGCATAAGACACTCGCTCCACCTCGCAGAGAAGGCGGAAAGCCCCGCTCGGTCAATGCTCTCGACCGTTTCGATATTGACTACTCGCTGTGCATGTATTGCGGGATCTGCGTAGAAGTCTGCCCCTTCGAGGCTTTGTTCTGGTCACCTGAGTACGAGTACTCCGAGGTACGTATTCAAGATCTTCTCCACGACAAGTCCAGACTCGATGAGTGGATGGAGACCGTTCCCGATTTTGAACCGCTCGAGGCTGGCTCTGAGGTCAAAGTAAAGAAGGTGCCGCGATGAACTCCGCAGCGGCGTTGCTAGCTCAGGTCGTTCCTAGTTATACGCCCGAGACCACCTTTGATGTTCCAGCAAATGTGGTCTTTGCCGTTCAGGCCGTGTTTATGATCTTTGCTGCAATCCGGGTTGTGACCACCAAGAACGTGGTGCATGCAGCACTGTGGCTCGTGGTCGTACTCGGTGGAGTTGGACTCAACTATGTGCTGTTGCAAGCCGAGTTTGTGGCAGTTACTCAGTTCTTGGTCTACCTCGGCGCAGTCATTGTGTTGTTCCTGTTCGGTGTGATGTTGACTCGTGCACCGCTGGGAGTTTCAGACGACCTCGACAACAACCAGAAGAAGATCGGCATTGGGGTTGGCGTTGCACTTCTTGCAGTGCTGTCCTATGCGCTGATCGAATCCTTCGGTCGCTCCGAGCTGACTTTTGAGGCATATGAGGGAGTGGCTGGAGCAAACACCAACGGCCGAACCCAAGCTGTCTCTGATGCCATTTTTGGGCAGTACCTGATTCCGTTTGAGATGCTGTCATTGCTCCTACTCGCCGCCCTGATCGGGGCCATCGTCCTGGCTCGCCGGGACTGAGGGGAGGACACCGAATCATGCTGCTGAACCAATTCCTCTTGCTGTCTGCCATTTTGTTCACCATTGGTGTCTATGGCGTCATCGTTCGTAAGAACGGCGTGCTGGTGTTGATGTCGATTGAGCTTGTGCTCAACGCCGTCAATATCAACTTGATTGTCTTTAGTACCTACTGGGGAGTCGCTGGTCAGGTGTTTGCACTGTTCACAATTGCCATTGCCGCAGCCGAGGTTGGCGTGGGCTTGGCCATCGTGTTGCTGATTTATCGGAACCTACGCTCGGTTGATATCGACGAGCTCGACGAGTTGAAGGGCTGAACGGTATGTGGTTCTTCACGCATGTCTGGATTATCCCGGCGCTCATGGCGCTGTCCTTCCTGCTCATCTTGTTCTTTGGCAAGAAGATGCCCAAGAAGGGTGCAGAGATTGGAATTGTCTTTGTAGGGGCAGCTTTTGTGCTGGCTCTGCTCACCGGCGGCAACTGGATTGCCTGGAGCAACGACAACCCTGAAGGTCATGGGCCTGCTGCAGAAGGTGCTGCACTAGCCAACGTAGATCCGAGTTGTTCAAGCGTGGCCGCTGAAGCTGCAGCTGTCGGCGAGGGCGTCGAACACGTAGAGGGCAAA
>WLJI01000037.1 GCA_009701845.1 Actinomycetota bacterium
GCCATGATGACCGCTTGTTGTGCGTTGCGGTTGAGCTTCTCTAGCTCATCGAGCACCTTTGCCAAGCGCATCTCTGTTTGCTTCTGATTGGCAATGACATTTGCCGCCTGCTCCTTGAGGCGGCGATGTTGTTCATGTGCTTCGGTGATTGCTTGCTCAAGCTGCACCTTCGGATCGGCATTTTCATCGAAGGTGCTCGAGAGCTTGGCACCCATGTATTTCCACCATTTTTTTAGCGATTTCCACATATCTCCCAGCCTAACTGCATCCCCGCTCTCGGGCCGTGCAAGTTTCGGAATCCGACCTCAATCCAGATCAATTCACCCCGCTCCACCCCGCCCAACCGGCTTGCCTGCCGAGGGACCTATGTCGTTAGTGAGCTAGTTCGTTGGTGAGCTAGGCGAGGGTTAGCTAGGTGTTGCTGTGCGAGTACCCCTGCGCCGGAGCTTGCTGACGAGGGGATCAAATCCGTAAGGCCGAAACACCATGGTGGCAACCGCAAAGACGGGGACCGCAACAGCGAGCCCCACAAGTAGCTCGCCGAAGTCGCCAAGCTTTGGGCGAACGAGCAAGACGGCGCCTGCGAGTGCAGCGATGACACAAGCAGATACCAGTAGCGATCGCATCAGCATTCGCAGGGTTGCCCAAGTGAGTAAGCCATGGACGTGTCGATTGAGAACTATCACTGCTGCGGTAGCCGCTGCGCAGTAGGCCAGCGAGTAGGCAAGCGACAGGCCAGTTTGCCCGATGAGTGCCACCAGCGGAATGACGAGGGCTACGTTGAGCGCATTCTCGAACAGGTTCAGATAGAACGGGCTGCGAGTGTTGCGGCGAGCGTGAAACGCTCGAACGCAATACAGGAACACCGCAAATGCAGGCATTCCCACGCTAAAGCCAATCAACATCGTGAGGGTTTCTTTGGTGGCTGCGGCATCGAACTCGCCACGTTGCAGCAACAGCGCAATCAGCGGTCGACCCAACAGAAGGTAGGCGGCAGCGGCTGGGATCATGAAGGTCAGTAGCAAGCTCAGGCCCTCACGGAACTTCTCGGCAAACACAGCGGTGTCTCCGTTGTTTGCTGCAGTTGCAAGCTCGGGCAGAACTGCAGTCATCAGCGAAACTGCGATGAGACCATATGGCAGTTGAAAGAAAATGAATGCGTACTGATATGCAGATACAGCACCGGTTCCTGCTCCTCTGGCCAGAGTGAGCACGATCAAGAGCGCGATCTGATTTGATATCGCAAAGCCAACCGTCCACCCGGAGAGTCGTAGTACGGAGCGAACTGCGGGGTGCCGTGGCCGAAAATCCCATCGCAGCGAGATGCCCGCTCGTCGCAGCGCTGGCATGAGGGTTGCGGCCATTGCTGCGACACCGGCCGTGGTGCCAATAGCAAGCACATAGACGGTGCTCAACGATGACTCGCCCTGTGCGGGGTCGATCACCTTGTACACAATGAGCGCAGCAAGCGAGATGATGAGGTTGGTGAGTACTGGTGCAAACGCTGGCGCGGCGAAGCGTCTACGTGCGTGCAGCATTGCGGTTGCCAGTGTGGTGATGCCATAGAAAAAAATCTGCGGCAGAAGCAGCATCAAGAAGTCGTCGCCGATAACGAGTTGCTCAGAGCGGTTTCGGCCGCGCACCGTGAGAGCGAACAACTCATTGATCCAGGGTGAGAGCAGGACGGCGACAAGTGCCAAGACTGTGATTGCTACGAACCCAACCGTGACCATGACCGAGGTTGCGTCATCGGCATCAGGGTCTGATTCTGCATTCTGGTTTGCCTGCACAAAGAGCGGCACGAGCGTTGAGGACAGCACTCCACCGATGACGAGTTCATACAAGATGTTTGGCGCAGTATTGGCCAAGTTGTAGATGTCGCTCATGCTGCTCAGGCCGAGAGCGGTGGTGAGTGCGGCAACGCGAACCAAGCCGCTAGTACGAGACAACATCGTGCCAATGGCAGGGGTTGCGCTTGCCCGGAGAAGGCTTCTACCCCCACCCGTTGACTCCTCGGCGGCGGCCTCATCAACAAACTCTTCGTCGACCCAGTACTCATCGCTGAGGCGATCATTCTCCCAACCCTGAGAGTCAGGTGCTAGCTGTGCGCTGTGCGCTGGGCTGTGCGCTGGGCTATCCGCCGGGCTATCCGCCGGGCTGTGCGCTGGGCGTTGAGTGGCTTCGCCCTCTAACTCAGTCACACCGAACCTGTACTTGTGCCGAGCTGCGGCTCCTCGGGTTCGTCTCGCTCTGAGCTCGTCCCTTGAGTTTCTTCAACAGCTTGTCGCAGCGCTTCCATATCGTTCACGATCGAGTCCACCTCGGCGCCCAAGCCGCCGAGGTCATCCGTAGTGGCTTGGCTGACCGAGAGTTCAACGGTGCGAGTCACCATCTCATCGATACGGGCATCAAGCAGCTGCAGCTGGTCATATGTGTCACTGATGGTCAGGTCAAGGCGTTGTGCGGCAGAAAGCTGCGCTTGCAGCGCTTCAATCGTCTGGTGAGATCGCTGCGTGGGCGCAGCGGTTTGGGCCTGATGCAACTCGGCTGCGATGGAGTCGCTGTTGATTTGGCGGCGAGCCAAACTGAGCTGATTGCCTGCAACGGCCACGAGCCAAGCCTGGTCGACGCCGGCCTGCAGTCGTTCGCCGAGCTCCAAGAGGCGGTCATTCAAGGGTCCGGACTGCATGCCCCGCGTTGCTGTGCCAAAACGTTTTTTGGCATCCACGGTTCCCTTCATGAGTGACTTCCAAGGCTCGACGAGAGATCCGGGTGAGATTCTTGGGCCTTGGGGATTGCGGGGAACTGAAGCTAGAACCCTGGCCGCGAATGCCCCGGCGCCAACGAGCACAACTCCGACCGGGCCAAGGCTCAAAAGAATGGCTGCTGATGCTCCTGCAGCGGTCACCAAAATCGCCGAGGGCGAGGTGATAGCTCGAGCAACCTGAGGGGTTAGAAAGCGGTCACGAAAGGAGGGCATTGCACACCATGTTTGCAGGGGTCGGGGCTCAAGAGTGGTGACTCACGGATCACGTAGACAACAGTGGCTAGAAGTTGCTCACTACCGCAGCAAAAACCTGATTGATCGTCGTTGCATCGCTTGCCTGATAAGCGGTTGCATTTGAGGCTTCAGAGATCTGGCGCAGCTCTTTGGGGTTTGCACCAGAACCATACGCAACCGTAAAGATGCGAACAGGTTTTGAGTTCTCGCCGTTACTGTTGAGTTTTACGTCTGCGAGTAACGAGGCGAACTGCTCCTTATCGTCCTGCGGGCTGCCGTCATCGTTCATGCCGTCGGTAAGTACCACTACTGCATTGATCAGCTTGGGATCGTAGGAGTCGAGCATTGCGTTGTAGCTCTGCTGTGTGACGTCATAAAGCGGGGTTCCACGAAGCGGCTGCAAAGAGTTCACCTGATTGATCAGCGCCTCGCGGTTCGGTCCGATCGGTGCCACTGGGCTGAGGTCGGTGACAATTGGGGTGCCATCATCACTAGTCGTAAAGATGCGTAACCCGACCAGATCATCTGGTTTGAAGTTGTCGAGCCCGTTGCTCACTGCCTCTTTGGCCAAATCTAGTTTTGTTGGCCCAGCTGGGTCTTCAGGGTCTGCTGGGTCTCCCATTGATCCAGAGACGTCAAGAACGAGCATGACGCGAGCGCCTTTTCGCTGTGTTGCCCATGCGGCGAGCACATCCACCATCACCTTTCCAGAAGGCACACCCAACAGGGTTTCTGGCTGATCAGGGTTGACTCCGTTTGCCGGCACAATCGGGGCGGCGAGTGCCACCTCGGGGTTGCCCGGACGGAATCCGTATTTGAGTACCTTCTTCTGGTTGGCCGGTTCTTGAACATAGGCCTGAAACTTCTCTGCCGCTGCAGCCTCTTCGGACGAGACCCAAGGTGCATCGAGAATGAAGAAGGGGTTATCTGAGTACAGGGTGCCCTCGGTCGGATAGATCGCAACGAGCGGAATCCGTGGCTTTTTAGGTTTCTCGCCCTGATCGAGTATGCCGTCGGGGTTTCCCTTGTTGTAATCAATGAGCGACTTTTCCTCTACAGCAACTGCGCTTGCATAGGTAAGTGCCGTACCGCGCCGATCTGCGCGGTACCAGTTGTTCAAGAAGGTCATCGTGATATCGCCGTAATGGACGACGGAGGATTCAATGTCTGTTCCGGCTTGGATCACAGCAGGCGAAGCAAGGTCTTCAGAAGAAAGATCGCTGGTCTTGCCAGTGGCTGCGTAGGTCTGTGCGATGAGCGCTGACAGCCCCGAAGTGGAGTAGTTCGGATTTGTCTTTCCTAGGCGAAACGGGCCCCATTCGGGGTGGCCGTATTCTGCCCAGCCAGTTGGGGACTGCGCTAGGCGCAAAATGTCGGCCCAGCCAATCGGCTTCTCGGGGTAACCCAGCGCCTGTGCCATTGGGGCAGGCATGGCAATGACGAGCGGGGTCAGCATGAACGAGGTGGCATCAGCAGGTGCCATCGGCGGCTCACCTGCATCTGCGAGTTTCTGATTCAAGATGGTTCCCCAAGCGCTAGACGCTGGCGACCAGATCGCCGGTGCTGGCCCGTTGACGCTTTCATCCCAACCTTCAGAAAGAGCGGTCATTGCACTACCAGAGGACTTGGAACGCACATCTACAAATATGCATTTACCTTTGAGGGTGGCCTGTTGGGAGTCGTTGAACGTGTCGGCCAGATCACCAAGCAGATCGATCTTCTCTGAACTCACGGTGAGATCGACGGTGATGCACGAGTCACGCCGCGGATCTGCTGCGTTGTCAGTTCCGTCAGCATTTTTCACCTCGCTCGACCCACCAACGCAGGCAGAAGCGAGGAGTGCGCAGGCCAACAGCGAACCCGTGAAGATGGCATGCCGTTTGGTGCGCGAAGGCTGATGAGGAGCAGTTGCGATGGCTTTGGGTGTTGTTGGTCTTGGACTGGGCATCATCGGGCCTCCGCCTGTTCTGGTTGAATCTGTTCGGATCGAATCTGTTCTAGTTGAATCGGTTCTGGCTGAGTATGTTCTGTCTGAATCTGTGGTGGCTGGACTCGCCGCCGCCTCTTCGGGTGTTTGCTCATGCGGCCCACATCTCTCGAAGTACCTGCAGTACCCCGGGCTCTGGCATGTTCGATGCTTGGTCGGGTGAAGAAGTGTTCCAGCCTGAGCCCTCAAGCAACTTGGTGAGAGCTTCTTGGTCTATTTGGTTCACTGCACTCTTGGTGTCAATTCCTTGAGCGGGGACTAGTCGCACCTGAGCAATGACCGGTTGAGAAGGTGCATCTTTCGGCGGAGAGATAACTCCGAACCTCCTAGAACTAGTTGGTAGTGAGGCCACTTCGGAACTCAGCGCTCCAACAGTTGTATAGGTTCCTGCGGCTGTTAGAGCCCTCACAAGAACTGTTTGCGCTCCAAGTTGAGAGTTCTGAGGGTTCTTCGTGAGTTGTGAAAACCAACTGATAAAGGCTGGATCCTCAAAGTCAGCAGCCGAGTAATCGTCAGCGCTGAAGTAGCTATTGGTTGCATCTGCTAACACTGCTAGTCCTGCCCCTGTGTTGGGGGACGGCATTCCAATGCTCTGCGGTTGTGGGAGTGACTGGTTCTCGCCGAGGCACTTCCAGGTGATAGCTCCACCACAAGAGTCCGTGAGCGCTTGCTCATCGGTCTTTAACGTAACGATGTCGGCTGATGAACTCGCCAGAACCGCTGAGGGCGTTTCCAGAACTTCACCGGCGTTCGCTGTGAAGCTTCGGTTGTCTTGAACAATCTCGGCCCAAGGCCCGACCGTGAGCCAAGCGTCAAAGCCGGGGTCGCCACCGTCGGCCAACGCCGTAAGACGGTCTGCGGTAATTCCAGCCTGTTCGATCGTGACTGTAAGAGCAGGGTTAGCTCCCTCCAACCCCTTGCACACCACTTCAAGATCGCTTGCGCAGGTCAAGCGAAACGCCTTGCCGGGATCTACCGAATTACCGCCACCTGAAGCGTTCGATGTTTGGCTCTTAGCATCCAGGGAATTGCGAAGCATGAGCGACCCAAAAATCATCCCAACTGCGAGTAACAGAGCGCCAAATCGTTTCATGGGGAGTCCTGCTCCCGCTTGGTCAGCGTGGGTTCGCTCGAGTCTGGCTCGCTGAGATTGGGCCCGCTCAGGTCAGGCGCGCCGACATCTGCTGGGATGAGCGCAATGAGATCCCGCTCGGTAGGTTGCTCAAGCTTTACGACCCGGCTGGCATGGCGGTTGACCGCAGCCTCGAACATGTTTCTGGCAACTCGAGCGTTACCAAACCCTTTTTCACGGGGCAACGAATCAAGCTGTGCGGCAAAGCATAAACGTGCTTCTGCAGTCAGTTCGTAGCGCTGCTTCTGGCCCAGCGAGTCAATGATCTGCATGAGTTCTTCTGTTGAATAATCGGGAAACTCAATCGTCGTAGGGAATCGAGATCGCAAGCCCGGGTTCGCAGCAAGGAACTCTTGCATCTCTTCTGGGTACCCAGCCACGACCAGGACAACGCTGTCTCGGCGGTCCTCCATCAACTTGACGATCTGATCGATGGCCTCTCGGCCAAAGTCGTTCTCTCCGCCGCGCACCAGCGTGTACGCCTCATCAATGAAAAGCATGCCCTCACTGGCCTCATCAAACTTGGCACGCACTAGGGGCGCTGTTTGGCCAACAAATCCGGCGACCAGCCCAGAACGGTCTGTTTCTACAAGCTGACCGCGCGCTACGACACCGAGAGTCCGGTAGATCTGAGCTAACAAGCGGGCCACAGTGGTTTTGCCAGTGCCGGGGTTGCCAGTGAACACCAAGTGATTGCTGGTTTCCATGGTTGGCAGATTGCGCCCGGCGCGAAGCCCCTGCACACACAAAAAGTCTGCAACAAGGTGAACTCGTGCTTTTACCTCATCAAGGCCAACGAGCTGATCAAGCTCTGCGAGTAGCTCTTCGAGTGGCCGGGGCGGCGGATCGGGCGCTGCGGCCACTTCTGTTGCTTCTTCGGTGTTCCCGACAGGCTTTGCAGAACTGCCTTGCTGCGAAGTCGGAGCCTCAGAGGCTGGCCCAGCAGTGGTTCTCAGCGAGGGGCTCATGCCTGCGAGCAGCTTTGATCTCAGCGCAGAGATTGCAGCGAGTTCAGCAGTCGAGGTGACCACATCAAGTGAGGCAACAACATGGGCAATATCAAGGGAGCGGTTGTAGTACTGCTGAGCCAACTCGGTGCCCTTGCGAGCATCTGCATCAGCCAGAATCCCGAACAGCTCTGAGTCGGATTCCAACCACTGGCGACGACCAACGACTAGGTCGCTGCCGCGCAGAGTCTCTGGGGTTGCCATCAATAATTGCGTGTCGGGAAGTCTGTGGCCGAAGGCCTGAATCAGATTCTCCAATTCGTCGGTCGTATGACGCTCATCAGCGTCGATCATGGCCGTGGTCAGATTGAAGGCCTCAACAGTGACGGCAGCGCGCAGGTCTTGGGGGTTCATATTGTTGAGTTCTGCTGTGGCGGTGATCAGCGCCTCGGTCAGATCCTCAACAAAGCTGTCGACAACAGCGTCGAGTACAGAAGTTGACACATCAAGAGAGTAACCGGGCTGCAGTTGCAGCGAGCCATGCTTGGCAGAGTTTGCGCCAACGCGGCTGCAAAGTCTGAGCAGCGCATCAGCACAGCGTGCTCCTCCGGCCGGGAAGCTAGCCTGCTCCGATGACTACAACGTTGATGTCTGAACTTGCGCGTCGAGCAAAGCATGCCTCCCGGGAGCTAGCAACGGCTTCGACGGCAACAAAAAACGCGGCGCTGCATGCTGCCGCCGATGCCCTTGAGGCGGGAGTGGACGCAATCCTGGAAGGCAACTCGCAAGATGTGAGCAACGCCCAAGAAGCCGGAATTGCTCCTGGTCTCGTTGATCGCCTACGCCTTGATGCCGGTCGAGTTGCAGCAATGGCTGGTGGACTGCGTCAGGTTGCCACACTGCCAGACCCAGTCGGCGAGGTCCTTGATGGCTGGGTTCGCCCCAATGGTTTGAAGATCTCTCGGGTTCGCGTGCCACTCGGTGTGATCGCCATCATCTACGAAAGCCGTCCCAACGTTACCTCTGATGCTGCGGGGCTGTGCCTCAAGTCGGGCAACGCTGCGTTCCTGCGCGGTTCCTCCACAGCAATTCACTCAAATATTGCCATCGCCAAGGTGCTTCGCACGGCAGTTAGTAGCGTTGGGCTGCCAGCGGACTCGATCTTGCTAGTCGAGGACTCCTCGCGTGAAGCAGCCGTTGAGTTCATGCAGCAGCGGGGCTTTGTTGACTGCCTGATTCCGCGTGGTGGCCCCTCGCTCATCCAATCGATTCTGCAAAACGCAACCGTTCCATATGTGATCGACGGCGATGGCAACTGCCATGTCTACGTTGACAAAGATGCCGATCTGCAGATGGCCGAATCGGTTCTGGTCAACGCCAAGACACAACGACCGTCTGTGTGTAACGCTGCGGAGTCGCTGGTGTTGCATAGCGATATTGCGGCCGAGTTCCTGACCCAGATGGACACCGCTATGGCGGGTGTTGAGCTTGTGGGAGATGACCGCTCGCAGAGGATGCTTGGTCGAATTGCGGCAGCAACCGAGGCCGACTTCTCTACCGAGTTTCTTGATATGAAACTTTCTGTCAAAGTCGTGGATTCACTAGATGACGCAATTCTTCACATTAACGAACACAGCTCTGGGCACTCGGAGTCAATCATCACGAGCGACTATGCGGCAGCAGAAAAGTTCTTAGCTCAAGTCGACGCTGCGGCAGTTTTGGTCAACGCTTCAACTCGTTTTGTGGATGGCGAGGAGTTTGGCTTCGGTGCAGAGATTGGAATCTCTACTCAGAAACTGCACGCACGCGGACCAATGGGATTGCAGCAGCTCACTACGGCCAAGTTTGTGGTTCGCGGTGATGGGCAGACACGCGGCTAGCTGGCCCAAACAGCTGGCTGGCCCAAACAGCTGGATGACCCAAACAGAGACAAGCGAAAACGTCTATTCAATACCGAGCAGGATGACTTCTAAGGTTCCGCCTGGCGATTCATACGAAATTGTCGCGCCAATGGATGACCCTAGAAGCTTCTCGCCTAGCGGCGAGGTTGGAGACACAAGATGGACGTCATCGCGCCGCTCTTCAATAGAGCCAATGAGGTAACGCTCGGCCTCATCGTCCCCTTCATCGCTGTACTTCAGCACCACAATTGAGCCAGACAAAACGGTCTCTGATCCCGAGTTATCAACAATGGTGTAGTTCTCGAGAATTCCAAAGAGTTGAGCAACTCGCCCTTCCATCTTCGCCTTCTCTTCTTTTGCAGCGTGGTACTCGGCGTTTTCTTTCAGGTCCCCGTGTTCGCGTGCGCGCTCAATTTTGTCGGCCAATTCAATTCGGCCATGCGTACGAAGGTATTCAAGTTCCTCGACAAGGCGATCGTACGCAGCCTGAGATAACTCGTGATTTTGTGCCATGGGTCAAGATTAGTTGCACTCACGGAACCCAGCGCCACGGATGGGTGCCGCAATAGCCGCTGCGGTAGCTTGGCATCTGCCCGGATTGCAATCCCAGTGCGACGTGAGCGCAGTGCCAAGTCAGCAGTTCGTAGTTCATCAAGAAGAGCCCCAAGAGGAGCAGTGTTTTTATGACATACAAGATCGGTGTAATTGGCGGCGACGGCATCGGCCCAGAGGTCATCGCAGAGGCCATCAAAGTTATTGACGCCACGGGCGTGAAGTACGAAAGAACAGACTATGAACTTGGCGCACACCGCTACTTGGAAGATGGAACCGTGCTCGATGACGAGACCCTTCAGGAGTGGCGCGGCCTTGATGCGCTCCTGCTTGGAGCGGTAGGGGACCCAGCGGTTGGAGTATCTGCGCCGGCGGGACTCGTGGAGCGGGGAATCTTGCTGCGGATGCGATTTGAGTTGGACCAATACATCAATCTGCGCCCGTTTCACCTGCCCCCAACTTGTGACTTTGAAGTGATCCGCGAAAACACCGAGGGTACCTATGCCGGTGAGGGCGGGTTCCTGCGCAAGGGAACTCCCTTTGAGATTGCCACCCAAGGCTCGGTGAACACCCGGATGGGCGTGGAGCGCTGCATTCGCTTCGCCTTTGAGCGCGCCGCGGTGACCGAGCGGCAGCACCTGACGCTGGTGCACAAAAAGAACGTGCTCACCTTCGCCGGAGACCTGTGGCAGCGTGTTTTCGACATCGTTGCCGAGGAGTATCCGCAGGTCGCTACCGGGTACGACCACATCGACGCAGCGTGCATCCATTTTGTGGAACGGCCTGAGCGTTACGACGTGATTGTCACCGACAATTTGTTTGGCGATATCCTCACCGACCTCGGAGGAGCGGTAGCCGGCGGTGTCGGCTTTGCCGCATCAGCGAACTTGAACCCCGCCCGAACTGGTCCATCGATGTTCGAACCCGTTCACGGCACGGCTCCCGATATTGCTGGTCAAGGTCTGGCGAATCCCAGCGCAGCGATTATCTCAGCTGGGCTGATGCTCGAGTTCCTTGGCGAAGCCGACGCTGCTGCGAAGGTAGCTTCAGCGATGTTGTCTCCTGAGCGATATACCGGATCCACGGCCCAGATCGGCGACGCAATCGCTCTCGAAGTGACGAGCAGCTGAGTTACCTACTTCTCGCCTGCCGCAAGTGCTCAGAGCACGGTAGCTACGAAACCCTCGATGAACACCTAGAATCTGACAACTTTCTTCATAGAAGAAAATAAACCCGTAGTAATTCGACCAGCAAAACATAGGCCGGGAGTCCAGACATGCCATTTACCCCAACAGAGAAGATCTGGATGAACGGCGAACTCGTCGACTGGGAAAATGCCCAAATCCACGTGCTGACCCATAGCTTGCATTACGGGATGGGGGTGTTCGAGGGGATCCGTGCCTATGAGACCTCGGAGGGTCCGGGCATATTTCGCCTGACTGAGCATATTGAACGCCTCTTCAACTCGGCCAAAATCATGATGATGGACATCCCCTACACGGTGGAGGAACTCATAGAGGCCACCAAACTTGTGGTGAAGTCATCTGGCCTGCCGTCTTGCTACATCCGCCCAATTGCGTACTACGGCTATGGCGAGATGGGGCTCAATACACTGCCATGTTCTGTGGATGTGGCTATTGCGTGTTGGCCATGGGGCGCCTACCTCGGCGACGATGCAGTGACGAAGGGTGTGAGTCTGAAAATCGGCACATGGATGCGACACGACCACAATTCCATGCCGCCGGCATCTAAAACCACGGGCAACTACGTGACGAGTTCCCTAGCAAAGATCGAGGCACTCAAAGCTGGGTATGACGAGGCCATTATGTTGAACCGTCAGGGCCTAGTTTCTGAATGCACCGGAGAGAACATTTTTGTCTCTCGCGGTGGGGTGCTTCTTACCCCGCCAGGTTCTGCCGGGGCGCTCGAAGGACTGACCCAGGACACCGTGATGGCAATCGCAGACGAGATGGGTATTGAGTGCGCCGTGGCAGACCTCACCCGATCAGATCTCTACATTTGCGATGAGATGTTCTTATGCGGAACGGCTGCCGAAGTCTCGGCTGTCAATGGAGTCGACGACCGCGCGATCCCATGCCCGGGGCCATTTACTGCAGCAATCGCAGCGGAGTATGCGCGTGTGGTTCGGGGCGAAGTGGATCAGTTCAAAGACTGGGTTGAACTTGTATCATGACTACCCCCACGTCGGTCGAGATTTTTGACACCACCTTGCGAGATGGCGCTCAGTTCGAAGGCATCTCGCTCTCGGTTGAGGACAAGCTTCGCATCGCGGAGCAACTTGATTGGCTAGGCGTGCACTGGATCGAGGGCGGTTACCCGTTGTCGAACCCCAAAGACGAAGAGTTCTTTCGGCGTGCTCGCACGGAACTGCAACTCAGCACATCGACGTTGGTAGCGTTTGGCTCTACTCGACGGCCGCTGGGGCGTTCGGACGATGACCCAACGCTTCGCGCTCTCGTCGAAGCGGGAACCTCAACGGTCTGCATTGTTGGTAAGAGCTCCGAGTTTCACGTCACTGAGGCACTCCGGACCACTCTTGACGAGGGCGTTTCCATGGTGGGGGAGTCCGTACAGTTTTTGAAAGCCGCTGGGCTGCGCGTGTTCTTTGACGCCGAGCACTTCTTCGACGGCTACCTGCACAACCCCGAATTTAGTTTGCGAGTGCTTGAGGCAGCTGTGACGAACGGTGCCGACACGCTTGTCTTATGCGATACCAATGGTGGCTCGCTACCTCATCAGGTTCAGCGCATCACATCAGAAGTCGCCGAGTATTTTCAGAACACTCAAATCGGGATTCATACGCAAAATGACTCTGGCTGCGCAGTTGCCAACTCTGTTGCAGCAGTAGTTGGTGGCGCTAGCCAGGTACAAGGAACGGTGAACGGGTACGGGGAGCGCACAGGCAATGCCAACCTCATGACTGTGATCCCGGACCTCACCCTCAAGATGGGTATCACCACCCTTCCTGCTGACCGCATGCAACGCCTGACAGCGGTCTCACGCCACGTAGCTGAGTTAGTGAATCTTCCGCCGCATCCGGCTGACCCCTACGTAGGAGCCTCTGCGTTTGCTCATAAGGGCGGGTTGCATACTTCTGCAGTTGGTCGGGTCGGTGGGGCGAGCTACGAGCACATCAACCCGAGCGATGTTGGCAATCGAACACGAGTATTGGTCTCTGACCTTGGTGGCCGAGCAGGCATGACCATGAAAGCAGCCGAGTTTGGTATCGAACTCGACGATCGCTCAGCAGGAGCGCTTTCGGAGCATCTCAAGCAACTCGAGGCCGAGGGGTTTGTCTTCGAAGCGGCAGACGCATCGCTCGAACTTCTGATGCGGGCTTCAACGGGATGGAAACAGGAGTTCTTCTCTGTCGAGGCCTATCGAGTCACTGCGTATCACCGTGAGGTTCCTCAGCCGGATGCCCCTGCTTTGGTCGAGGTCACAACAGAAGCCACGGTCAAGCTGCGTATTGGCGAGGAACGCATTGCTTCGGTTGGCGAGGGCAACGGCCCAGTCAACGCTCTTGATGCTGCATTGCGTGCCGCACTGAACCCCCGCTTCCCGGCGCTAGAGCGGATTCACCTGACTGACTTTAAGGTGAGGGTTCTTGACTCCACCGCAGATACTGGTGCAGTCACCCGAGTGCTGATTGATTCAACCAACGGCGACGATGCTTGGACCACAATTGGGGTGTCGCCCAACATCATTGAAGCCTCGTGGATGGCGCTCACGGACGCTGTTGTCTTTGGCCTACTTCTTGCAGGATCGTGAATAGCGGTAGGTTTATTGGATCATGGCAGCTCCAGAATTTGTTCCCACACATCCGCTTGCAGGGGTTCGCTCCTACTCTTCGCCTCCACAGCGAAGCGGCTCTTGGCTTCCCGATCGCCCTGGCGAAATTCAGGGACGCCAGCCCGTAGGGGAACAGCTTGGTGTGCCGGGGCCTGATCAGGGCTATGCACTTACTCTGGCCGCAGCATTTCGAGGCAAGCTCTTTCTCTCTGCTGCAGAACACGAGTCCGATGCACTTGCTGGAGCTTCTGCAATTGCCATGAAGCGTTCAGGAATCTTTGGCCGTTCTCCGGTTGTTCACGATCTGCGCGTTGGACTCACCTTGTGGGGCTTCTTGGATGCTGATTGCCCCGCAGAGCTTGTGACACTGCGGCAAGGATGGTTCGACGAAGTGCACCTTTCAATTCATTACAAGGCCCTTCGGCGCATTGCCGATGCGGTCTCGGCTGAGCTCTTAAGCCGACCACATGTTCTGATACTTGCTCAGTCACAAGCCGATTGGCGCAGCTGTTTGGACCTTGAGTCGCTCTAGGGGTCTACTCCCACTCAGCGGGTGAACCAACTAAGGCTGGATGTACACCGGAGTTCCCTGCGGGAACGACTCTGCAAGCTGCGTAACAATTTCGTTCGGCAAACGAATGCATCCGTTCGAGACATCTGTGCCTAGTTTTTCTGGAGCGTTCGTTCCGTGAAGTGCAAGAACAGGTGCCCCAGTTGCAAACACATCCATCATCTCGCTGTAGCCATTTGTTGCCAACGCAAACGGGCCGTATGCGCCAGCGGGATTCTTTTGCGGAACGATGTCGGTGACATAGAAAAGTCCAGTAGGAGTCTGCGTATTTGCAGCTCCGGCAACAACGGTGGTCTGAGCAACAATCTTGTCTCCGTCGAAAGCGCGCAGAATATTCTCGCTGAGGTCAACCTCGATTCGTTTCCGGGTGGTTGACAGATCCACATCGCGAATAGAGACGTAGCCTTCAGTGTGATTTGGCCTGAGCGGGAGGAGAACCTTGAGCCAGTCTCCGCGTCGTTCAGTCACTGACATCGTGAAGGGTTGTGGCGGAGAATAGGGGCCGGGATTATCAAATTCCCATCCCTCTGCTGTTGCCCGACGGCCAGTAATTGGCGCTTCGGTGGTGGGCAGTGGTTCTCGAGGGTCGAGTCCGTCTTGGCTGCTCGGTGGAATAGTGACCGTTGAGTTGTAGAGCAACACCGGCTTTGCGGAGTCCCAACGCGGGGGCTTGTTTGCGAGTACCTGCAGGACTTTCACACTGGATTTCGTGGTTGCAATCCGAGAGGTGTCAGATGGAAGTTCCTTGAGGGTCGTGGTGGGTCGGCCGTTACTGTCTTTCGAAGAACTCGGGTACAGCGCCTCTGGGCGAGCGATGAGAACTGCGAGCAGTCCGGCAATCAGTACGGCTCCTACGATCGCAACCAGAGCGAGACGAAAGTTGGTGACCCTTATGTAGGGAGGGGGTTTCTCGGGGGTGGCTTGGCCTGAGGGGGTTACTGGTTCGAGCGGCTCTGCTGATTCAGATACGGAATCCTGCATTTCGCTTCCTTCCTCCACTCCGCCCTCTTTTCGGTCTGGTCTACCCATATTAGAGCGCAGCTTGATCGCCTGCCCTACTTCGGCCAGCTTCCTGAAAGGTCTCGCAGCGTCCTATCTAGACAACCACGACTCAATGGAAGCGTTACGAGAACGCTTGGGTTCAGAAGCGGACTCGGGCAGAGAAGTTCAGCAACTAACGTTGGCCTGGTGACTGATCCAGTACGTGTTCGATTTGCCCCATCCCCCACGGGCTACCTCCACCTTGGAAGCGCCCGAGCGGCACTGTTCAACTGGCTGGCAGCACGCCACATGGGAGGGTCCTTCCTGCTGCGCATCGAGGACACTGACCTTGATCGCTCAAAGCCAGAACTCATCGAGGTGATCTACCAAGGCCTCACTTGGCTGGGGTTGGACTGGGATGAGGAGCCGCTTTTGCAGTCTTCTCGAAACTCAGAGCACCAACTCGCAGTAGACGCGCTCCTTGAATCCGGCGCTGCCTATTGGTCCTCCCCTCTTGCTGATGAAGACCGAGCCGAATTTGGAAATAAGGCCTACGACCCAGCCGATCGAGATCGCAACCTTGGGCCTGGCGATGGACGCGCTGTGCGATTCCGGGTCCCAGAATCTGGGGTTACAAGCTGGAACGATCTGATCCGAGGCGAAATCAGCGTAGAACACGCCAATATTGAAGACTTTGTGATCCGCCGAGCGAATGGTTCGCCCACGTTCTTCTTAGCGAATGCAAGCGACGATGCGTTTATGGGTATCACGCACGTCATTCGAGGCGAAGACCTGATCAACGTGACTCCCAAGTACCTGCTCTTGAGAGAGGCGATGCAGATATCCAGCCCACTCCCAGAGTTTGCGCATATGCCGCTCATAGTGAATGAGCAGCGTAAGAAGCTTTCAAAGCGCCGCGATGATGTCTCGCTTATGGATTACAAGGACCGAGGGTTCTTGGCCGAGGCGATGGTGAACTACTTGTCCACCCTTGGGTGGGGACCAACTGACGGTCAAGAGGTTCGCTTGGATCCGCTGAATCTGAGCGATGGGTTTCCCACCATGTTCGAGATTGCACAGGTGAGTTCTAGCCCCGCGTTCTTCGATACCAAAAAGTTGCTCTTCGTGAACGGAGAGCACTTGCGTGCGCTCAGCACGGAGGAGTTTGCCAATCGTTCCGCACCGTTTATCGCTCTGGCACCTTGGTTCGAGCGCTTTGAGTCCGACCCAGAAAATACCCAAAAACTCATGCAGATTCTTCCCGAGGTTCAGACCCGAGTTGAGACATTGGCAGAGGTGCCCGGCTACGTCGACTTCTTATTTCTTGAAGACCCAGAGGTTGATGAGAAAGCCTGGGACAAAGCCATGGGCCCAGATGCGGCAGCTTGGCTTGCAGCTTGCATCGAAGGCATTTCCACATGGGAGTGGACTGCGCCGCAACTGTACGAATCCTTTATGGCGCTCGCAGAAGACATGGGTGCCAACCGACGCAAGTTTCAGGCACCCGTGCGCGTTGCCGTCACCGGACGGAGCGTCGGCCCACCCTTGTTTGAGTCCATGCAGATACTTGGCCGGGCGGAAGTCATTCGACGCTTGCAAGCAACCCTTGATCGCGTTGCGCTGACTGCTTGAGACGCCAGAGATGCTGCGATGGGTCCGCCGGTTTGTAGCACTGCTCCTCGCTGCGATCCTTGTCTATCTCGCAGTGACGGTGGCTCAGGTGTATCTAGCTTCTCGTGTCGATCAGCGTGATCCAACCGATGCAATTCTGGTGCTTGGTGCTGCTCAGTACGATGGCCGACCAAGCCCGGCATTGCAGCAGCGCTTAGAGCATGCATTGCTGTTGTACCAAGGCGGTGTAGCGCCCCGCATTGTGTTGACCGGGTCAAAGCGGCCAGCAGATCGCTTTACCGAGGCCTATGCCGGTTATAAGTACTTGATTCAGGCCGGAGTGCCAGAAAAGGATCTGCTCCTTGTCGATACGGGTTCAAGTAGTTGGGAGTCTCTTGCTGCAGCGAAGCGAGTTCTGAGGCGAGAGAACATCAACGAGGTCACCCTTGTTTCGGATAGTTACCACAACCGGCGGTTGCAAAGCATTGCTCGTGAACTAGGGATCACCGAGCGTGTGTCACCCACGCAAGGCACTCCGACGGTGCAGCAAGTTGCAGGGGAAGCGGCTCGGATTTCAGTAGGCCAGATCCTTGGGTATCGGCGGCTTTTCAACGCAACAGGCTAATCCTGCTATGGCCGCTACGCCTGCCCCGAATTGCTCAGCTCGTATTGGGCTACAGTCCGTCGGTGAATGACGAGAAGGCTTCTGACGCAGCGGAAGGCTCGGATGAACCTGCAGAGTCTGGCCCAAGGGGTCGGGAAAGGCGTTCTGCTACTGCTCAGGCCATTTTGGATGCAGCAGTGGAACAGGCGTTGACTCTAGGAACCAGTGAGTTTCGGATTGAGCAGGTGCTTATCGACTCTGGGGCATCGTCAAGCTCTCTCTATCATCACTTCGGTAGCCGAGAGAAGCTGTTCATGGCAGTTCAAGATGAGCTCTACCTGAAGCTGGCGCTGAATGAGGACACGCGTCGCCTAGATGATGCTTTTGCCTCTGCTACCACCGAGGATTTCTTTCACTATCTCGAACAGCAGATCCGGCGTATCGTGACAGATCCAGAGAATCTGCCGGTTCGTCGGGCGCGATTGACGATGGTGGCAGAAGCAATCAAGCGGCCCGAGTTAGCGGCCGAACTCCTTCGGTTCCAGAGCATCATGTTTGACGTGATCTGCAGCATCTTTGAGGATGCAAAGCGGCGGGAGTTGATCAACCCAGACCTAGATTCTGAGGCTTATGTGGTCTGGTTCCATGGAATGACTCTTGGTCGGACGATCACGGAGATGAGCTTCGAGGAGACGGAGCGGTGGCTAGCAATAGCGGTGCCGGCCGCTCTAGCGCCGTTGCGCCTGCAGCAGTAGCAGTTCCCTCTCTCGAGAACCACTACTGCACGGCACGAATCGGTCTTTTCCGGTGCTACTCGCGAGCAACTCGGTCTTGGCAAGGGTACCTTCGACCGCTTCCTAGGGACCTAGCTCCCTAGCTGGCTTGGCGCCTGTACTTGCGAAGGTCGACGAGCAGCAGGCCGGCTGCGATAAGAAGAACCCCGCTGAACAGAACCTTGAGAACATTGCTTCCGGTAAGGGCAAGCGAAGAGCTCGGTGGGGTTGTGTCACGTGTCTGGCTAATTCCCGCTACATCGGTTGGAACCAACGTTGTGGTGGGTATCTGGGTAGTCGGGGGAGCAGTGGTCGGGGGAGCAGTGGTCGGTGGCACGCTCGTCGTGGATGTGGATGTGGATGTGGATGTGGATGTGGATGTGGATGTGGATGTGGATGTGGATGTGGTTCTGGTACAGGACGGGGGAACCAACACGTTGAGTTCGCTGAACGAACTACTGCTCGTTGAGCCTTCAGAATCGGTGAGGGTAGCTACAGCGTCATTGCGAATGACCGGTGGGGGGGAGCAAACCGAGAGCACTTTGGTCCGTAGGCATATCTCTGATGGTGGCCCGTCGAAGGTCACCTGAAATTCGGCCGTGCCAGTGTTGAGCACCTGCGCATCGTTTACGAGTACCGAGGTATCGAATCGATAGCCATCTCCCGCTGGGAGTGCTGACAGATCGACTACCCCTGCGGAGCCTGGGATATCAGAAAATCCCGGCACGGGAACCCCAGCGGTATCAAACACAGACACATCAAACGAGGTCACCTTGCTCAGGTCGATCCCGGTTAGCTGAGCCTTTGTCCATGTGATCTTTGCGTCGGGGGAGGCGCAGTAGAAGGTCTTTGGTCGCAACGAAACGGTAGCCGAGGTGCGCGTGCAGTCGCCGGTCGCTCCGGTGGAGTTAAACGCGACCTGCCAGCCTGCGTCTCCTAGCCCCCAGATACAACCGTTCTGATCTGCTGCGAATCCGTAGATGCTGACACGACCCTTGTTGACATCGGGGAACGTTCGCACCCCATCGGTCGGGAACTCCCCACACGCAGCGCCTGTGGCGTAGTCAAAACAGAGTGCCCAAGAGTTCACTCCAGTGAGTGCTGCGTCGACAGGGGTAGAGAACGGGAAGAACATCCTCGTTCCAACTTCGGCGGTCACATAGGCGTTGCCAGCAAAGGTAGGTGCGCCCCCAAAAATTGGAATCTGGAGTGGCACAGAACCCATCGCTGCTTGAAGGCCAGCGGGGCTCGGTGTGTTCAAGCTGGCCTGATCGAAACAGGTCAGAGTTCGCGTTGGACTTGGTCCAAGTAGCGTCAGGTTGACCAAGGTGTTTGCTACACAAATATTCGACAAGTTGTTCAGGTCGGGGAAGATTGTGTTGGAGAAGCGAAGCCCGCCACCATCA
This sequence comes from Actinomycetota bacterium, assembly GCA_009701845.1. Lineage (GTDB taxonomy): Bacteria > Actinomycetota > Acidimicrobiia > Acidimicrobiales > Microtrichaceae > IMCC26207. Next base: position 19,280 of record WLJI01000037.1, read on the forward strand.
GTGGTTCCCGGTATGGATGGAACAGTCCATCCTTCGCAGGATGCTCCCGTAGTTAAGTCAGCACAAAA
>WLJI01000038.1 GCA_009701845.1 Actinomycetota bacterium
CGCAGGCCGCGTCTGCTGTGCCGCCGCCGGGCAGTGTTACGCCGCCTCCGCCGGGCAGTGTTACGCCGCCGCCGCCGGGCAGTGTTGGTGCGCCGCCTCCGCCGGGCAGTGTTGGTGCGCCGCCTCCGCCGGGCAGTGTTGGTGCGCCGCCTCCGCCGGGCAGCGTTGCTCCGCCGCCTCCGCCTGGCAGTGTTTAGAACCCTCAGTTCGGCGCGGCAGGCTATTGCGCCGTAGCTTTGCGCAGTGATCCTCCTTGATGTTGATGCAGTATCGGCAAGTCGCCCCGGTCGGCCGTTGTTCGCCGATGTCTCATTTACGATTTCTGACTCAGATCGACTCGGAGTGGTTGGCCTGAACGGCTGCGGCAAGTCCACCTTGCTCGGGATCATTGCCGGCACCGGCGAGCCCGAGTCTGGAACAGTTCGTCGTGGCAAAGGTGTCCGCATCGATGTCTTGGATCAAGATCCAAAGCTGCCGGCTGGCACAGTGCGCCAAGCAGTGATTGCGGGGTTTGAAGAGGCCGAGTGGGAAGCAACTGCAGTAGCTGACCGTCTAGGCCTGGGTCCCCTGATGGATCAAGACGTAGGAAGTCTGTCAGGCGGCCAAGCCAAGCGAGTGGCCCTTGCCCGAGCACTCGTGACCAAGACTGATCTGCTGATTCTTGATGAGCCCACAAATCATCTAGATATTGATGCAATTGCTTGGCTAGAGGATCGCCTCGCAGCGCACCGCGGTGGCCTCGTGCTTGTCACACACGATCGCCACTTTCTGGATCGAATCACGACTCGAGTGCTTGAACTTGATCGAGGTAAGGGCTACACACACGAGGGTGGTTATGGCGCTTACCTTGAAGGCCGGGCCCAGCGAGAGGAACACGCTGCAAAGGCTGAACAGACCCGCAAGAACTTGGCGCGCACCGAGCTTGCCTGGCTACGCCGAGGTGCTCCGGCGCGAACTTCAAAGCCCAAGGCTCGAATTGAGTCAGCAACTGCAATAGTTACTGGCCGTGCCGAGGCAGCAGCGCGAAGTGGCGAGCTTCCCTTGCACACTGGCGTGCCTCGCCTAGGGGATCGAGTCATCGAACTTCATCAGGTCTCGCATGGCTATACCCCGGGCGTCGACTTGTTTAGTGATGTCGAGTTGCTGCTCGATAATCGAGAGCGGCTCGGTATTGTTGGCCCAAATGGGACAGGAAAGTCGACCCTGCTCGATATTTTGTCTGGTCGACTGAAGCCACGAGCGGGCTCCGTCGATGTTGGCTCTACGGTGCGAATTGGCTATTACGACCAAAAGGGCCGAGAACTCGACCCAAAGCAGCGAGTGCGAGATGCCGTCACAGGTGGCCACGGTGAGGCTGACTGGAGCGACACAGCACTCATGGAAGCCTTCTGGTTCGATGGTGACGCTCAATGGGCGCCAATCGGCCTGCTCTCAGGAGGGGAGCGACGACGCCTGCAGTTATTGCTCACGCTTGCCGAACGCCCGAACGTTTTGCTTCTGGATGAGCCCACAAATGATCTCGACCTAGATACCTTGCGGCAACTCGAGGACTTTCTCGAAGATTGGCCCGGTGCTCTGGTGGTGGTTAGTCACGATCGTGCATTCTTGGAACGCACGGTTGCTGACGTCATCGTCCTAGACGGTGCGGGGTCTGCTGCTCGTCGGCCCGGCGGGTACGCCGCTTACGAGGATGAGCGCCGCGCAGCACGCGGCTCCGGACGTCGCTTGTCTGCCACTGGAGCAGGTACAGCGTCAAAAAATCTGACAGTTCAGAACGCGGGGGGCGAAACCGCGTCGAGCCAGACTGCTGCGGGGCAGAAATCATCGGGTCGCCCGCAGCGCAGTACCTCGACGGTGCGCCATCAACTTGCGCAGGCAGAAAAGGCCCTAGCCGCAGCGCAGAAGCGGTCAGCTGCACTCACCGAACAACTCGTTGCTGCCGCTGCAGAGGGTGATCACGTAGCGCTTGGGTCGCTCGGGGTTGAACTCGAGGTGGCCGAGCAACTTGTTGCAACTACGGAAGAAGCTTGGCTTGAACTCGCGGGCGAAGCCGAAGAACTCGGCCTCAAAACCTAGAGATTCCTAACTCCAGGGGACTCCGAGTTGGGCTAGGGCCTGAAGCTTCGCAGGGCCCGCTGCTCACGCAATGCTGCCTTTGCCGAGTTTCTTTGGCTTGAACGCATGCTCTATCAGGTCCTGACTAAAGCCAGAAGATGACTCACCAAACATGGCGTAGCGGTACAGCGCAGTGCGGAAAACTCCTGAGAGGGCTGTAGAGAAAACGCTCACCAGAATGATCCAGACAACCATCAAGATGGCCCCGAGTAGGCCCACCGGCCAGACTCCCGTTGAGACTCCAATCAAGATGAGTCCCATACAAACCAGGGCGCCTGCGAACATCGCCAGCATCGAGATCAGGCCGATTGCTCCGTTGCCCACCACGTTCTCACCCCAGGTGCGCTTGAACGCTGCTCCTGAGCGGGTCAAGGCCTCTTTCACGCCCACATGCTCGATCACCAAAATCGGCAGAACAAGCATCGTCACCAGCGTCCAAGCCACGCCCACGAGACCGATCACAATCTTGCCGATAAACCCGGCTCGCTCTTGCATTGCCTGAAGCGCAATCGACACCGTGGCACTGATGATTGCCCAAGGCAGGATGTGTCCCGCGTTTGACCAAGCGCCGCGAAGAGCAGATTTGAGCGTTGGGTTTCCCCCCGTCATGCGCTCGTTGGCAGCCAGAATAAGGGCACTTTGAAAAAAGATGGTGATGTAAGCAACTACTAGATATGCCATAAACAAAGCGATGTAGCCGGGGATTCCAAGGGCAATGTCGCCAGAGCTCGAACTGCTGCTTGCGCTAGTACTCGCTTGGTTTGTGCTAGCGGTGAGCGCTGCGATGGCAAAAAATGGTGTCACAAAAACCAGTGATGCCACCGCAGAGATTGCCGGCAGTGCAACGAGCTCTTTATCTTCTCGTAGCACCCCCCACGAAGCCTTTGTGAGAGACCATGAGCGAGCAAAAGTTCCCATAGAAATCAATCTAACAGCGGGGCGAACTGATATTGCACAAGTATCCCGGGTAAACTCGTCGCACTATGAGCCTTGACACCCCTCGCACTAGCCCCTTTGCTGCGGATGACGCATCAACTGCAGATCCCGGCAGCACAGGAGATGTGGTGATGCGAGTGAGTGGCGATGCCCTTGCAACAGTCCGAGATATCCGCTCGGCCGAACCCGATCCTCAGGCCCTTGCATTGCGAGTAGCAATCACTGGAACCAAGGGCGTGGAGTACACCTACGACCTGTCTTTTGAAGAGATCGAGTCAGTAGACGAGGATCATGTTCGCTACACAGTTGAGGATCTCACTGTGGTCATTCCGAGCGACTCTGTGGAGTTCTTGCGTGGCGCAGAGCTTGACCTGCCAAAATCTGCTGGCCAAGGTGGACTAGTTATTCGCAATCCGAATCGTGCCGATCCCCTAGCGAACATCACCATTGAACTGACTGGTGACGTGGCAGAGAAGGTGACCCAGCTTCTCGAGGGCAGCATCAACCCGATGCTTGCAGCTCATGGCGGGTTTGCCACCCTTGTCGGAGTAGACGAGAAGAACAACGTCTATCTGACAATGGGCGGAGGTTGTCAGGGCTGTTCTGCTAGCGCAGCCACTCTGACCGATGGCATTCAGCAGAGCATTAGAGAGAACATCCCTGAGGTGCTTGAAGTGATCGACGCAACTGATCACTCCTCGGGTGAGAACCCGTTCTATAGCTAACCCTGCGACTAGAGAGTCAGCCCGTTTACGAGTCAGCCCGTTTACGAGTCAGCAGAGCGGGATTGGCCTGCCGCTGAGCGACTCCACGCAGTTACTTCATCCACAATGCCGTCTGCATCTAGGCCAAGCTTGGCCAAGATGTTGTCTGGCTTGCCTTGCGGAAGGTGCACCGTGGGAACTCCAAGCACTCTCACTGCTGGGCCACCTGTGGGGGCGAGCTGTGAAAGCGAATCTGCGACCGACGCGCCGATTCCGCCATCTCGCAGACCATCTTCAATGGTGACCACCAAGCGATGACCCGCGGCGTTTTCAAGCATCTCTGGGTCGAGCGGCTTCACGACCCGAGGGTCCCAGACCGTGGTGCTGATTCCCTGCTGCTCAAGGCGCTCAGCAGCATCCTCGGCTGCCGCAAGCATCTTGCCAACCCCAATCAGGCAGACCTCTTGGCCGGCACGAATCTGACGGGCGCATAGCCCCGAACCTGTTGTGGTCTGGCCCGCTGGCGGCATGGTCTTTGAGTATCGGATTGCCGAAGGACCATCCGTGCAGAACTCAAGAGCGTCGTGGAGCATCTGGGCAACCTCTGCGTAATTCGAAGGCGCAAAGATGGTGCAGTCGGGCACCTTTGACAACAAGACCATATCGAGGACCCCATGATGAGAGGGGCCGTCGTCTCCGGTGATACCTGCGCGATCAAGCACAAACACAACAGGTTGATTATGCATGCCAACATCAAGGTTGACCTGATCGATTGCTCGAGTCAGGAAGGTGGCGTACAGCGCTACTACTGGCCTCAACCCACCCATTGCCATTCCCGCCGCAGAGGTCACTGCGTGTTGCTCGGCGATCCCTACGTCAAACATGCGCTCAGGAAAGGCCTCGCCGAATGGAAGTAAGCCTGTGGAGTCGGGCATTGCTGCAGTGATTGCAACTAGTTCGGGATGATTGGCTCCCTCGAGCAGAATTGCCTCGGAAAACGCCGCCGTGTACGAGCCATCTTTGAGCTCTGACAGGTCGTGCATGTTCTTTATCGGGTCATTCTCAGCAGGTGCATAACCGCGACCCTTTTGCGTCAGGCAATGCACGACAACTGGGCCATCCATCTTGGAGGCATTTCTGAACGCTTCTTCAAGAGTCGGAAGATCGTGACCATCGTATGGTCCGAGATATTTCACACCGAGCTGCTCAAAAAAGGCCGGCGGCTCAAACATCTCACGAATTGCCGCTTTGGCTCCGTCTACGCCCTTTTCTAGGTAGGCGCCGAGCGGAAGGTCTGCAATGAGGCGCTCCACTCGAGCACTTTGGCGACGGTAGGTCGTGGAGGAACGAAGTTTGGCCAGACTCTCGCTCAGGCTCGAAGCCGTGGGCGCATACGATCGCCCATTGTCGTTCAGAATGATGATCGCCTTGCGCCCAGAATGCCCCAGGTTGTTGAGCCCCTCATAGGCCATGCCGCCAGTGAGGGCCCCGTCACCCAGTACCCCGATCACTTGGCGGTCATCTTCACCCTGAAGGTGCAGTGCAGTTGCAAGGCCGTGTGCGTACGAGACCACCGTTGACGCATGACTGTTCTCAATCCAGTCATGTTCAGATTCTGATCGGCTGGGGTAGCCAGAGAGTCCGCCCTCTTGGCGCAAGGTATCGAACGCTTCGCAGCGGCCGGTCAGCATCTTGTGTACGTAGGCTTGATGGCCGGTATCGAACAAGATGATGTCGTGCGGAGAGTGAAATACCCGATGTAGAGCAAGTGTGATCTCTACTGCTCCAAGGTTGGATCCAAGATGGCCGCCGTAGGTGTTGACACGGTCAACAATGAACTCGCGAATCTCTGCTGCTAGCAACTCAAGTTGTTGCCCATCTAGAACAGTGAGATCCGCTGGTCCATGAATCGAGTCCAGCAGGTGTGAAGAAGTATTTTCCATCAGCGCCTTACAACTTACTGCCGAAAAGCTGATGCGTCATGTCTCCCCTAAATCCTCAGTTACCGTGACTTGGGTTCGGCCAAATGCAAAGCTCGGCGCTCCAGCCAAACTTGCTGCAATAAAGATGAGATAGACCAAGAGCCCCAATGCAATTGCGGCTGCATCTGGCACTCCAAGTGCCCCAAAGAACAGAACAAAAACGGCTTCTCGCACTCCTAGGCCGCCCAGAGCGAAGGGCAAGTTTTGTGCGATAGCCGTCGGCGGAAAAAACGCAAGAGACGCGAGCAAGGTCACCTGTTCAATGTTGAGTGCTTTGGCAGCAGCAAAGACCGAGACGCATTGCAGGAATTGAAACCCCAGCCCTGCGACGAGAACCTCAATGATTCTGCCTCGGTGATGTTTGAACGCGATGACCCCAAGGTGTACCGCTGCTAGGTAGCGCCGCCACCCGCTTTGCCCAATCAAGCGTCCTGCACCGCGCTTATGGCCTGCTGCGAACAAGATCGCGATTAGAGCCACCACAGTAGAGATATTGATTGCAACAGCGACGAAGGTAGCGGTGCCCAACTCCAAGAACTCGGGGTGAATGAGCATCGCCGCGGTAGAGAGAAACGGCAGGACCAGCCATCCTGAGAGTCGCTCTAGTGCGGTTGCTGCGAAGGCGTCTGCGTAGTCGCCGGTGTCTTGGCCTTGCCGCCTGACCCGAACCACGTCGCCGCCAAATGACGTGGGTAGGGCATTCGACACGAACTCTCCGGCGAGCAGGTGAGAGAACATGCGCCGAAACGGCAAGCCAATCCCAAGGGTGTTTGACACCGTTGACCAGCGCACTGTCTGCAGTACATAGGCAACGACGTGCACCAGAATTGCAATGAGCACCCAGATGATTGCGGCGCTGCTGATCTCTGGCAGGACATCACCGAGAGACACATCGGGCAGTCGCCAGAACAGCAGACTCAAGAAGGCAATGCTGATCAGGAATCGCAGCAGTACGCTGCGCCAGTTGTTCTTGGGGAGCTGCGCTGCAAGGCGCTCACCGTCGATTTGAAGCAGGGCCTCCTCGCGCTCCTCCTCCTCGTCGTCCATCTTGTCGTTAGCGGGTTTTTTCTAAGAATCGTTCGATGTTGATCAGAACCCGCGTGACCTTGCCGGCAGCAATCAGGCCGCGCTCGTCTCGGGCAGAAACATGAAAGATCAGTCGGCGCCCTTCGACCTTTTCTAAGTGAGCCTCGGCGGTGATCTGACCCCCGACTGCAGTGGGCGAGATGTGCTCAACCTGAACTCGCACGCCCACGGTGGAACAGCCCGGGTCGAGTTCGCCGTGAACTGCAAGAACAGCGGCTTCTTCAAGCAGGGCAATGATTCTTGGCGTTGCTAGAACAGGCACGTCGCCGGAGCGAAACGCGATGGCAGTATCGCTTTCAGAAACAGTGAGTTCTACAGAGGCCGACAGGCCGGGGCGTACAGGCACAACCGATACAGTAAACACTTAGTTGCGCCGAGGCACATTTATCTTCGCTGTGCACCGTTGAACTGATTCTTTCTAGGAGGACCTACCGATGCTCGAAGAGCCCACGATCCAACGAGTGCTTGCGGCTGCGGCGTCTCGCGGCGCTGACTTTGCCGAGATTTTTGCAGAGGAGAAGCGCTCCTCGTCTGCACTCCTCGATGATGGCCGTATTGAGGAACTCACCTCTGGTCGCGACCGCGGGGCTGGAATTCGTGTCGTTGTTGGCGAGTCCACGGGCTTTGCGCATACTTCGGACTTGTCCGAGGCCGGTTTGATCGCAGCCGCAGAAACAGCCGCAGCGGCGGCCCGAGGTACTGGCGGAGGAACCACAATTGTTGACCTTGACCGTGTGAACGCAAAGCGCCCCAACTTGGTGCGGATCATGCCGGGTGATGTGCCGAAAGCTAAAAAGGTCGAACTGCTTCTGACTGCCAACGAAATGGCCAGAGCCGAAGGTGCTGCGATTACTCAGGTGTCTGCAAGATACGCGGATTCGCACCGACGAATTTTGGTAGCAAACACCGACGGAATCCTCGGTACCGACGATCAGGTGAAGACGCTCTTCTCGATCTCTGCCGTTGCGTCCGGAGACACGGGCATGCAAACGGGCCGTGAGTCGATTGGCCGGACCGTTGGTTTTGAGCTCTTTGATTCCTACGAGGTTGCAGACCTTGCACGCACGGCAGCTCAACGAGCAATTACAAAGTTGGCAGCTCGACCGGCCCCTTCAGGCGAGATGACGGTAGTGATCGGACCTGGTGGAGGCGGAGTGATGTTCCACGAAGCTTGCGGGCACGGACTTGAGGCCGACCTTGTCGGCAAAGGCGCTTCCGTGTTTGCTGGCCGCCTCGGCGAGCAGGTTGCATCTTCGCTCGTGACCTTGGTTGATGACGGAACGATGGGTGGCGAATGGGGCTGTTTCGCAATTGATGACGAAGGCCGACCTGCTCAGCGCAACGTCCTGATTCAGGACGGTATTTTGGTCGATTACATGTGGGACGGACTGCGTGCTCGCGCCGAGGGGCGTGCATCGTCAGGTAATGGCCGGCGCCAGAGCTATCAGCATCTTCCGATGGTGCGAATGACGAACACATACCTTCTTGGGGGCACTTCAACCCCAGAGGAAATCCTGTCAGATACCGAATCCGGTGTGTATATCTCGCACCTTGGCGGCGGGCAGGTCAACACTGCCACCGGTGACTTTGTTTTCGGAATGACCGAGGCGTACCTCATTGAAGGTGGCCAGATCACCGAACCACTCCGAGAGGGAAACCTCATCGGCAATGGTCCCGCGGTGCTGACAGCGATCGATGCTGTTGGCAATGACTTTGCTATGGGTGGCCCAGGAACCTGCGGCAAAGATGGCCAAGGGGTCCCCGTCGGCGACGGCGTGCCAACGCTTCGAGTAGCGACTGGGCTCACCATTGGCGGCACCGCAGCGTGAACCCTGACGAACTACAAAAGATCGCCGATCGCATCGTTGCGATGGCCGCACCCGGCGAACAGGTCGAGGCAGTCGTCGCTTGGAGCCGAGACACCGAGGTGCGCGCCTTCGAGGGAGAGGTCGAACACTTTGTCTCGGCCGATTCTGCCGGTGTTGGCATTCGGATGATCTCCGGGGGCAAGCAGGGACTTTCTTGGGCTGGCGTCCTTGATGACGCAGCACTGCTGGAGTGTCTTGCAGAGGCTCGAGATAACGCGAGCTTTGGATCGGTAGATCCACACGCAGGCCTTGCAGAGCCTGATGGCGTGGAACCTGAGGAACTGTTCCTCTTCGATGAGCGGCTCGTGCACGCAGATACCGAAGAGAAGATTCGCTTAGCGGTGGAACTCGAGGCGCAGGTTCGTGCCGGCGACCCAAGAATCTTTGGAATTGAGTCTGCTGACTATGCAGATTCGGTGATGGCCACGGCACTTGCATCTACAACGGGCATCAGGCGTTCAAGCGCCGAAACCTCGGTGTATCTCGGCGTGTATGCGCTAGCAGGAGATGACGAGGACACCACTACAGGGTTTGGATTTTCAGTCGGTCGGGCTTTGCAAGACTTGGACTTGGCTGCTGCTGCACATGAGGCAGTTCAACGCTGCATTCGCCTACTTGGTGCTACGAAGGCACCGAGCGAGCGTCTCACGGTTGTGCTGCACCCGTACGTCACTTCTCAGTTCTTGAGCCTGATCGCAGACATGCTCTCGGGTGAGTCAGTGATTCGCGGCCGATCACCCTTTGCAGGCCGAGTCGGAGACTCTATTGCGGCGCCGAGTTTCACGATGTTCGACGATGCAACTGATCCGCTGAGCCCCACGGCCTCAGACACAGACGGAGAGGGTCTGGCCTGTCGAGCAGTGCCCCTTATCGATGCAGGTGTGCTGTCTGGCTACCTGCACAACGCATATACAGCCCGAGTTGCCGGTACCAGTTCTACTGGGTCTGCTCAGCGCGGTAGCCATCGTGCAGCGCCAGGAGTTGGACCACATGTCATCAAGCTTGCGCCGGGGGAACTCTCTGCTGAAGAGATTGTCTCGCAAGTAGGCGATGGGTTCTTGGTCTATGACATTGCGGGACTTCATTCGGGAGTCAACCCCGTTTCTGGTGACTTGTCAGTTGGTGCCGACGGAGTGCGAATTCGTGGTGGTGAACTCGCAGAGGGGATACGCGAAGTCACCATAGGATCCACTTTGCAAAAGATGTTGGGCGACGTTGTGGCAATCGGTTCGGATCTGACCTACTTCCCGTGGGAATCAACCGGCGTGACGTTGGCAATCGCAGATGTCACGATGTCGGGCCAATGACTGCCACTGCGTCAAAGCCACAGCCAGGGCAGTCTGATGATCTCGTTGCGTTAGCCCATTCAATCCTTGATCAAGCTGAGACCGCTGAACAGGTTGAAGTGCTTGTCAGCCGAGCAACTTCAACCACCGTCAAGGTCTACGAGGGCCATGTTGAGTCGCTTACCTCTGCAGATTCCTCAGGTGCCGGAATTCGCGTGATTCGCGATGGGCGGCTGGGCTTTGCGCACTGCGGCAGCTTGGACCCAAACGTGTTGCTCGAAACCTTGCGAGAGGCCAGAGATAACCTTGAGTTTGGCGAGCCGGACGAGTTCAACGGCCTTGCTGTACCCGACGGTGTTGCCGTTGTTGCTCAAGACAGCTGGTCGGACTCGGTTGTTGAGTTCCCTGTAGAGAAAAAGATTGCCTTAGCGCTTGAGCTTGAACGGCGCGTGCTTGCCGCCGATTCGCGCATCGCTGGAATCCGCTCTACGGCCTACGGTGATGCCTGGGGCGAGTCAGTCATCTTGTCGACAGCGGGCATCGAAGCAGTTGACCGAGGAGCCTCATGCTCGATCTCTACTCAGCCATTGTCTCGGGTGGGTGAAGAGACTCAGACGGGTTTTGGCTATGACTCGGGCCGAGTTCCAGAGCTGCTCGACCTTGACCACGCAACTGCCGAGGCAGTGGATCGAGCCACACGGCTTCTCGGTGCTGTCAAGCCCCCGTCGGCTCGGATGACCATTTTGTTGGAGCCGCGCCTAGCTATCTCGCTGATGGGCATTGTCTCGTCCATGTTGTCGGGCGACTCGGTCATCAAAGGGCGCTCCCCGTTTGGAGAACGCCTGAACGAGCAAATTGCATCGCCGTTGATCTCGCTGACAGATGACCCAACTCGCTCCGAGTCGATTGCTGCTGAAGAAGTAGACGGAGAAGGGCTTGCATGTCGGAGCAATCTGTTGATCTCTGATGGAGTACTGCAGGGGTTCTTGCAGGATTCTTACTCGGGCCGGAGAAGCGGTTTGGCCTCGACGGGTTCTGCAGTCAGGGGAACTCGAAGCCTTCCCGGTGTGGGGTCGCAACTGCTAGTGATGCAACCCGGGACGCGTAGTTTTGACGAACTGGTGTCCTCTATTGACTTGGGTCTCTATGTCAACAGTTTCTCGGGGATGCACTCGGGTGTGAACCCAATTTCAGGCGACTTCTCCGTGGGGGCAGACGGCCTCATGATTCGCAACGGTTCGTTAGCGGAACCGGTTCGCGAACTCACGCTGGCCTCTACGTTGCAGCGTCTCCTTTTAGATATTTCAGAGGTGGGCGGCGACTTTGAATGGTTGCGTTCAGGCGATGGCGCCTGCTCGCTAGTCATCCAGGATGTCTCGCTTTCTGGGGCATAGAAAGTCGCTGTACGCAAGCGACCAAGAGCCGATCTACTGCAGAATCACCAAGCTGATCGGAACACTTGCGGCAGCGGCTACAAGAGCATCGACTTGTTTGCTTTGCACAGCCAACGTTGCTTGGCCTTGTGCCACCTGCAGCACAACTGCAGATTCTGCAACCCGCGCCGCTCCGATTTCGCCTTCGCCGCTCTGAGGTGAATCACTGCCAGATAAGTCACTGCCAGATACATCTGTTCGCACCGAGATCACATCTACAAGGTCTCCAGGCTGAACCGGGGCCGGAGCTTCTCCTAATGAGAGCGTCACTGCTTGGGTTTCAGCACCCAGCGTTGAGCCAATGGCACCGGCGCCCGCAGCTGAAACTCGACTGCGAACAAGAATCTCACCGGCGTTCGTCGCCACAGCGACGCGGCGATCAGCGGGCACTTCAAAGAGCGCTCCCTCTGGCACAAACCGCCTTGGCATCTGTTCGATCCGCGCTGTCGAGGAGTCAAGAATCTCGCCTGCTTCAAGGGAGCGAGCAGCAACTACTACTGCTGTGCTGCTACCCCAAGACTGCTGTACGCGTTCAGCAGCCCCGAGCTGAGCCGTGACTTGCCAACCCACAACAAGCGCCACGAACAGCACAATGAGCCGCCGAGACAGCACTCGCCGAGCCAGCGCGGACTGCTCGACGCGTGAGCGAAACACGGCGAGGCAGGTAGCGGTTGCCTCGGTGCATCTACTGAGTCGCGCTGCCAAGGACTGATGGGGCGCAGGGGTAGGGCCCACGGACCTCTCCTTGAGAATCTGCCCGGCTTGAAGGCCAGAGAACGAACGGGGGGAAGAGTTCAGTACTGCGAGGGTTCAGGCGTTTGAGAGTTCAGTGGTTTGAGACCAGCGCAGGTTTTGGCCCCGAGTGTGCGCCTTACAGAGCTCGATCTTCAGAGTCGGTTCTCATCCGAGCTTCACATCGGCAAATAACACGTCGGCCGGTGGACCCTCACCCGGAACCGTCAGCAGTTCGTGGCCAGTTTCAGTGACCAGCACCGTGTGTTCGAACTGTGCCGACCGCTGCATGTCTCTCGTGGAGACCGTCCAGCCGTCATCCCACATCTCTAGGCGGTTCGAGCCAAGGTTGATCATCGGCTCCACCGTGAAGGTCATCCCTGGCAGAAGAACCGTGTCGTTATGGGGATCGTAGTAATGCGGGATCTGCAGACTGGTATGAAATTGATCGCCAATCCCGTGGCCGATGAACTCTCTCACCACGCCGTAGTTGAACTCGGCAACTGATTGTTCGATTGCGCGGCCGATCTCGTAGATACGCGCGTTTGGTTTGACTACGGCAATGCCTGCGTGCATGGCAGCTCTTGTTTGCCGCACAAGCTGGGTCGAAAGTTCGTCAACCTCACCCACTAAGAAGTTGCAAGAGGTATCTCCATGAACTCCTTCAATGTAGGCAGTGACGTCAACGTTGACGATGTCGCCATCGAAAAGTTTCCTAGAATCAGGGATTCCGTGGCACACAATCTCGTTTGCAGAGGTACAGAGAGATTTCGGGAAGCCCCGGTAGTTGAGCGTTGACGGATAAGCGCCAGCTTCGACCATAAACTCATGCCCGATGCGGTCGAGTTCATCGTGGGTGATTCCGGGACGAATATGGCGGCCCACCTCAATGAGGGCCTCGGCTGCAACCCGCCCAGCGATTCGCATTGCCTCAATCTCATCAGCGGTGCGGATCGCCCGACTCGCCCGGGTTGACGGCTCGCCGGTGGCTGCGTAATCGGGTCGCGCAATGCCTGCAGGCACCGTTCGCATCGGTCCGATCAGGCCGGGGGTGACCGGAGGGGATTGTGGGTCTGGAAGTACTGAACGACGCTTACGCTTTGCCATGGGTCCACCATGGTAGAAGATCGATTCACCCCTGAGTTGTCGTTGATGGGGGAGTGTCTCCCCGGTTGAGCAAGCCGAGGGCCTGTCCGGCTTGCGCTCGAGGGACTGCGCCAAAGAATCTGCCTTGGCCAAGATTCTGTGTGAACCACTCCCCGAGTTGATCGCAGTAGCGATCGGGAACAGCTCCGGCTGTCTCTGCGGCTAAGCAGGACAAGGCTTGTTGGACAGGTAGCGGGATACTGAGGTCGCAGTCTTCGTCGGGAGTTGCGGTAAAGGGAATGCTCCAGAGATCAGGGCACTGCAATGCTGGGTTTCCGCCCGGGATGGTGCCGGGCCCGTTCGGGCAGCGAATTGAAGCCAGCCAAGATCCAGCGCTTCGAGCGTTGAGCAAAGTGATTGACAAAGAAGCTTGTCTCCGAAAGAGCTCAGTAGTCATTGTTGCTAGCGAAGCGTTATGAGCCAAAAGCCAAATGTGCGCTGCCGAGAGAAGTCCATGCAGAGTCGCTTCTTCTGCATTGCTGGCTAGGCCCTCGTGATGGCACAGGGCATGAGCAAGCGATGGCGCTATGGCCGCTGGATGCTCTGATTTGTAGCGAAGGTTGAGTACTCGCCTAGACGGGTCAGCCTCGTCAATCTCGGACCCGATGACTCGTCCCTCGCCGTTAGGTAGCCCGATTCCAAGACGCTTCACTGCAGTTTGATTGTTGAGAAATGCCCTCAGCACAGCCTCAGCTGGGCCTCCGCCCAGCAGCAGAAGCGCGGCGCGAAGGCTTGGATCTGGGACACGATCCAGTAGCTCGCTGTTGGTAAAAAACTCAACCATCTCTTCCGCAGTTTCAGGCTCAAGTAGCTCACGCAACAGCGCAGCTCCTTGGTGTTCGTCGAGCGTCGGGCCGACCGCTGGGTGCATCGGTGGGCCCTCTGGATAGATTCCTGGCTGACCAAAAAGAGTGTTGGAACTAAACAGGCTGAGATTGCTCGGAACTGATGGTGCCAGACGCAGGACTTGCTGGGCTTCTTCCTCCGAGAACTCCATCATGGCAGCAGGTGCTTTGCTGCATTCTTCAAGTTGCTCATGTGCTCAAGTCTGCCAGCGAACTTGAAGTCAAAAGGTTCTCCTCTGCGGTTTCTCCTCCGCGGGTTCTACCCTTGAGTCCTGTGTCTAGTCGTAGCAGCAACGTCATATTGATAGCAGTGGCCTTGCCGCTAGTGGTACTGAGCATCGACTTTTCTGGAATAGCGGTTGCGTTGCCAGATATTGGCCGCGATCTGGGGGTACCTGCTAGCAGCACCGGATGGGTGATCAACGCCTTCGCATTGGGCGCTGCAGGCCCGCTGTTGGTCTCTGGGCGGGCAGCCGACCTGTACGGCCGTCGTCGAATGTTGCTGATTGGCGTGATCGTGTTTTCGCTCGGCACTCTTCTTGCCGCCCTCGCGCCGGTTTTTGGCCTGCTGATTTTTGCACGAGTTGTTCAGGGCTTTGCAACTGCACTGTTCATGACAGCTTCATTATCAGTTGTTAGTACCTCTTTCACGGGTGATCGTCGGGCTTGGGGCATCGGCATGTGGAGCGCGATAGGTAGCACTGCCGCAGCAGCTGCGCCGGTCATTGGTGGTCTGCTTGTTGCAACTTTGGGTTGGCGGTGGTTCTTTGCACTGAACCTGCCTGTACTGCTTGCCGCACTCGTCATGATCCTGCGGTACGTGCCGGAATCTTTTGGAGACAAGCGCCCGATTGACCTTGTTGGAGCCTTGCTCGCAACTGCTTCGGTCACCTTCGTGATCTATGGATTGCAAGAGGCTGGCATGAAGGGGTGGCTGAGCACTGCAGTGCTCGGGCCAATCGCATTCGGCGCTGCACTTTTCGGTGCCTTCGTGCTTCAGCAGCGAAGCTCAACTCAGCCCCTCATTGCCGCTGCGATTGTGCATGCGCGTGCATATCGTCCCCCTGTGGCCGTTGCGTTCCTTGCCAACTGGGGATTCGGTGCAATCAACATTCTCATGACCTTCTGGCTGCAGGATGTTCGCAACCTGTCCGCCGCAATGACAGGGGTGGTCTTCTTGGCCTACTCGGTGCCCTTTGCCATCATGGGAGCCCTGACCGGACGAGTAGTGAAGTTCGCTGGAACACGTGCTCCCATGGTGCTGGGAATGTTCCTCATTGCAGCATCCTTCGTCGCTCTGACTCAGCTCGGAGCAAGCAGTTCGATCGGTCTGGTGATTCTGGCGATGGGCCTCTCGGGCATCGGTCAAGGCCTTGCCTACAACGTGTCCACCACGGCGGCCATGACAGCAGTTCCGGATGAAGACGCAGGCGTTGCGTCTGGACTACTCACCTCCTTGCGCAATGTGGGTGTTGCAGCAGGAGTTGCCGTTGCCAGTCTGGCTATTTCGGTTCCGTCCTCTGCGAGCACAGCTACGCAAGACCAAGATTTTACCGCCGGGTTGCAGCGGGCTTCTTGGGTCATTGTTGTGGTTTCCCTCGCAGGGATGGCCTGCGCTGGCGTTGCGAGCAGTGTTATTGCCCGCTCGCCTCAGAGCTAGTTTGCCCCGGTGTCGAATCCTCGACTTGGCTGATCCAACGCACCCGGCGAGTGTGAGGACTTAGGGGGAATACTCCAGCGCTGTCGAAGTTCCTCAAGTGGGGTGTTAGCGAGAGCAAAATGATCTACCCCGCCCATCACGTCAGCAGTGCACCGTGAGGCCCTCCAAAAAGCCTCAGCAAGGTGATCAACCGCGCCAGGGTCGGAAAGAGTGTCAGCCCTTGCGATCATCACGTGTTTCCCACCCACGGTGCTCACTGTGGCGTTTTGGAAGAGGGCAAGCGTGAAGACGAACTGAATGAACCCGCGACCATCCTCCATAGTTGCCGCTATGAACGCGAAGACGTCTATCTCACCCTCGGGTTCGGTGTCATAGTCGGCGAGCACATGAACCCAATCGTGCAACGCCCCGATTTCGTAGATGCCTTCTGCTTCGCCCGGAAACGCAAAGCCGTGAACATCGTAGAACTGCGCCACGCCATGGCCCCATGTGCCTTCGGGGCAGTTCCGCAGCGCTGTCCACTTCGCTGCTAACGCGTCGTCAGTCCCGATTGAGTAGTAAGCGAGCTTTGATCGCAGGAGTTCCCTGAACCGCCCAGCGAACATCCCCTTAATGGTCTGCTCGGTGTACCAAGAGTTGCGCATCAGGTCGGCATGAAGCTTGACCATGTGCTGCCCGGCCGTGTCTCTCAGAATGGCTAGGGACTCGGGTTCGCTTCCCAGAGCGGTGAGGTACTGCTCAGCATGTTTTTCCAGGCCCGGTTGCAGCGGGTGAACCGTGAGTTCCAACAGGGTCACTAGGTGAGCTAACTGCTTGACTAGGTGCGGGTCTTTGAGTTCGGTTTGGGCAGTCTCTGTGCTGCTCGGTGAGAATTCACGGACTACTTGTGGATCTCCCTGAGAAAACGCGTTGAGTAGTGACTGCAATAGGTTCAGTTGAAGCTCGGTTGGGCTGCCACCGTCCCAAGTGAGCGCTCCAAGAACGGCGCTGAAAAGCGGTCTGACTTGGTCATCCGTAGGAGCGACAAAGCGCCCCATCAGACTGCTTGATCTCCCCAGCGGGGGCGGGCCAGCTCGGGTGGCAACGGCTGAACGAGGCACAGTTCATTGCCCTCGGGGTCGGCCATCACATAGTGATGGTCTCCCTTGAGTTCTTGGATGGTTCGAACATACGAACCACCGAGTTCGATGATGCGGTCTCGAGCATGGTCAATATCTGTGACTTCAATATCTGGTCGAGCAACCAGTGACTCGGGCCGTGGCGCAGTGCTGGGCTGGAAGGCAAAGAACGTCCCGCCCGGGTCGGGGCTGAGTTGCACCCAGTCCGACTCGCTCTCAACTACCTGTACATCAAGTACCCGGCACCAGAACTCGGCAAGTAGAAGCGGATCATGGGCGTCAATCACCACAGATCGCATCCATCCCACAGCACCAATTCCTGAGCCTTGAGAGTCATCCGGAGTGTGCATGCTTGGTCTCCCTAGGTGCGAAGGTCAGTCTTTTGCGGCGGGCTTTGACGGAGTTGCTGCAGCAGGTTTATCAGTTGAGCTGGTAGATGAGCTGTTCTCTGATGCGCCAGCGCTTGACGAGCTCTTCTCCGAGGTGCCGGTGCTCGATGAGTTGCTCTCTGATGAGTTGCTCTCGGAGGAGCCTGAGCTTGATGAGCCTGACCCTGATGAGGCAGCGCTTGAAGATCCAGCGCCTGATGACCCGTCTCGGCTGTCATTCTTATAAAAGCCCGAGCCCTTAAAGGTGATTCCTACTGGCTGAAACACTTTGCGCAACTCGGCCTGCCCACACTCAGGACACACCGTGAGTGAGTCATCAGAGAATGATTGCTGAATGTCGAACTGATGCGCACAGTTCTTGCAGCGGTATTCGTAAACGGGCATCTGAGGCTCTCCACGTAGGGGGTTGATCTGATTCATGCAAAGGCACCGGCAACTCGGGCGCTGGCACTCTGCATGCAGGACTGCAGATTCTAACGCCTGCAGTGCGAGCTACCCAAGAAGTGTGCCCCGTAGGTAATTGTCAACTATTCGGCAAAAGAAGGTTGAAACTGCAAAGCCAATAGTTACCATCACATCTGTAACCTTTCATCTACAACCCGTATCTGAACTGAGCGCAAGATTCTGAGATGCGCATCACTGCAGTTCTGCGGAAACAAACATCGGAGTGAGTCATGGGCCGTGTAACTAAAGCAGTCATCCCAGCAGCAGGTCTTGGAACTCGCTTCCTTCCTGCAACGAAGGCGCAGCCTAAAGAGATGTTGCCCGTGGTTGACCGTCCGGCTATTCAGTACGTCGTGGAAGAGGCTGTGAAGGCCGGAATCGATGACATTCTGATCATTACTGGTCGCAACAAGCGCAGCCTCGAGGATCACTTCGACCGCAACTTTGAGTTGGAGTATCAGCTCAAGGCAAAGGGCAAGATGGGCGATCTGGCCGAGGTCGTTGAGCTCGCAGAGCTAGCTGATATCCATTTTGTTCGCCAGGGTGAGCCACTTGGCCTTGGGCATGCGGTCTCAGTAGCTCGTAAACATGTTGGCGATGAACCCTTTGTAGTCATGCTCGGCGACGACATCATGGACGAGCATTCCACCGTTTTGACCAACATGATCAAGAGCTTCGATGAGAATGAGGCCTCGGTCGTAGCCCTCATGGAGGTCGATAAGGAATCCATCTCTTCCTACGGCTGTGCTGGTGTTGCAAATTGTCATGGCGCACTCTGTGAAATCACCGAGATCGTCGAGAAGCCCGATCCAGCCGATGCACCTTCAAATCTTGCAGTCATGGGTCGCTACCTGTTCACTCCAGAAATCTTTGATGTACTTGGTGATGTGCAGCCAGGCGTCGGAGGAGAGATTCAGCTCACAGATGCAATTGCTGCACTCCTAGGAAAGAGTCCAGTGTTTGGGTATGTCTTCAGCGAGGGCCGATTCGACATCGGCAAGAAGATTGATTACCTGCGAGCCACCGTCGAACTTGCGCTGCGTCGTGAAGACCTTGGTCCGGAGTTTCGTGCATTCTTGTCAGAGGTCGCACAACGTGAAGGTCTCTGCTGAATCTCTAACTGTGTCATGAGAGAAGCGCTGCATCTAGAATGCGCTTATGTCAGACCGGGGCTTGACCCATCTTGATCCGCTTGGCCGTGCGCGTATGGTTGACGTGACTCCAAAAGAGCCAACTCATCGCAGAGCAATTGCACGGGGTCGGGTCTACATGACCACCGACACCACCTCGTTGGTTGCCCGTGGAGCAATCAACAAAGGTGATGTGTTGTCAGTTGCTCGAGTGGCTGGCATTCAGGCCGCAAAGCGTGCCTCTGATCTCATCCCGCTGTGCCACCCGGTTCTGATGGGCGCGATGCTGGTGAACTTCCGCATCGAGGACTCTTTTATAGAAGTAGAGGCCCAG
>WLJI01000039.1 GCA_009701845.1 Actinomycetota bacterium
ATGGCGTGACGGCGTTGTATCAGTGCCTGACGGCTCTCCTATGCGATCAGGGTTTGGTGCTGCCAGGTGGTTCCCTGCAGCGGGTTTCTACTCGAGCCTCAACTGGGCTCGATGAGATTTTGCCTGCTTCTCGGGCCCGCTATTTGGCCGAGATTGTGCAAGAGGTTCACGCCTATCACGCTGCAACGCAACAGCAGTCAGCAGTGGCTCGGCAGATTCAGCAGCTTGCGAGCAGTGCCGCCTTGCTCGCTCAGGCAGATCGGCCCACCGAGGACCTTGAGCAGCTCGCACAGCAACTCGAAGTGGAGCTGACTCCAGAGAATCGAAGCCTGCTTCAGGCTTGGCCTGAGCGAGTAGCCAAGCTGACTGGCCCAGAGCGGGCAACCCGCGAGTCGCTCTCGGGAACACTGGTACCGAAGCTTTCGCTGCCCCGCTTCGTCGACCACGGGGAGCAGTTGCGGTGGCTGCGCTCAGAGAACCTGCCTGGGCACTTTCCGTTCACGGCTGGTGTGTTCCCCTTCAAACGAGAAGGCGAAGACCCTGCACGCATGTTTGCCGGCGAGGGTGGAGCCGCTCGAACCAATCGGCGGTTCCACTTGTTGGCCGAGGGGTTGCCAGCAACACGGCTTTCTACTGCGTTTGACTCGGTCACCTTGTACGGTTTTGACCCCGCCGAGCGCCCCGATATTTACGGCAAGATCGGCAACTCGGGTGTGTCGATCGCAACGCTCGACGACATGAAAGTGCTGTACTCGGGTTTTGATCTGTGTGATCCAAGCACAAGTGTTTCAATGACCATCAACGGCCCGGCACCAGCGGTGTTAGCCATGTTTTTGAACACTGCTATCGATCAACGCGTCGAGATGTTCGAGTCCGAACATGGGCGGACGCTGACCGAGGACGAGCAACGCGAACTGCGCGCTTGGGTGCTGTCGAATCTTCGTGGCACCGTGCAGGCCGACATCTTGAAAGAGGATCAAGGCCAGAACACCTGCATTTTCTCAACCGAGTTCTCGCTGGGCCTCATGGCCGATATTGCCGAGTGGTTTGTGCAGCACGAGGTGCGCAACTTCTACTCGGTATCGATCTCGGGCTATCACATTGCCGAGGCAGGCGCGAACCCGATCAGCCAGCTCGCGTTTACGTTGGCGAACGGGTTTACCTATGTTGAGTCGTACTTGGCGCGCGGCCTTGCCGTGGATGATTTTGCGCCGAATCTGAGCTTCTTTTTCTCCAATGGGATGGACCCGGAGTACAACGTTTTGGGCAGAGTGGCCCGCCGGATCTGGGCTGTGGCAATGCGAGAGTGCTACGGGGCGAACGAGCGATCACAGAAGCTGAAATATCACGTGCAAACCTCGGGCCGCAGCCTGCACGCGCAAGAGATGGCCTTCAACGACATCCGAACCACGTTGCAAGCTCTGTGTGCAATCAACGACAACGCCAACAGTTTGCATACCAATGCCTACGACGAAGCTGTGACCACGCCCACGTCCGAGTCAGTGCGACGAGCGCTCGCAATCCAGATGATCATCACTCAGGAATGGGGTCTTTCGATGTGCGAGAACTCGCTGCAGGGAAGCTTCATTATTGAAGAGCTCACCGACCTTGTTGAAGAGGCCGTGCTCGTTGAGCTTGATCGAATCAACAGTCGCGGCGGGGTACTCGGAGCGATGGAGACTGGGTATCAACGCGGCCGAATCCAGGACGAGTCCATGCTCTACGAGCACCGCAAACACGATGGCTCGCTCCCGCTGATCGGTGTGAATACCTTCTTGGACCCTCACCCCGAGCCGACTCAGGTCGTTCAAGAACTGCAGCGTTCCGAGGATTCCGAGAAGCGGGATCAGATTGCGCGACTGCAGCAGTTCAAGCGAACGCACGCAGCCGACCGGCCAGCAGCTCTTGAGGAATTGCGCGCTGCGGCACTGCGCGGCGACAACCTTTTTGAAGTGCTGATGGACACCGTGCGGCACTGTTCACTCGGCGAGATCACCGACACCTTGTTTCAGGTGGGTGGCAAGTACCGCCGCAACGTGTGAAGGTAAAGAACATGACTGCAGGTTCCGGGGCCATGAACCCCCAACGGGTGCGCGTGATCGAAGTCGGCCCGAGAGACGGCTTACAGAACGAGCAGCAGATTCTGCCTGCAGCAGACAAGGTTGAGCTCGTGCAGCGCCTAGTAGCTGCCGGGATTTCGGCAGTTGAGGTCACCTCATTTGTCCGACCTGATCGAGTGCCACAACTTGCTGATGGCATAGCGGTGTTTCCTGCGGTGCAGAAACTGCCTGACGTGCGCTACATCGCTCTGGTTCCCAACTTGGCAGGGCTGCAAGCTGCGGCCGATGCGGGGGTACAAGAGATTGCGGTGTTCGGCGCAGCGAGCGAGCAGTTCAGTCAATCGAATATTGGTAAGGGAATCGATGACAGCCTGAAGATGTTTGCGCCGGTGGCTGCCGAGGCGCGGCTGCTAGGGATGGTTGTTCGCGGCTACGTCTCGACGGTGCTCGGCTGCCCATTCTCTGGCGCAGTGCCTGTGGGCAACGTGGTGCGAGTTGTGCGGGCGCTTGATGAGATGGGCTGTGATGAAATCAGTCTGGGAGACACCATCGGTGTGGGAACTCCGCATGCGGTGAACGAACTCATTACTCAGGTTGAAACGGTGTTGCCGGTTGATCGAATTGCCGTGCACTTCCACGACACCTACGGCATGGGCTTGGCCAATTCAATGGCCGCGATTGATGTTGGGGTACGCGCAGTTGATACCTCAATCGGTGGTCTTGGGGGATGCCCCTTTGCCGGGCGCAACGCCACGGGGAATCTGGCTACGGAAGACCTGGTCTACGCGCTCGCTGGCTCTGAGTTCGATACCGGTATTGACCTTGAGGCGCTGTTGCAGGTGAACAGTTGGTTGGCAGAGCGACTCGGCCGAGCACTGCCGTCAAAGGTTTCAGCGGCCCTTCTGGCCAAG
This sequence comes from Actinomycetota bacterium, assembly GCA_009701845.1. Classification (GTDB taxonomy): domain Bacteria; phylum Actinomycetota; class Acidimicrobiia; order Acidimicrobiales; family Microtrichaceae; genus IMCC26207. The sequence continues at coordinate 2,972 of WLJI01000039.1, forward strand.
CAGGTAGGCAGTACCGATGACAAGTGATTCTGGCTCTGTGAGCGAGCCGACCAACAACGATCCTCGCGTCTTGTGGCAGCCACCCGCGGATGTTGCGAGTTCTACTCACATGGGTCGTTTTGCCGCTCGTTGTAGCGAACAAGCGGGGCTGGATCTAACAGAGTACGAGGATCTCTGGCGATGGTCGGTCACTGATCTTGATGGTTTTTGGACTCAGATTCTGCAGTTCTTCGATGTGATCGTCGAGGGTGACCCGCAGCCAGTTCGAACGGGGGCAACCATGTTTGAAACCACATGGTTTCCGAACCTCCACCTGAACTATGCAGAGAACGCTCTGCGCGGCCCAACCTCAAACAGGCCCGGCTTTGAGGACGACCAGGCAGCAGTGCAGGCCGAGTCGCAACTCTGGGGGGAGCGTTCACTGACCCGTGGCGAGTTGCGCACCCAAGTTGCTGCTTGCCAGCAGGGTTTGATCAAACTTGGCGTGGAGTCTGGAGATGTGGTCGCTGCCTATCTTCCCAACCTGGCGGAGACCATGATTGCATTCTTAGCTTGCGCCGGGTTGGGTGCTACGTGGGCTTCCTGTGCTCCCGAGTTTGGCGTAAAGGCAGTCATTGATCGACTCTCGCAGCTCAGCCCAAAACTGCTGCTCGCAGTAGAGGGGTATGGGTACGGCGAGAAGCTGATTGACCGGCGCGAAGACCTTGAAGAGATCCGGCGCGCCCTGACCTCAGTTGAACACACCGTGGTGTTGCCCGGGCCTGATGGACGTGTCAGCGCTCAAGCCATCGGTGCTCAAGGCCTCTCGACTTGGCAAGAACTGCTGAGCACAGCAGGGGAGTTGATCACACGTCGAGTTCCGTTCAATCACCCCTTGTATGTGTTGTTCTCGAGTGGCACCACGGGCTTGCCAAAGCCAATTGTTCACGGCCACGGCGGCATATTGATTGAGCACCTCAAGGCGCTCGGCCTACATTCAGAGCTCGGTCCCAAGGACGCCTTTTTTTGGTTCTCTACCACGGGCTGGATGATGTGGAACCTGCTGGTTTCTGGGTTACTCGTTGGCTGCAAAGTGATCTGCTTTGATGGCGACCCCGTGCGGCCAGACCCGTCGACTTTGTGGGAGGTGGCCGCTCGAACGGGAGCTACCTATTTTGGTTGTAGCGCCTCGTATCTGATGGCCGAGCGTGCTCGCGGAGTGCAGCCAACTGTTGAGCATGACCTGTCGAGGGTCAGCGCCGTTGGGTCAACGGGCTCCCCGTTACCGGCCGCAGGATTCAACTGGGTGTCTGAGCAGTTTGGTCCGCATGTGCAGCTGAGCTCGAAGAGCGGCGGGACAGACCTGTGCACCGCAGTGGTTGGCACCGCACCGCTTGTGCCTGTCTGGGAGGGTGAGATTTCTTGTCGTTACTTAGGTGCTGCCGTTCAGGCCTTTGATGATCAGGGACTTCCCGTAACCCAGGACCAGGGTGAACTCGTCATTACCGAACCCATGCCGTCGATGCCGGTTGCTTTTGCCGGCGACGAGGACCGCAGCAGGCTGAAGGCTGCGTACTACGAACAGTTCCCCGGAGTGTGGGCTCACGGTGACTGGATCACGATTACTGACCGCGGATCCTGTGTGATTAGCGGCCGCTCTGATGCCACGCTCAATCGCGGCGGCGTGCGTCTTGGTACCTCGGAGTTCTATTCGGTAGTGGAGACGCTCCCCGAGATTGCCGACAGTCTGGTAATTCATCTTGAAGACCCAGACGGGGGATCGGGAAGCCTGCTGCTGTTTGTGGTGATGGCACACGGCACTGATCTTGACGCCGAGGTACGTGCACAGATCGCTGGCCATGTTCGAGCATTGTTGTCGCCTCGCCATGTGCCCGATGAGATTTTGCAGATCTCGGTGGTGCCGCGCACCCTGTCGGGCAAAAAGGTAGAGGTCCCGGTCAAGCGGGTGCTGCGCGGTGCCGTTCCGAGCGATGTTGTGAGCTTGGATTCACTCACCGACAGGTTCTCGCTCGATCAGTTCGTTGGGCTGCTCTAGCCGCAGGGCCGAGTTCGGATTGCTTGCTGCCGCCACCGTGGCGGTCGCCATCGTGGGGGCTTAGACCTAGGCCTCGCTGATCGGGCCGAGTGCTTCGCTCTCCCCTGGAGCGGTGGGGGCACGGTCGGCTGGTTCGACACCTTCGACCTTGCCGAGCACTGCGAAGCCAAGGAGCGGAAATATCAGGACCGACAACATGCCCGCACCCACGAGCGCAGCCGCATTTCCGGGCTTCATTTGGCCGGATTGAAGGCCAATTTGGGTGATCACCACGAGTAAGGGGAGCGCAGTGGCCTGTAGTAACGCCAGAGCTGAACGTTGTCGGGGCGTCAGCACTTTTCGGTAGAGGACTAGTGCGGGCAAGCCGCGGATGATCAGCATCATCACCAAGAAAATCGGCACCTTGAGCAGTGTGGATGGTGAGCTCAGTAACGATTCCAGATCGAACTTCACACCGCTCACTACGAAGAACACGGGGATGAGGAATCCAAATCCGATCGCCTCGAGCTTTGGTTCGAGCGCTTCCTCTTGTTCTTTATTCAACGCGATTTTTGCGATGATTCCAGCTGCAAACGCACCGAGCAGATTGTCGAGTCCCAGAGTTGTGGCGAGCAGCACTAATCCGGTGAGGGTGAAGAGCAGAAGCCGCACTGGAAGTTGCGAGGATGTGGAAAGGTGGCGACGCATCAGCTCGATCACGGCTGGAGGTTGGGGTCGACTAGCCACCGCTGCGACCGCTGCTGCAATCGCTGCAAACGCAATGAGGAGGAGCAGTTCGCTGCCGGGCTCTGATGGGCCGAGCAGAATCGTGATGGCAATGACAGGGCCGAACTCGCCAATTGCCCCGGCTGCCAAGATGTAGGCGCCGAAACTGCTCTGCAGCAGACCGCGATCTCGCAGCATGGGCATGAGCGTTCCGATGGCCGTTGTGGTGAGGGCGAGCCCGATCAGGAGGCTTGAAATGACGAGGCCAGTCTGAGCGAGGGCTACCCCAACTGCTAGGGCGATTCCCAAAGAGATCCCCCATCCGATTGCGCCGATCTTGAGCGGTTTTCCCTTCAGCTTCGAGAAGTCGATTTCGTAGCCGGCCATGAAGAACAGCATCGCTAAGCCCAGTTCACTGAGCCCACCGAGGAAGTCCCCCACCTCTACCCATCCGAGAACGGCAGGACCAATCAGGATGCCGAGCAGCAACTCGAAGAGCACGCTCGGGATTCGCCACTTCCGCAACAGTTCAGCCAAAATGGGAGCGAGTACTGCCGCCCCCATAATGATTAAGAGTCCCTGTGCAGCGCTGTGCCCCATGTCGGCAGTTTAGGAAGCAAACTCGCGCCGCTGCGGAACCACTCGTTGCCGCTACTCCTCAGTCTGCGGCCGTCGACGAGTCTGCTTGGTTTGCCCCCGCTGTTTCTTGGCGTCAAGGCGGCGCATCTTGGAACCCCTTGTGGCTTTGGTTGGACGACGCGGTCGCACTGGCTTCAGAGCTGTGCGCAGGCGAGCAGCGAGCCGTTCTCGGGCGAGTTGCCGGTTGCGAAACTGCGAGCGCTCATCATCGACGACCACGCGCAGGTCAGTACCGAGTGCCGCTTGGAGTCGCTCTCGCTGAAACTCGCTGAGCGCCTGTGACTCGGCAATATTGAAGCGCAGTTCCACGCGGGTGTGCGCCTTGTTTGCATGTTGCCCGCCAGGTCCGCCAGAGGTAGAGAACCGCTCGTCGATCTCGCCACCAGGGATGGTGAGCCCAGGTCGCACCGGCAGATCCTCAGAAGCCATCGGTCAGGTAGGTTCTGCTGGCAGCAGGTGCGGCGCGTGATCGTTCACAGCTTGAAGCACCTGCGAGGCAGAGGGATTCACCATGGCAAAGTCGCCCACTACAACAGTGGGCACCGTCTCGTTGCCGCCAGTGATAGTGCGCACGGATTCGGCCGCTCGCGGGTCGTCCCAGATGTTGATCTCTACAAGCGGAAGGCCAGTCTTTTCGAGTTGAAACATCAGCGAGGCGCAGTAACTGCAACCCTGTCGCCAAAAGAGGATCACGGCCTCATCGGAGTTTGGCTCTGAATTGGTATCAGTCATGTGTGGGTCACTCGAGGATTGCACCCACGCAGGCTATCGCTCAGATTAGGGGGCGAGAAGTTCAACTCGCTGGGTGTCTGCAGCGACGCGCATTCGAGAAAGTATCTGCGTTACAGACGTGGGCTGACGGATGGTTTTTGGCGACCGAAACTCAACCGAGGTTTCCGAGGGTGTGATCTCTGCTGTGGCGTAGCCGTGCCGCTCAGACTCGAAGAAGCGCAGGTGATTGGGATTGACAGACCGGAGGTACGGCCGGGTCGCATCGTCTGTGGGGTAGTTATTCTCATCAGCGTTATTTGAGGTCACTGAGCCAGTGCCGAACTCGGCAATTCTTGGAACTGAGCGAGGGTTGTCAACATCGGGGGCGATCTGCGCAGCCGAGAATACGTGGCTGTCCCCTGAGAACAACAAGGTGTTGCGCACATTGTTCTGCTCAAGGTGATCCAAAAGCGCCAAGCGTTCGGCCGCGTAACCATCCCATTGGGTGAGGTTCAGATAGATGCCAGATCCTCGGGGTTGGCCTGGGAGTTTGCCAAAGCTGCGCCACGGCCAAAACATCAGTTGGCTGCCGATGACTTTCCACTGTGCGTTTGAGTCAGAGAGGCCGTTGAGTAGCCAGTTGCGCTGCTCGGCTCCGAGCATTGTTCGATTGGGGTCGAGAATCTCTGGTCGTTCGGAAGTCGAAGTCCCCAAGGGGCCCTCTTCGTCAAGGGTTGGATCGCGGAAGGAGCGCTGATCTGTCATGAATATTTCTGCAAGGTCCCCCCACCTGAGGCTTCGATCGATCCGCCCAGGTAGCCGCGATCGAACGGGTAGGTGCTCAAAGAATGCTGCGATTGCACCCGTGGCTTGATCGTCGCCAGGTGCTGCAAGTCCGTCGTGATTATCAAACACGTTGACCATCGGGTAGGCAGCGTGCACTGCCTGCAAATTCGGATCGGATCTGTACATGCGATATTTCGAGCGGAACTGGTCTTGGGTGCGGGCTTGTTGAATGGGATCCTCGCGTCCTGGCACATAGACGGCATCGGCATAGCCAGTCTCATAGACGTAATCGCCAAGGCAGAGCACTAGGTCAAGATCGGTTCCGGGGTCTTCTGCCAGTCCGGCCAGATCGCTATGAGCGGTATAGAACCCGTGGGTGTAGCGCTGACAGCTAAACGCTGCGAGTCGCAGTCGGTCCACGCCACCAACGGGAGCGGTTCGTGTTCTCCCAGTTGTGCTCGTGGTTCCATCATAAGAAAAGCGGTACCAGTAGGTAGTAGCCGGCTGCAGACCAGTCACCTCTACCGTCACGCAGTGATCACGGTTGGCAGTTGCAAGAGCAGGCAGTTGAGCGACAATCTGACCAACTCCAAACTGAGGAGACGTGGCGATCTCGGTGGTCAGCAAGATTCCCTGACCGCTATCACGCTCGGGATGTGCCCGCGTCCACAGCAACACAGAGTCTGCTGTTGGGTCTCCAGAGCCAACACCCGATGGGTATGGCCCGCTGCCTTCGAAGAGTTCACCCGACTGGTTTGGATACAGCGGATTTGATCGAGGCGCGCAACCTGCTGCGATTACTCCACCCGCGATTCCTACTGATGCCAAGAATGCTCGCCGCTGCATCGATTCCCCTAGTGACTCACGCCTCAGAACTAGTCCTGAGGCCAACACCAGTACGGTACGCACGCAGTCTGAATCTGGCCTGTACGTAAGGTGTCTAGTGGGTAACACTTTTCAGACCCACTCAGGCTCAGTTCAGAGCAAGTTGAGCGAGCAACTGCGTGCCGAGCAAGGCAACCGAGGTGCTTGTATCAATCCCGTAGTGCTGTTGAAGCCACACCCTGTTTCGCTGGTGCAGGTCATTGGCAGGGTCGAAGCGGTTCAGCACGACGAGCACCGAGGCAACCTCTTCGAGCGCTGCGACTGCGGGCCGCACTGCGTTGATCGTGCCAAGGCCAGCATCGGCTACCAGAATGATGGCATCTGGAAGGAGCGAACGGGCAAGGTCGATTCCGTCACCGTCATGCGCAATTGGCGACCAAGGCCCACCAGCGGATTCAACAAATCCGATCTGTGCGGGGCTCCCTGCGGGCAAGGTTGGGTTCCATGAGTTGGCGACCTCGGCTGCAAGATCTGCAACAAAGATGGGGCTGCGTCCAAGTGCATCGGCAGCCATCGGCGGTGCCATTGCAACGAGGTAGCAGCGGTGCTCGGGGCATACCGTGCGGGGGTCTTCCCCAGAGGCCTGAGCAAGCTGATCGGCATCGGTAGTTGGGTCTTCGGCCGCGAATGACTGGGCGGGCTTGCGGGCCTGGACGCTGATGTGTTGAGTTCGCAGTTCGGTAATGAGTCGGCTGGTCACCCAGGTTTTTCCAACCTCGGTGCCAGTACCCGCAACAAGCACAACAAAGTCCGGTCGAGTTGCTGGTGTGAATGAAGCCTCAGTCATAGGTCAACCCCGAGTTCGGAAAGCGCAGAACCTAACCTGATCAGATCGGAAGGCTGATGGGCGGCCGAGACAGCGATGCGTAGCCGGCACGTTCCTGCTGCAACCGTAGGCGGGCGAATAGCTGGGACGAGCAACCCTTGCGCTAACAACGCGTGCGAAACCTCCATGGCTCGCTCCTCTGATCCAAGAAGAACCGGCAGGATGGGCGAGGGGTGGCCGGGGCTGAGCAGATCAACATTGCTACGCAACTGCGATCGCAACTCAGCGCCTTCGGCCGAGCAGCAGATCATCAGTGCGCAATGAGCAGCTGCAACCTCGGCTGGGCTATTTGCAGTAGTGAAGATGAATGACCTTGCACTGTTCACGCACAGGTCTACAAGGTGTTGATCGGCTGCAAGGAAGCCACCGACCGAACCGAAGGTTTTTGACAGCGTGCCGACAATCACCGCAGAGCTTGGGATTGATGGTCCGAGCACTACATGCGCAGCGTCGACTAACAGCAGTGCATCGGTCACAGCGCAGAGGTCTGCAAGATCATCAAGCGGGGCAAGGTCGCCGTCCATAGAAAACACTGCGTCGGTGACCACAATGGCTGGCGAGTCTGGATGCTGTGCAATCAGCGAGGCCAGGTGGTCAACATCGCAATGGCGATACACCTGTACGGATGCTCTTGCTGCGCGGATGCCATCGATGATCGAGGCGTGGTTGAGTTCATCGGAATACACGATGCAGTCTGTGGTAGCGGCGGCGGCAGCCGCGGCGAGCGCTCCGATCACTCCCATATTTGCTTGGAACCCAGTGGGAAAGAGCAGGGCTGCTTCTCGCTCAGTCCAAGATGCCAAGGCTGATTCCATGTGATCGTGTATTGGCCGGCTGCCGACGATCAAACGGGCCGCCCCCGCGCCAGCGCCATACTCTGCAAGTGCAGTTTGTGCTGCCTGGATAACAGCTGGGTGTTGGCTCAACCCCAAGTAATCGTTTGAAGCAAAGCTCACAACTTTTTGCCCTGTTGAACGCAGTGCGGTTACTAAAGCGCCCGAATCTAGGGTCCGGATGCTTCGCCAACGGCCTGCTGAGCGCGCAGCTACGTGTCGATGGCCGATGAGTTCGCTCCAGCGCTCACTCACGGTACTGATCACTCACGGTTCTGATCACTCACGGTTTTGCTCACTCACGGTTTTGCTCAGCCTGAGCAACGGCGGTGATCGATGCTGCCAGGGTTAGCACCATTCGGGTGATCTCCTCCGGGGTGCTGGTCAAAATCGGCATCAGCACCATGACATCGCCGAGCGGTCTGATGAGAACCCCTCGATTGACGGATTCAGCGGTGACTTTTCGCCCCCAACGAACGGCTCCCTCGGGCGGGGCAAGCTCAACTCCGACCATCAGGCCCTGTTGGCGAATACTTTGCACAACGCTCAGCGGTTCAACGTGAGTTTGAAGTAGCCCCTGCAGTTGGATGGCTCGCTGGTTCACGTTGGACATCACATCAAGAGAGTCGAACAGTTGAAGGTGAGCTAGTCCAACCGCTGCTGCAAGTGGGTTTCCGCTGTAGGAGTGGCCGTGATAGAGCGTTCGCTCGCCAAGGTCTTCGCCAAGAAACGCTTCGTAGACACGCTGATTGGCAACTGTTGCGGCCAAGGGTAAGTAGCCGCCAGTGATGCCTTTACCAATCACCATCATGTCTGGACGCAGGCCGCATTGCTCGCTCGCAAACATCGTTCCCGTGCGGCCAAAGCCTGTGGCAACCTCATCGCAGATCAGCAAGACATCGTGTTCCGCGCAGGCCTGACCAAGTGCTGCAAACTCCGCTGCCGGCCGCATCTGCATTCCAGCGGCTCCTTGCACGAGCGGCTCAATAATGACTGCGGCAAGCTCCTGGGCGTGCTCGGCAATAAGTGCGCAGGCAACCTCTATGCAGTTTGGATCTTCGTAGCTCGGGGCGCGCAGAACCCTGAATCGGAGCGGATCAAAAACCTCGGTTCCAAATCCGCCTGCCCCAACAGATAACGAACCCAAAGTGTCTCCGTGATAAGCGCCACCAAAAGCTAGGTAGCTCTGACGAGTTGTGATTCCCTGGTTCGTCCAGAACTGAAAGGCAATCTTCAAAGCTTGTTCCACGGCTGCTGCACCATCCGATGCAAACAAGAAGTGTGGCTGTTCGAAGGGGACTACTTGAGCAAGGGCTTCGGCAAACTCAATGGTGGTTCTGTTTCCGTTTCCTAAGAGGGTCGAGTGTGCAACAAGGTCAATCTGCTGGCGAAGCGCCGCATCTAGCTCGGGCACTCGATGCCCAAGCGTGGTGACCCAGAGGGAACTGATGGCATCAAGGTAACGTCGTCCGTCCACGTCGATGAGTTCTCGGCCTTCGGCGCGTTCCACGATGATCGGGGAGTTGCTCGCATAGGTGGCCATCTGCGTGAAGCCGTGCCAGACCACTTCTTCATCACGCGCTATCCAACCATCAGCGATGCTTGTGACTTGATCTGAGTCGTTGAACACATATGAAAGGTACTCCCGCAGGGAGCGGTTCTCACAAGAGAGCGGCTCATCTTTTGCGAGCCGCGTTATGAAAGGTCGTAGTCTTTCTGCATTGCACAAGGGGGAGGTGAAAGGTGGGCGTGAGCGGACTCGGGCTTGAATTCATTGAGGTCTCCTCGTTCACCAGCCAACTCAATGACCCCAACAGTGGGGTCGTACTAGGGGCTTTTACTGCAGCGGAAATGGCCCAAGCTGGCGAATTGCAGCCCACCAAAGGGCGGCGACTTGCGGCAAGATGGGCGGCAAAACTTGCCTTTCTTCAGGCAGTTTCTGCTAGCAACTCTGCCGCTACAACGCCGCTAGCTGCTGCGGACCTAGCCGAGATAGAAGTTGTCAACGATTCATTCGGTCGACCCTCACTGTGCATCACAGGAGAAGTGGCACAGATAGCTGAAGAGTGCCTCGGCAGCGATTGGGCTGCACACGTTTCACTCACACATGAGGGCAACCAAGCTGCGGCGGTAGTGGTCATTGAACTCACATCCACGCTCGGGCTTGAGTGACATGCGATGCGGTATCAGTGGTTCTGCGGGTATTCTGAGATTGTTGTTCTGAGCACCTCAGCGAACACGGTTGTCGAAGGACTGTCATGCCTACTTATGAGTTTCGATGTGTGACCTGCGAGACCGTGTTTGAGGATCGTCGAAGCATGGCTGCAGCGGATGACCCTGCGACCTGCCCTGAGGGCCATGTTGGGGCCAAGCGCTTACTGTCAGTTTTTGCTGCGACCTCGGGCGGCGGCGACTACTTGCGAGCAGCGCCGAGCAGTTCAGCGCCATCACATTCGGGTGGGTGTTGCGGCGGTGGCTGTCATTAGTTCACCAAGTTCTTGCTGCGCTAACCTGTAGCACTCACGCTTATGGGGCACTCGGAGGGGCGAACCTACCGAATTATCCGGAAGGTTTGTCATCGATACCGAACGCTTGCCACATGGTCGGATCAACCCGACCTCTTCTATTCCGTTTTTTGCAATCCATCTTCTTCCCCTGCTGGTCATCTTCACGGGCGTGAGTCGAACTGCATGGATTCTGTTTGCCGTAACTTTCTGGACCCGGATGTTCTTTATCACGGGCGGGTATCACCGGTACTTCTCGCATAAGGCGTACAAGACATCTCGCGTGTTTCAGTTCATTCTGGGTTACGGAGGATGCACGGCAGCGCAGAAAGGTCCACTGTGGTGGGCGGGCCATCACCGGATTCACCATCGCTTTGCAGACACGATCAACGATCCACACACACCGCGCAAAGGATTCTGGTGGAGTCACGCCGGGTGGATTCTCTCTGATGACACCACGAGTGCACCGCTTCGTTCAGTGAAAGATTTCGAGAAGTTCCCCGAGCTTCGCTTCATCTCAAAGCATGACTGGATCGCTCCGTGGTCACTTGCAGTTGTGTGCACGTTGATCGGTGGATGGTCTGGGCTGCTGATCGGGTTTGTGTTGTCCACCGTGGTTCTCTGGCATTCCACGTTCTTGATTAACTCGCTGGCCCACGTGTTTGGCTCGCGTCGTTTTGAAACCGAGGACACCAGTCGCAATAACGCTCTGCTTGCCCTGCTGACGATGGGAGAGGGGTGGCACAACAACCACCACAAGGCTGCGTATCTGGCTCGTCAGGGAACGAAGTGGTGGGAGATCGATGTCACGTGGTACGTGCTGTTTCTTCTCGAGAAACTCCACATCATCTGGGGTGTGAAACGGCCTCGGAAGAGCGGCCGAGTCAAGCAAGGTTCGTCCGTCGAAGTGACTGACGACTCCACCGAGTTTGTCGATGATGCTCTGGCTCAGGCCGTGCTCGAAACTGAGCAAGGCGACTTGGTTCATGCTGGGCTGACCGAAAACGCGACAGAGCAGCAGAACCCCTAAAACTGAGGGTAATTCAGCTCTTTATGCTTGCATCTTGACTAAATCTTGATAATGCTTTGCTTCGAGCGCCCTCAAGGCGAGGGGTGTCATCGGGGGAGATTTATGAAAACGGTTCGGGGAGCGTCACTCTGTTTTCTTGGTGCTATCAGCCTGCTAGCCGTTGCCTGTAGTCCCATGACGCCGAGCGGTGGTGGAACGAATCTGGCACCCGTGCCAGTTCTCTCGGCCAATCCGCTCTCGGGTGACTATCCGCTTGTTGTTGATTTCACTTCGGCCGGGTCCACGGATCCTGACGGCAGCATTGCGACCTACTCGTGGAACTTCGGCGACGGCTCGGCGTTGGTGAGCACTCCTGATGCCACTCACACCTATACGACCGCCGGCAGTTTCACCGCCAAGCTAACCGTCTACGACAACGGCAATAAGAGCAGTTCTGCCATCACGGTCATTACCACCACGACGCCCCCAGCCAATGTGGCCCCCACTGCCTTGGCCTCGGCCACTGCATCAGTTGGCAAGGTTCCGCTGCTCGTGAGCTTCTCCTCTGAGGGGTCAACGGACAGCGATGGAACGATTGCGAGCTATAGCTGGGACTTTGGCGACGGCACTGCAGCGTCAACGCTTGCCAATCCTGATCACATCTACACAGCGCCGGGAGCCTTTACGGCAACGCTGACGATTGTCGATGATGACGGGGGTAGTGATTCTGGCGATGTTGCTATTCAGGTCAATGCCAACGTTGGCCCGACTGCAGCCGCGAACTCCAACGTCACCGGTGGGCAGGTGCCGCTGACTATCCTTTTTAGCTCGGCCGGATCCGCTGACCCTGATGGTGGAATCACAAGCTATAGCTGGGATTTTGGTGATGGAAACGGTTCGAGTAGTGCAAATCCCACGTACAGCTACAGCATCCCTGGGACGTACACAGCAACGCTGACCGTTGCCGATAGCGAGGGCGAAACAGACTCCGCCTCGATCGATATCACCGCTGACGCCATTCCTAATGTTGCGCCAACTGCAGTTTCAGCAGCTACGCCTTCAACAGTTCGCCAAGGCCTTCCTGTGAGTTTCTCATCCGTGGGATCAGGTGATTCCGACGGCAGGATCACCGCTTATAACTGGGACTTTGGCGATGGCGATTCCTCGGCCATCGCTAATCCAACGCACGCATATTCTGTTGCCGGCCCATTCGTAGCCACACTCACTGTGACTGATAACGCCGGCGGAGTAGCAACTGCCACAACCACAGTGACAGTGACTCCCAACCTTGCGCCCAGTGCTCAGGCCGGCGGTACCCCAAGCAGCGGCAAGGAACCCGTGTTGGTGAGCTTCACTTCCGCTGGGTCAGCGGATAGTGACGGAACTATTGCGAGCTATAACTGGGACTTTGGTGACGGCAGCGCGACGAAGACCACAGCCTCAGCTACCCATACCTATACCTCGGCTGGCTCATTCACAGCCACACTGACTGTCACCGACGACTTTGGCGCAACCGATACCAGCACCGTGGTTACAGCAGTCACAGCAAATGTTGCGCCCACTGCAGCTGCAACAGCTGTTCCTCAGGCTGGGGCACGGCCCCTAGTTGTGAGCTTCACCGGTTCAGGGTCTTCCGACTCCGACGGCAATATTGCGAGCTACGCCTGGGACTTTGGTGATGGCGGAACCAGCACCGTTACGAACCCCAGCCACACCTACGCAGCCGGGGCCTACGTAGCTACGTTGGTAGTGACTGATGACAACGGCGTTGCATCGGCGGCAGTTTCGCTCGGAATCTCGGCTGTGATTGACGACGATGCAGACGGCTCGCAGCCCCCTGCTGACTGCAATGATTCCGACTCAGCGGTCTTCCCAGGAGCCGTTGATCCACTTGATTCCGCTGGCATCGATTCCAACTGTGACGGTGCCGATGGGCAGATTGCAAGCACCCTGTTTGTTGCAGCTACGGGTGGGGCCGACTCTGGATCTTGTGGAGCAATCGGATCGCCCTGTGCTTCACTTTCGCAGGCAGTGCTCAACGCAGCTGCAGGATCAAAGTCCGTGGTTCAAGCAAGCAGCGGAACCTACAGTGCTGGGTTTACGTTGACCGATGGCATCACGCTGCGGGGCGGTTATGCGCCGGGGTATGGCTCGCGATCAGGAACCTCGACAGTGAACGGTTCGGTGACGGCTAGCTCGACGAGCGCCGGTGCAACCTTGTCGGACGTCACTATCAACGGGTCTGGTGGTGCAAACGCCACTGGAGTTCTGGCTCAATCAAGCACACTGTCATTGCTGCGAGTGACAGTAGAGAGCGGCACGCCAACGGGTGCTGGTTCGAGTGCCTATGGTGTGCGTGCCATTGCTGGATCTGCAGTCACGATTGTGGATTCAACAGTCAGTTCAAAGCCCGGCGTTGCCGGCGCTGCGGGCTCTGGAGCTGGGTCACCTGGTGCGGCTGGCTGTAACGGCGGCGGCGGCGGAAACGCCTCGGGGCCAAGTTCCCCCGGCGGCGGAGCAGGATCCTGCGGCGGATCGGGCGTGGCCAGTAGCGGCAACGGCGGCACGGGCGGCAACTACTCCGGCGGTGGTGCAAACGGCGGGTCCGGCGGCGGGGGAGCCTCGGGCGGCGGCGGCGGCTGCGGCAGTGTCTTTGGTTGCGGCTCTGGGGCCGGAAACGGCTCAGGCGGTGCCGCTGGTTCTGGTGGCGCAGGAGGGGCTGGGGGCACGAACTCGGCCACGAGTGCAACGGCGCTCTGGGCAGGAGTCACTGGAGGCACTGGCTCTGCTGGCGCTCTTGGCGGTGGTGGTGGCGGCGGCGGCGGCGGTAGCTCTGCGAGTGCTTCGGGTGGCGGCGGTGGTGCTGGTGGTGGTGGTGGCGGCGCAGGCGCAGGCTCCTCTGGCGTAGGCGGTGCAGGAGGCGGATCATTCGGGGTGTATGCCCACAACTCCTCATTGACCGTGACGAACTCAACGGTGAATTCCCTTGCTGGTGGAACTGGTGGTGCAGGAACGGCTGGCGGTGCTGGCGGGTCTGGCGGATCTGGTGGAGGCGGCGGATCAAAGTCATGCTGCTCGGCTGGACCTGGTGGCTCGGGCGGCGGCGGTGGCGCTGGTGGTGGTGGTGGCGGTGCCGGCGGCGGCTCCGGCGGACCGTCCATCTCGGTGTTCCACACAGGTTCCGGCACGCTGGCAGTGAGTGGCGGTACTCAGACGCGCTCCGCTGCAGGCGCTGGTGGGTCGGGCGGTACAGGCGGTGCCTCGAGTAACTCGGGAGGTTCGGGTTCGGTTGGCAGCACGGGTTTGCTGTTGCGAATCTGGAACAACTCGGCCACAACGGCCTAGTTGCCGACATTTACTTCGAATCTGAAGAAGTGATTTGTGTCACATTTGTGTTACGAAATGTTACAAAACTGCAAATAGTTCGTAATAATGTCTCCGGGTCGTCACATGACTTCCCGAATCGACATAGAACTGAAAGGCAGTTTCATGAACAACCAAACACGCTCCGCAGATTCCCTCGCATCACCTGGCTCAACTCAAACCTCTGTTGCGCCGCGACAGGGACGATGGTCGATCGGTAGTCGTTCAGGCGAATCAAGTAGTCAGCAGGCGTCGGCAGTTCGTCCAGCGAGCCGTAACCGGCGCCTGGGCGTTCTGGCCGGTGCCGCACTCATGGCGATTATGGCTACGGGTTGTTTCCCAACTGGCCCGGTCGAGACCTGGGTCAAGGATCTGAACGCCGATGGCGCAATTTCTGCAACTGAGGTTGATGCTCAAAAGCAAGCAATCGTTTCAGAGTACGTCGCAGCAGTCGAGGCGCAACAGCGTGCAGTGCAGAATCATCCCTTCTTGGTTTGTGTCCGTCATCATGAATCAGACCGTGGCGCATACCCCCACATCAATGGTTACGGAGCGCAGAACTCAGGTAGCTCAGCCTCGGGTGCGTATCAGTTTCTGAGCAGTTCTTGGCGCACGCTCTCTGCACGGGCCGGTTACCCCGGCTATGGCACCGCAGCGCAGGCTCCTTGGCATGTGCAAGATGCAGTAGCGCTCTACACCCTGAACTCCGGTGGCCGATCGGCTTGGAACGGCAGCGGCTGCTAATAACCCGACTTGTAACGTCAGATCATTGCCCCCCGTTCTGTCATGCGTGTGACCCTCTCTAGGAGGTCGCACGCATGACAGAACACGTTTTGGCCGGGTGTGCCTTGGGTTTCAGCTGTTTCTCGAGAACAGAACTGTTTGTTACAGAACTGTTTTGTTAGAGCGCTGAGGTTCCGAGCAGCGATCCGATGGCAAACGTCAGGCCAAGTGCAATTGCGCCGCCGATGCCCACACGTAGCGCACCTCTAGCTAGGCTCGCTCCACCAAGGCGAGCAGCGACTGCGCCCAGTGCAAGCAGCCCAACAAGCGTTGCCACTGCAATGGCGATCGCTCTGATTCCAGCAGGGGCAAGAGCAGCAACTGCGAGCGGCAAGGCTGCGCCCACGGCAAAGCTAAAGAACGACGAGACTGCTGCCTCGAGTGGCTTGGCGAGTGTGAGTTCACTCTGGCCGAGTTCGTCACGTAGGTGCGCTTCTAGCGGGTCATGAGCCATGAGTTGCAGCGCGACTGACCCGGCAAGCTCGGGCGTGAGGCCGCGAGACTCATAGATGCCAGTGAGTTCCGCCAGTTCGCCTTCGGGATCCTCCTCGATTTCCTTTGCCTCAATGGTGCGCTCAGCTAGCTCAACATCGCGTTGGGAACTCACCGATACGTATTCGCCCAGCGCCATCGATGCAGCTCCCGCTGTCAGGCCAGCGATTCCTGCGAAAAGTATCTGGGTCTCGTCTGCGCCAGCGCTCGCCACGCCAAGAAGGAGAGCGCCAGTAGAGAGAATGCCGTCATTGGCTCCAAGTACTGATGCCCTGAGCCAGCTTGTACGGCTGCTTTTGTGGGACTCAAGATGTCGACGCGCTGGTCCGTGATGTGGGGGCATGAACACAAAGTTAGTGCGAGTGTGTGAAACGATTCCTGCGTGGAACCGAATGCCTTAGAAGTAGCTGCAGAGCGCGCTGAGCCCAGGACTGCATTTGTGCTTGGCGGTGGCGGCAAGTTGGGTACAGCCGAGGTTGGAATGCTCGAAGCCCTTGCAGAGAAACTGATCGTTCCTGATGTGGTACTTGGAACCTCGATCGGGGCAATCAACGGTGCGGCCGTGGCGGCCGATCCCAGTGTCGAGGGTGTGGGTCGTCTGCGCTCTTTGTGGACAGGAATGGAAGCGAGCGGCGTGTTCGGCGGTAGTGCAGTTGAACGCCTTCG
>WLJI01000004.1 GCA_009701845.1 Actinomycetota bacterium
CACTCGTCGTGGCCAATGTCCCGGGGTCCACCCGGCCGGCGCCCTCAAAACGAATCGGGGTCTCCGAGTCGCTCTCCACGTTGAGCACCGCGGTATCTGTTACTCGGACAAAGCAAGTGGTGTACTTGATGACACCAGCGGGCGGCGTGTCGCCCTCGGCGTAGCATCCCCAGGCTTCACCAGCGGGGTCTTGGCCCCGGAATACCTCAAGTTCAGTGCTCCCGTCGCCTGCGGCGGAACCGTTTGGAGCGAGTCCCGAATATGCCCCGCAGTCCTCGGAAACAATGAAACTGCTATCCGAGATGGACTTCTTACAAATATCAACAAACACCAATTGCCGTGGCTCAAGACCAGACCAGCGCACCTGTACCAGTGCCGCTGACTGCTCCGCAGTAACGGGAATCCGGTCCGGAGCAACACTCACAGAGGATTCTGCTGAGGCATTGCCCACACCGAGCAGCAGGACCACAGTCCCTAGCGACCCGGTCAGCACCGCAAACCTAACTCTGCTCCATTGCATTGCTCAGCTCCTCCAACAAAGACCAAGAGGGGCACAGCCGAAGCCGTGCCCCTCGAGCTTGTAGAACTCAAAGAGACGTTCTACACGTACAGATTCCAGAACCAATCAGGCTCCTGGAACCAACTTGCAAATACCGTTTGTCTGCTCAGCGGCAGGCACCCGAATGAATCCGGTTGCTGTGTAGACACCTGTTAGCTCTACATAGTTCGTCTTACCGGAGTAGTCATTGTTGGTGTGTGAAGCTGCAGGCTTGCACATGAACTCAGTGAGTTCACGAACCGCACCGCCAGCGCCGCCGTCAGCACCCGTGATCTCTGCAGAAGCAGCTGCTGCAGTTGCATCAGTCTTCTTGGTCACGTGGTAGATAAATCGCGTGATGGGGTAGGTGTTGTTAGCAATCGTGCCAGCCGTTGCGGACTTGCCCTCGACGGTCCAAGACTGGGCTGTCTGACGCTGGTACGAGAATGCCTTGTAAGCAGCGGCACTCATCCACCAGATCGCGTTATTTGCCGAGATGCCGGCATCGGCAACGAGTGGCTTGAGGTCATTTTCGAATGGATACGCTCCACTAGACAGGGACTTCTTGCAAGCACCAGAGTTGGCGTCGAATCCGAGATAGCTATCGAACACGGCCTTGGTTCCCGCGGATGCCTGCATTCCAACTGGCTCAATGGTGCCGGCTGCTTGGCCGTCGATTGATGACCAGTCAGTAATGGTGCAGTTGTAGATTCCCTGAATCTGAGCCGTGGTCAGGTTGCCAGGAGTACGGTTGCCGTAGGTAACCATAATCAGGCCATCCTTGCCGAAAGCCCAGAAGTTGAGTGCCGACTCGCCCGAGGACTTTGGCCCACGTGAGGATCGTGCGTAATCAACTTGACCGTTCTTCAGTGCAGTGACGCCTGCAGAGGACCCGGTTGGGTAGGTGCTAGCAAACACGTCGTGATCCCAGTTGCCCTGCGTATTCGTGGCAGTCTGAGAAACACCGGTCAGGCACTTCCCAAGGTTGTAGGCCGCTGGCGAAGCCGCTGGCGAAGCGTTATCGGTGTCACAACCGGTTCCCTGATTGAACAAGAGCTCGGCGCGCTGCATGAACGGATAGGTGGTATCTGAACCAGTACCAACCACACGGTCGTTAGCGTCATCCCAGCCCGAGGGCTCTGGTGAGGCGCTGACCATGGAAGTCATAGCTGTTCCTGACAACAGGGTTCCTGCTACCAGAGCAGCCCCAATGAGTGATTTCAGTTTCATAATCAATTCTCCTTAGAAGTTGTTAAAGAAATCTCAGACCGAGACAGTCTGACGACGACGGATGAGGACAAAGCCGCCAAGGGCAGCGAGCGTGCCAACGACTGGCAACAGAATGGTGAGCGGGGCTTCTGGAACGTCGCCGCTTGATACGGAGAAGGTGAATGCCTGCTCGGAATCGCTGTCATTGTTCAAGACAGAGTTGTCAGTAACACGGACATAGCAGGTGGTGTACTTAGTTACTCCTGCAGGAGCAGTGTCGCCCGCTGCAAAGCATCCCCATGATTCACCAGCTGGATCTTGGCCACGGAAGACCTCGAGTACTGCGCTATTTGTTCCACTGCCATTGCCGTTGGGAGTGATGCCTGAGTAGGCGCCACAGTCGGAAGCAACATCGAAGCTTGCGTCGGTGATTGACTTCTTGCAAACGTCAACGAATACGAGGGTATTTGCAGCCAATCCAGTCCAGTTGACCGTGACGTTTGCCGTGGTCTGGTTTGGAGTAACGGTGACCGGGTTGGGGGTCACAGTGGTGGTGGAAGCAGAAGCTGGTGCGGCAATCGCTACAGCGGTTCCCATCACCAAAAGAAGTCCTGCTACTGACTTCATCATTAAGCGGGCTTTCATTATGTTCGCCTTTCAATGTCAATGACTCTCCACAGCAGAGTGCCAAGAGTGACTATGTAGGGAGAAATGCCCAAGATCAAGACCTACGCACGAGTGTTTGTTACTTGTTACCTCGTCGTTCACTTGCCCGCCAAGACGCGCCGAATAAGCGAGAAGAGTGAACGAAAAGATGTCCCCAAGGTAAACAATAGATAGATTTCTAGCTATCTATTTATCTTTCTAATAGGTAGTTGGAACCACCATAGAGATATTAAATAGCAGCACAATTACTCCTAAAGCAACTGAACTTCCGGCCACCACTAGGACTGCTGCCCAGCCGTATCTCTTTCGCAGGTCAATACCCACCAGGATGCCTACGGCGATCAGCCCGATTCCCGTGAGCAGCAGGACCGCTCCACCAATTCCTCGAACATCGTAAGTTTGAATTGGTGCGAGTTCTTCCTCGGCATCCGCACCAGGCAGGGCGTCTTTTACAGCTCCGTCTTTTACAGCTGTCTCAACTGCATTCTCATCGGTAATCGACAAGTCGTCGGCAGCAGCCGTAACCACAACTCGCGAGCCATCTAGCGGGCCGCCGGCACTCGAGACCAAGGTCAGCCGATTTGGCCCGTCGAATTCTAAGTACTTGACCTGATCACTACCTACCGTGCGAACCTTAGACACCTTGTACACGGTGACATCGCCCGATCGACTCCGAAGGTAGATTGAGTTTCCACCTTTCAAGTCTTTCAACTGGCCAAACGGCCCACCAAAACGAGTCTTGTGTCCTTGAATAACGGTGTTGCCAGAATCACCGGGCTGTACTGAGTCCAAACGGCGACCTGGACCGCCTCGCAATTCGCTCGCAGAGGCCCCCTCAACCACAACCTCATTTACTCCTAGCGCCGGTATCTGCAACACAAATGCGGCATCGCCAACCTTGACCTTCTCCGTTGGGATCGCAAACTCGGCAGAGAGATGCCGTTGGTGCTCGGCATGTACTGCTGCGCCAATCACTGCATCTGCAGCAACTAAGACAACTAACGAGACAATGACCGCAAGAATGACTCGGCGCCGTTTCAGCGAGGCCGCAGGATCCGTGACCTCATCAATCTGATCGGGGTCAAGGGTCGAGGGGTCAGCCGAACTTGGTTCGGTTTCATCGGGGTCGGGTCGCAGGTCAATGACGTCGCTCATGCAGAAATCAGTCCCGATCGCCTCATCAGCGCTCGGACGCCCAGGAACATCAGGCCACCGAGTGCAAGCGTTGCTAGCCGATCAAAGCGCGGGTCTGAGCCCGGTAGCGGTAGCGGCATGATTCGAGCCACCTTCACTGGTGGCAGAGTCGCAGCGATGCCTCCCGTCGCGGTGCTTGCAGACTCGGTTGAGAAGTCTGCGCTGCCCACAGAGGCGCTTGCTGATGACGGAGTCGCTGAACTCGCCGAGAGAGGCCGATTCGTCCCGGAAGTTGATCCAGACGAGGCCGAAACTCCTGCAACCACGGGTACAACTACCCCCGTAAACGGGTCCACTACTGGCTCTTCCTCAACAACAGGAGTGCCATCTGAGGGGGTATCACACCAGAGAGTTTCGCCAAGATCTGCCAACGTTCCTGCGGGCGCAAACCGTGAAACGTCACTAGTCAGCACTGTCTTGAGTCCTGCAGCTGTGCAGTTGGAGCTAACAATTTTATCGGCTGCAACAAGCGCTTTAGCAACCAGTACATCGGGCAACTGCCCCTCGCTCAGTTCAGCCGAGCGCTGCCGTCCCACTGTTGACTGCCAACGGATAATCGCTGCGACGGTGTTGGCCTCCACCCCTGTCAGGCCTGAATCCGGTGCATAGATTGAGTTGGCCCAAGACAGTGGCCAACCACCGGGAACATTCTGGGTAGCAGCAAACAGCGGAGCACCTGAGCCCGCTGCTAGCGCAGTGGTAATTGAGTCAGGTGTGACAGAAAGCCATTCACCCGCTCCGTTCTTTATCTGTGCCACGTACAGGTCAGTCCTAAGATTTGCCTCGCCCGTAGCATCAAACGGCGGCTCCTCAGCCTCGGCTTGGATCGCCTGCGCTGCTGCAAGCGGTGTGGTCATGGTCATGGCACCGCTCTCGGCGGGAACGTCCACAGCAGCAGAGGCAGTCTTCCATTGCCGAATCACGCCAACTGCGTCTGGTAGGCCCTGCTTTGCAGGTGCACGAGTAAAGGGCCAAGTCGCATCCGGTGCTGGTTCAGGAGTGAGAGACAAGCTCGATGATCGTGTCGACCATTTCGCTGGCTGAGTCGTTCTGAGGTAGGTGCCGAGGGCGAGGTTTGCCATGCCGGCATCGCTCCTGAGCACAGCTGAAGCAGGCCGCAAGGGGGAAGTCATTGACAGCCCTCCCGGTGGAAGTTCGGCTAGCAGCGCCAAGAACTCTGGGTCCTGCCAGTTGTTCACAGCGCTTTCTAGGAACACGTCTGCCAGGTTGGCCGAAGTCAGCCGTAACGGCCCCTCAAAATCACGCACCCTCAGGCAATCTGGGGGCAACTCGTTTCCCGGGTCGTCCTCTTCGCTTTGCTCAACGAACCCGCACAGATCAATGCCAGTGGGTCGAGGTCCGGAAACCAGAAATGACATGCCAACTGCTTGAATCGGAGCCTCAATCACTGACCGACCCGTAGCCTCGAGAGCCTTGGTCTCCGCCTCAGTAAATGGAGTACCACTCACGGCAATATCGGCACCGCCAGTGATGAGCCGCTCCTTGGACTGTGCGTCTCCGCCAGCTACCTGCCGGGCTGTTGTTGACCCAGGGATATTTTTCACTGCGCCTAGCCAGGTCAGGGCCGCAGCGAGTGACTCGTGCGTATTTGCAATCCGAAGTTCGGTGGGCTCGGCAGAGTCAGTTTGTGCCCCCGCAACAAACGGAGCCACGGCCCAGCCAAGGAGCAACACAGCTACTGCTGCAAGAATCCCTCGGGGCAGCAGACCGCTGCGAACTCCTGTTTTGGTGCTCTTCTTCATTGCCTGCCCTGCCTGCTTCGATGCGGTCTCTTTGCCGATTACTACTTTTTTTGCCATGAGGTTCGAACTCCCTTCGACAGAAACACTCCAAGGCCGACTAACAGCGCTCCCTGAAGCAGAGTGAAGATCACTTCTCGGCCACCAGGGCCGTTCGTCTGCACTGCGAGGATCTCGTCGGCAGCAGATTGGTCAGCAGCAGCAGCCTCGGATGCAGCTTTGGTCTGCGCTGCCAATACTTCTGCCGCTGCAGCAGCTGCCTTGGCTTGTTCGGGGGTGAGTACTCCTCCAGCTGCACCTGCAACACCACCGGCCGCGCCGGCCGCGCCAGCAACACCACCGGCCGCGCCAGCAACACCTGCAGCACCCTTTGCTGCGATCGTTCCGCCAAGCACATCCGGCGGCGGCGGCGCACCTGCCAAATCAGTCGGGCGAGCCGGAGCCCCCGGAATCTGCTGAACCTTGTCTAACGCCAGATTTACCAAAACTTCAGACAAGCGTGAGTAGTCAAGTTCTTCAACATTTCGTTGTCCAGCAGTAACTGCATAGTTCAGAAATGTTCCCAACACCTTCCCCTTTGCCGGATCAAATCCGCTGGTTTGGGCGATGACGTAGGAATAGGTCGACGGGAAATAAGCACGCGGGTC
This sequence comes from Actinomycetota bacterium, assembly GCA_009701845.1. Taxonomy (GTDB): domain Bacteria; phylum Actinomycetota; class Acidimicrobiia; order Acidimicrobiales; family Microtrichaceae; genus IMCC26207. Next base: position 6,015 of record WLJI01000004.1, read on the forward strand.
AGCCCCGTCATAGCGCAATGCAAATGTTCCATTCGCTCTGGCCTCTGCGTAGCCAAGCGCAATGGTTGCTGCTGCTGGAACCGGCTTCATATACGCACCTGCGGCGTTCTCGACGCTCGCTACCGGTGAGGTCGCTCCGTCAATGAAGGTTGTAACCGCAGTGGCAGCATCGACATAGGTAATCGTGTCTGGAGACAACTGAACTGTCTGAGCCACACCCGTTGAGGCTGTTGCACCCGTTGCGCTGCCGATTCCCTGAGGCCAAGTTGAAACGGGGACACCCTCACGAAGAGGAATCGAGTTTTGATCAGGATCGTTATTAGCCACAAAAGTCTTGAACGCATTCCAGATATCACCCGCCACGTTGATGCAGTACTCGCTCAGCACATAGCTTGTGCCTGAACCGTCATTTCGCACCACGGGACGGATCTTTCGATCAGGCAGAGCAACTCCAGGATTCGTGGCCTGAATGGATGCATCGTTCCACTTGATGTCTGGCTCAGTAAATATTCTGCAGGCATCGCGACGGCTCAGGCTCAGGTCGCTGATGCGACCACCTGGGCCGATCACGTTGAACATGAAGGCAAGCGGGCCGGCAGAAACTGGCACATAAACAAAGTCTTTGCGCGATGAGCTGTTGATCAGGTTTTGTTCATCTGGTTGGAATTCAATATCGGAAGCCCCAAAGTCGACGGTTCCGTTCAGGTAGTTGAGTCGGCCCTGTGTCGATCCACCTGCTTGGTAGTTGATTGCGATGTCATATTCATTGGCAACGTCACTCTTCCACTGCTCAATTTCCAGTGCAGCGAAGGATGACCCGGTGCCAGTCACCGTTGGGCCAGCTGCGTGCGCGACACCGGTACACAAAACCGAAACAGCAACGATCACAGAGAGTGTTATGGCTGAAGCAGTCCGAAGACTTGGAGTAACAAGCGCCCGCCGACGCAGCAGATTCATCCGAATTGCCCTGTCACATAGTCATAGGTCCGCGGATCCGAGGGATTTTCGAAGACCTGCGCGGTCGGGCCGGCTTCAACGATGCGGCCGGGGTCACCAATGGATTCCACCAAGAAGAACGCACACGTATCGCTCACGCGCTGTGCCTGTTGCATGTTGTGCGTCACAATTACGATGGTGATCTCTTCGCAGAGTTCGCGAATCGTCTGCTCAATAACCCGGGTCGAGATGGGGTCAAGGGCCGAGCACGGCTCATCCATCAGTAACACATCCGGGTGCACCGCTAACGCCCGAGCAATGCACAGGCGCTGCTGTTGACCACCCGAGAGCGACATTCCGCCTTCATCGAGTCGATCCGAAACTTCAGCCCAGAGGCCCGCTCGACGGAGGCACTGCTCTACGAGTGCTTTGGGGTCTTCGTGAGACATTCCCGAAAGCCCAAGGCCCGCGAGAACATTGTCGGCAATCGACATTGCAGGGAACGGGTTCGGCTTTTGGAACACCATTCCGATTCGGGATCGAACCTCGGTTGGGCTCATCTCTTCGGAGTAGATATCAACCCCGTCAAGCTCAATAGTTCCTGCAATTGCTGCCACTGGAACAAGTTCGTGCATGCGGTTCAGCGAGCGAAGAAATGTGGATTTTCCACAACCCGAGGGTCCAATCAACGCAGTGACTTTGCCAGGTTCCATCGACAACGAGCAACGCTCAAGCACTTTGCGCTTACCAAACCAACAGGTCACATCTGTTGCGTCAATCCGCGAAGAACCATGCGGCTCTTCTGCTAGGAGTTCACTGCTGACAACCTGACGGTTTGTCGCCGTGTCTGCGGCTGTCCGTGGGGATTCAACTGTAGTCATCGCGACCCTCCTCTAACTCTGGCTCCACGTTCACCAATAACGCGGGCTAGAACGAACAAAATAAGAACGAGCAAAACCAGAACCAAGGCCCCTGACCAAGCTCGCGCGATTTGCGCAGGGTTGGGCTGACGAAGCAGTTGGTAGATATACAAAGGCAGATCGGCTTGGGGGCCATTGACGGGACTCCAGTTGATCGAAGAACTGCCAAATGCTGTGAGCAACACTGGGGCTGTCTCCCCCACGGCTCGGGCTATACCCAAAATGGAGGCAGTGATCAGGCCCGACCGAGCCGTCGGCAGAACAACCTGCATAACGCTGCGCCACTGCGGTGCGCCAAGCGCTAACGCTGATTCGCGCAAGCCGTCATCAATGGTCTTGAGCATCTCTTCGGCAGTTCGCGTAACAGTGGGAATCATCAAAATCGCGAGCGCCAAACCCGCCGCCAAACCGGAAGGGCCTCGGCCCTGCAACACCCACACCGTGTAGATGAACAAACCGGCAACAATTGAGGGCAGACCGCTCATTGCATCAATAACAAAACGCACGATCCCTGAGAGGCGGCCATGAATCTCGTGCAAGTAGACCGCTGTGAGAATAGCAATCGGGATGCTCAAAACAGATGCGATCAACATCTGTTCCAAAGTCCCCACTAGGGCGTGAAAGACACCACCACCCTCATCAAGTGGTCCTACCTTCGACAGATCCGAAGTCAGGTACTCGAAGTTCAGCCCAGCGATTCCTTTGACAACGACATAGCCGAGCATCCAAAGCAGAACCGAAACTGCGATACCCCCACTCGTCCAGACCAGAGTCGTGACAAGCCGGTCAGTCGCAACTATTGGGCTCTGGCTGTCACGGGCCAACAGGTAGGTCGAGCCCAGAAACAACAACAACGCCCAGATGGCAAAGGTGAGTGGATGGGTCCAGTCAAACAACAGACACATCACGGCGCTACCAGTCACACCGCTCGCCACAGCCAACATCAATTCGACCCGTTCGGAGCGAACTAGTGCACGTGGCCGGAACGGAACCTGCTCCTCGATGGGTTCTTGGTCCTGTGCGTCTGGCACGGGAGTTTCGTCTAGAGGGCGTTCGTCAAGAAGGCTCATGTGAACATCAACCTCAGGCTGCAATCTGGGTTCGGCGAACAATCGCACGTGCACCAAGGTTGACGAACAAGGTCATGGAAAACAGCGCTAGGCCTGCAGCGATCAAAGCCGAAATCTCTAGGTCCTGGGCCTCGGGAAACTTAATTGCAATCAGCGAGGCAATGGAGCCGCCGCCTTGTTCAAGCACATAGGGGTTCGCTTGAACGGTGAACGCAATAATGAGTGCAACCGCAATGGTTTCTCCGAGTGCACGCCCAAAGCCAAGCAGGACGGCACCCGTGATTCCAGCTTTCCCAAAGGGAAGCAGCACTTCTTTGATCATTCCCCAGCGCGAGCCACCGAGTGCAAGGGCCGCTTCACACTGAGATCGAGGACATTGCGCCATGACGTCACGAGATACCGAGGTAATAATCGGCACAATCATGAGTGCCACGACGGTGCCCACGATAAAGCTTGACCTCAGCAGCGGAGCATCGGCTTCTGACAGGCGAAAGAATGGAATCGCGCTGAGATGCAAATTTAACCAAGCAGCCACGCCCACCAGCGGAGCTTGGAGGGCAAAGAATCCCCACATTCCAAAGATGATGCTGGGCATGGCAGCAAGCAGGTCAACCGAAGATGTCAGGATGCGGCGAATCCTCGCCGGGGAATACTCGTTAATGAATAAGGCCAGCCCAATTGCCAAGGGAACCGCAACGATGAGCGAAACAGTCGCAATGATGATCGTTCCGATGAGCAGTCCCAATACTCCAAAGTCACCAACGGTTGGATTCCACACGCTGGTGGTAAAGAACGAGACCAAACCAGCTTTCTGCAACGCCGGAACGGCTTTGATAGCCAAGAACAGGGCAGTTCCGCCGATGATGAACAGACTGACTGCCGCGGCGCTGGCGCAGAGCGTCCGAAAAATGCGGTCGCCGCGGGTCACGGTTCGCGCAATATCTCGAGGAACTTGTTCCTCGAGCGCCTGAAGGTCGGGGGTTGTCAGCGCCACGTGCTAGATGCTGGAACACGAAAGTGACGCGCGACCCTCCAAGGAGGCAAACGTTTGGTGAACCAATCTGTACAGAAGGTGAACGAAGGCCACACAAAGGTTGGCAGCGCTGAATTACGACCGCTCGCGGGTATCTCGCAATAACACCTCTTGAGCAATGGTCGCGAGATGCGCTCCATCTAGTGCAAACACATGCCCGATAGCTAGGCCGCGACCACCAACGAAGGTATGGCAGGTGAAATCGTGCAATTGCCACTGATCGGCCCGAAAAGGACGGTGAAACCAGATGGTGTGATCAAGTGAGGCAGTAAAAAGCACCTTGTGCAACACATCATCAGGCTCACGTCGCACAGGATGAGCGCGAACGACCGCGTCCGTGGGCAGATCATCAGAAAGGTAGGCCAGCCCCCCTGCGTGAAGTGGTCCTGTTTCTGGTAGTTCCTGTGAGACTCTGAGCCATGCTGCTGCGCGACCCGAACCATCGCGACCGCCTGCAGTAATGGCATCTGCTGGGACAAAGGCACGCTCAAAAACAGGGCTCCAGGAGTCCTGATCAAGATCTGACGGAACTGGGATGTCTGGGGGTAACGAGACAGTCTCGATGTCATCAGAAACCTCTAGGCGTTGAAAGCTTGCCTCTAGGTTCAAGATGGCACCCACTGGCTGTCGAGCAACGACGCGCCGCGTGGCAAAGGAGCGGCCATTACGAATGCGATCAACCTCATAACGCACTGGCTCATTGTGATCACCTCGGCGAATGAAGTAGGCGCGCAGAGAGTGCACGTGCAGATCCTCGTCCTCAACCGTACGAGTTGCAGCGCTCAGAGCTTGGGCCACAATTTGGCCTCCGTAGAGTCCTCCCCACGGGTATTGCGGCCCGATGCCCACAAAGGTATCGGGGCCGTGATCAGACAGTTCAAGAATCGTTCGTAAGTCCACAGGTTCTCCGGGGGTGGGTAGCGCACGCCACTTCTTCGCTGCACTAGGTACTGCGCATTCTGACAGCCCCGGCGACCTCAAGTGACCGATACGGTATGTAAGTCCGAGACAAGCCTCAACGGAGAGAACTCTGCTATGACTGATATTGATATCGCACTACTCGAAACCGCCGTTGAGTGGACCCAGCAAGCAGGTGCCCTCACCTTGGAATGGTTCAATAATCCCGACCTCGCCATTGATGCGAAGGGCGATGGAACCCCTGTGACGCAAGCCGATCGAGCTGCGGAACGGCTCCTTCGAGAGCTCATCTCTGATGCCTTTCCGCTCGATGGGATCCAAGGCGAAGAAGAAGCAGATCGCATTGGTAGTTCGGGCCGAGGCTGGGTCATTGACCCCATCGACGGCACCAAAGCATTCACCCATGGGGTTGGCACCTATTCGAACTTGTTGTACCTCGAGGACGAACACGGTCCAGCAATCGGCATTATCAATCTTCCCGCCCTTGGCGAAACGATCTATGCGGGACGCGGCCTTGGGTGTTTCTTGAACGGAACACCGTGTCGTGTCTCTGATCGCGAAGAACTCGACGGCAGCTACCTGTCTTGCACGGGATTCCATATGTGGACTCCCAACATGTTCAGCAAGGTCACTCAAGCGGGGCCGCGCCTTCGTACCTGGGGTGATGCCTACGGCTATGCGCTTGTTGCCTCTGGACGCATAGATGCAATGGTGGACCCAGTTCTAGCTTGGTGGGACATTGCCCCAGTGACGGTCATTATCCCCGAAGCTGGCGGCGTACTGACAGCTCGGGACGGCTCCGCTGCGCTCAATATGGACGGCACCGATGACACAAGTACAACTGCTGTGTATTCGGCGATTGCTTCTAACGGGTTGCTCCATCAGCAGTTCGTTGACCTGCTGCAGCCGTGACTCGGCGATATCTCTGCACCAACCTTGTCGGCAAGAGGTCGCTACGCAAGGATCAAGTCAACATCTTCGGCGACGAAAGCAATGCGATCTCCGCAGCCCGAGGCAGAGGAAATTGATGACGCATATTGGGCTTTGCGACGGGCAATAAGGCCAGTTGCTACGCTCTCATCATCTGAGTACTGAGCTTCGATGCCGTCTTTCAACATGGCGAGTGCTTCGCTACGCATCTGCGAAACGCGTGACTCGGTCACTCCCATAAAGGCGGCCAGTTCGGTTGAGGTTCGCTCTTCAATGAAATACCCCACCACAACGATGCGGTGACGTTCGGGGAGCAAGTGCACTGCATCTCGAAGATACGCACGAAGTTCGCGAGCTTCGAGTTCCTCTGATGGCTCAACAGACGACCTGTCTGTCAGAACGTCGACCAAAGTGAGTTCCTCGTCATCAGATGATCCGAGCAAGGAATCAAAGGCCAAAACCACCGAGCGAAACATCCGATCTCGGAGCCGATCAAGCTCGGCGCGTGAAATTCCTAACTCGGTTGCAGTCTCGGCAACAGAAGGAGCCCGTCCAAGGCGATTCGCAAGATCGAGTTCTGCTTGATCCAGACTGCGAGCTAGGGCACGAACTGAACGTGGTGCCCAGTCGGCTGCACGAACTGCATCGATAATCGCTCCGCGAATTCGCTGCGCCGCGAATCGGTTGAAGGGAACTCCTCGGGACTCATCGAATCGTTTAGCGGCTTCAACTAGACCAAGGGCGCCAGCGCGAGCGAGTTCCTCGCGCTCAACATGTCGCGGAAAGTTCACTGCTACTTGGAACACCACATGACTCACGAGTGGCAGGTGCTCCTCGATAAGTGCTGTGACTTGCTGCTGTGTCAATGTTTCGCCCATGACTGAATCTCCTCCGTGCCGAACGTCGGCACTCGGTGTATCGGCATGTAGGCGCGCAGAACTTGAGTGATTTTCCAAGAAATTCCCAACAAATTTCTTACACTGTCCGAAATAGACGGAAAGTGGGCTTTTTTATCACTCTTGGTGACATATATCGGCAGCGTCCACCCAAACCTGAGCGTCAATTACTGATTTCTCTGCGCTTTTTGCCTCGAGGATCCCTCAGACCCTTCAAATACGGCGGCACGCACACCGCGAAGAGCCAACTCCCCCAGCAACTCGCTAGTTGCACCTAACCCCGCCAAACCAGTCGCACCAGGCGCTACGCCGCCGGCAGTCACCCACAAAGCGGTGACTGCCGCTGTTGCAGCGGCGGCTACTGCGGGGCGGTCCAAAACCCCATAGACCACCCATTCGCGTTGACCGTCTCGAACTCCGCGAAGTTCAACTCGAACCGCACCAATGCCGCCTTCGGAGGGTGCAGGAAGCCAAATCGGGAAGGGCGCTAGCGCTCGATCCCTTCGATTTGCTGCGATCCGGGCCGTTACCCGAGTCACCTCTGAAAATGCAGGTACCAGCAAGAACGGATCCGCAAGAGCTGCACGGTAACAGTCACGAGCACCGATTGGATCAGGAAACCAGCACAGCTCCCGGCCAGAGAACCCTGGTCTCTTCAGCCACTCACCGTCGCGCCAGTCTGTGGCAGTACCGCGGAGGGCTCGCAAGCGCTGTGCGGCACAGGCAGGCCCCGCTGCACCGTGTCGAGCTACGTGGATTTCATCCACTCGGTCCAACAACGCCGAGGCATGACTCGCCAAAAGACACGACAACCCCGGAGCGAATGCAGCACCAACAACCAACGTGCAGCCTAAGGATGCAGCAAGTGGACCGAGCTCAAGGAGCTGTTGAACTTCTACTGGATCATCAGAGGTAGTGATCACATCACGACCAGCGCTGAGCTGTTCGCGTGCAACTGCAAACTGATCCCCAGCGGCACGAGCAACGATGACAGTGGCTACATCTGCATCAAGTTGGGCGCTGCCAGTGGCATCGCTCAACATCTGTACCTCATTCCCAAACGAGTTCCGCAGCACAGTCAATCGATCAGCGCGACGACTCACTGTGGTGACTCCCACTGTCTGCTCGCGACCGAAGGCTCGTGGGCCTAAAAGCTCCCGGGTAATTCGGGCTCCAAGGATTCCTGCCCCGATCACCGCAATTCGCTGATCACTCACCTGAGCTCTGAACCTTCGAGTTCGCGCCATCCACCAGTTGCAGGCGGTATGGGGTCACCACCGAGGAACCGAACTACCAGACTGACTAACAGTCCTAAGCCCAGTGCGAGCACTGCTCGTTGCAGACCACGCATTCTTTCCTCCTCGGGAGCACTACTAAAAACTACGTGGGGCTAGCTGGAGTCGAACCAGCGACCTCACCCTTATCAGGGGTGCGCTCTAACCAACTGAGCTATAGCCCCTCTGTGTTGTCAGAACCGTTACGGCTCTCACAGAGAAGGGTCACACTAGCGGAGGTACTACTGCTGATTCGATTCGCGAACCGGACGAGCTGTTTCCTCTTCGATGACCGAGATCCAAACTCCGCCGATGATGTCGCTAATCAGGTTGAAAACCAGCGTAGAAATCACCACTGCTGCTGCCAGACCAAGACACCACAACAAGCTGACTAGGCCAAACTGCCGAAAGATAAATTCTCCATCGAGTGACCAATCTTGCAGTGACAATGAGGAGTTCACGAAGTTCTCGATGCTCGAGATTGTCCCTGCGTTGCTCGCAACAGTCCACAAGATCACTGCGGCGATCATGAGCATCAGCCACAAGCACAGAGCCAGCAGGAGAGACAGTTTGAGAATCGACCAAGGGTCTACGTGGCGGACAAGACGACGAACTTTGCGGGCCTCAAATCGTTGACGACGATAACCAAGCCGTCGGTCTACTACCTCGGGCTCAGCTGCGGCGCTTTGTTCTCTTTGTGCCTGGGAAGTATCGCTCACTGTCTCATCCTACCGAGGCTTGAACTCGGACTCGGGATTACCCTTGCTGCCTCTCTCGGGGGGCAACTCATCTCCGAGAGCATCCGCGGCAGCCGAGGAGCGTGCACCGTTAAGCATCACACTCACCTGCACTGCTGTAGGCCCAACTCGGCGAAGGTTCAGAAGTTCGGCCCCTGCTGCTCGGCTGACCTTCTCGGCGCCATCATCGCCATGCCCTACTGCGGCTAGCGCTACAACATCAGCCACGGCGTCGGCCCTAGCACGTTGCACTGCGGCCTCGCCGATGTGAACAAGTCCGACAACACACACAGCGCTCAAGCAACAGATCACGAGCATCGTGGGAACAACTGCTCCTCGTTCTAATGGCAGAAAATAGTTCTGATCCCTCGCTCGTTCAGCGGATACCTGGCGGCTCACGCTAGGTCAGACTGCCCGGCGTCTATGTCTCCGGTTTCTTCTGTTTGTTCAGCATCTTCTGCTTCTTCAGTATCGGGTCCGGTCAGGACTCGTGCAACAGCTGCAACCTTGCTGTCTCCATCGAGATTCATAACCCGAACCCCAGACGCTGTCCGGCCTTGCACGGAAATGCTTGAAACCTTCGTTCGAATGACGACTCCCCCATCGTTGATCATCAACAAGTGGTCATCGTCGCCGACTAGGAAACCAGTTACAACTTTGCCTCGAGCAGCATGCATTTTGTGCGCTCGTACACCTTGGCCACCACGACGCTGTGTGTTGAACTCTTCAATCTCGGTTCGTTTACCGTAACCGCCGTCGGTAATCGTGAGCAGTCGAAGCTTCTCGACCGAGACGGGACTCTCTTGGTCGGTCTCTTCATTGTTCGAGACAGCCCGTGCTGCAATCGAATCTGCCCCTACAACTGCATCATTGGCCTTTAAGCGCATGCCTCGCACACCACTAGCAGTTCTGCCCGTGGGACGGATATCGCTTTCGCTAAAACGAATCCCTTGACCAGACTCCGAGATCACCATGATCTCATCCTCTTCAGAGGTAGGCATGACTCGCACAAGCTCGTCGCCCTCGCGCAGGTTGATCGCAATCAACCCAGCTTGCCGTGAGCTGTCATACGCATTGAACATCGTCTTCTTTACCGTCCCGTTGCGAGTCACAAACATCAGGTAACGGTGTGATTCGTAGTCACGGGTATCGATAATGGTCTGGATCTTCTCGTCCTGATCTAGCTGCAACAAATTCACAATGGCAAGACCTTGGGCAGTGCGGTCCCGCATGGGGATCCGGTGCGCCTTGAGTCGGTAGACCTTGCCCTTATTTGAAAAGAACAATAAGAACGCGTGAGCAGAGGTAAAGATGAGATCCGTGATGTAGTCCTCATCCTTCAGTCGGGCTCCGGCCACTCCTCGTCCACCGCGGGCTTGTGTTCGGAACGTGTCTGCCGAAACGGTCTTTACATAGCCACGCGCAGTCATAACAACCACTACTTCTTCGTCATCAATGAGGTCTTCGATCTCTAGATCACCGTCATCGTGTTCCAGAGTTGTCTTGCGCGGTGTAGCAAACTCGTCGCGTATTTCTGTCATCTCATCTTTGATGACCTGTCGCAGAACGGTGTCATCGGCAAGAATATTTTGCAGAAACTGAATGGTCTCGCGGAGCGTGGCCATCTCTTCTTCGAGGCGCTCACGGCCAAGACGGGTCAGCGTAGACAAGCGCATATCAACGATCTCCGTTGCCTGAATCTCGCTGAACTCAAAGCCCTCACCTTGCAAAGCAAGAATGGCAGCGGAGCGATCCGCCGAGGCCCGAATAGTCGCGATGATCTGATCGATCAGATCTAGGGCTTTGAGGAAACCTTCAACGATATGCGCGCGGCGCTGGGCTTTGTCCAAGCGGAATTGCGTGCGCCGAGTAATCACCTCGACTTGATGATCGATGTAGTGCACCAATGCTTCACGAAGGTTCAGCGTGCGCGGAACTCCATCGACAAGCGCAACGAAGTTGGTAGCAAACGTGGTCTGCAGCGGCGTGTGCTTATACAAATTGTTGAGCAGCACGTTGGCTGGAGTATCACGTTTGAGTTCAATCACGAGTCGGGTTACGCCTCTGGATCGCTCATTTCGTATTTCGCGCACGCCCTCAATCACCCGGGCGTTTGCTAGTTCCGCAATCTTTTCTTCAATCGTCTCAACCGAGGTCTGATAGGGAATCTCGGTCACCACAATGCGGTCGCCTTTGGGACCCTCTTCAATCTCTGCCTTTGCGCGCATCTTGATCGAGCCGCGGCCAGTTCGGATTGCAGAGATCAAACCTGCCCTGCCCATTATCTGAGCACCGGTCGGGAAGTCGGGTCCTTTGACAAACTCCATGAGGTCATCTGGTGTTGCGTCGGGATGATCGATCAGATGAAGAGTTGCATCGATCACTTCACCCAAGTTATGCGGGGGAATATTTGTTGCCATTCCAACAGCAATACCTTGACTGCCGTTGACTAACAGGTTCGGGAATCTGCCTGGTAGAACGTTGGGCTCTTCAGTCGAGCCATCGAAGTTCGGCGAGAAGTCGACGGTGTTTTCGTCGATTCCTGCGAGCATGTGCATAGCTAGCGGAGTCAGGCGACACTCGGTGTAGCGATAGGCGGCCGGTGGATCCGAGGGCGAGCCGAAGTTGCCGTGCGGATCAATCAGTGGGTGACGCAAGGAAAAATCTTGACCCATCCGAACCAGTGCGTCATATACCGACTGATCACCGTGCGGGTGATACTTACCAAGCACATCGCCGACCACCGTGGCACATTTCCGATGGTTTCTATCTGGCCGAAGCCCGGCCTCGTGCATTGCCCACAGAATGCGCCGATGAACTGGTTTTAAACCATCTCGTGCATCTGGGAGCGCTCGTCCAACGATGACGGATATGGCGTAGTCCAAAAAGGACTGTTCCATTTCTTGTTGGATCTCTATCGGCTCAATCCGCCCAAAGGTTGTGCCAGGCACAGTTCCGTCGACGGGAGTGTCATCGCTCATACAGTCAAGCTCCGGTGTTGTTCAGTTAGATGTCTAAGAAACGCACATCTGAGGCGTTGGTCTGAATGAAATGCTTTCGGCTCTCTACGTCGTCACCCATGAGAATGGAGAACACCTCATCAGCAATGACTGCTTGTTCAACCGAGATCTGCAGCAATGTTCGCCGCGCTGGATCCATCGTGGTCGCCCAGAGTTCTTCGGCGTCCATCTCTCCAAGACCCTTGAGTCGTTGAAACTCGTTCTTATGATTCGGGTGCTCAGCAATGAATGTTGCTTTCGCTGCATCATCTTTGAGATAAATCTTGTTGCGACCAACCTCGGTTGAAAACAGTGGCGGTTGAGCAATAAAGATGTGTCCGCCTTCAATGAGCGGGCGCATCTGTCGGAAGAAGAAGGTCAGCAGCAACGTGCGGATATGGCTTCCGTCAACGTCGGCGTCGCACATCAGGACAATCTTGTGATAGCGGATCTTGTCGAGGTCGTACTCTTCGCCCACTCCAGCGCCAATTGCAGAAATCAGCGCTTGGACCTCTGTGTTCTTGAGCATTTTGTCGAGGCGTGCTCGTTCTACGTTGAGGATCTTGCCTCGAATCGGCAAAATTGCCATCGTGGCAGGGTTGCGCGCGTCCTTGGCTGATCCGCCAGCGGAATTCCCTTCGACGATGTACAGCTCGGATTCTCGGGGATCTTTCGACGCGCAATCTGCCAACTTGCCAGGCAAGCCCGCCCCGTCGAGAGCCGACTTCCGCCGGGTGGCATCTCTTGCATTTCGGGCAGCTTCACGAGCTCGGCCCGCTTGGACGGCTTTTTGCAAAACACGCTTTGCTTCTGAAGGGTGCTCTTCTAGCCACTCCGCAAGCTTGTCGTTGGTTGCACGTTCTACGAGTGAACGCATCGGAACGTTACCGAGTTTGGCCTTGGTTTGGCCTTCGAACTGCGGGTCTGTCAACTTGACCGAGATGATTGCGGTAAGCCCCTCGCGAATGTCTTCACCCTGAAGATTGATGTCTTTTTCTTTGAGGAACTGATGATCTCGTGCGTACTTGTTGATCGTATTTGTGAGAGATTTTTTGAATCCCTCCTCGTGCATTCCACCTTCGATAGTGCTGATGCCGTTCGCAAACGAGTGCAACCCGTCGGAGTTGTAACCGGTGTTCCACTGAAATGCGACCTCGAACTCCATAGAACTGTTCTCGGTCTCTTCTGATTGTTTTAAGTAACCAACGTCGCTAAAGAGTGCTTCCTTTGCGGAGTTGACGTGCCGAACAAAGTCCTTGATACCGCCCTCATAGCAGTAGACCATCTTTTCTGGATTTTGATCTGGCCGTTCGTCTGAGAAGCTGATCTCTAGGCCGGCGTTCAAAAATGCCATCATCTGGAAACGCTCGGTCAGCGTGGCTGCTCGAAAAACGATCCCCTCAACGAAGATTGTTGGATCTGGCCAAAACCGCACCGTGGTACCAGTTCGAGGCTGACCGTCTTCTGTCAGTTCGGAGTCCTTGATTGGCTCGAGCCGCTCGACAAGGCTTCCGCCGTCAGTAAAGACCATTCGATAGGTGGTTCCCCCTCGATCAATCTCGACTTCTACTCGTTGGGATAATGCATTCACTACCGAGATTCCAACGCCGTGCAACCCGCCAGAAACCTTGTATCCGCTGCCACCGAACTTGCCACCAGCGTGTAGGACCGTCAGTACAACCTCGGCCGCTTTCAGTTTTGGGTCCGAGTTTGACTGCTCAACGGGGATGCCGCGACCGTCGTCTCGGACTTCACACCCGCCATCGGGCAGAAGGCGAACTTGGATCGATGTGGCATGCCCGGCCATGGCTTCATCTACTGAGTTGTCAACAACCTCGTAGACCATATGGTGCAGCCCAGCAGGCCCCGTTGAGCCAATGTACATTCCAGGGCGTTTACGGACAGCTTCGAGACCCTCGAGTACCTGAATCGCGTCGGCACCGTAGTCGTTGGATTCTGGGGACAAGCCTTGCCTCCGGGCAGCTAAGTAGCATACTGACACTGCTTATTTGACCAATTTTCCGGCTGTGGACAACCTGTGGAAGAACTGGTGAAATTCGTAATGTGTCGGACCGTCAGCATACCACCTACGCACGGCCTCATCTGACCGTTTAGGGGGCACCTCACCCCTGTTCGACAGGACCGGGGCTCTGGGTACTTTCACGGAGGATTTAGCGTTGAACCTTGATTTTCAGATCAGTGAAGTTTTCGCCTCCGGAGAGAGCATTTGCCGCACCAAGAAGTTCTGTTCGGCTCCACTTGAGGTGATCAGCAATGGCAGGGTCATCAACCACCACAACTAAGACCTCATTGCGAACGGACTCCAACACGCAGTGCGTGGCCAACTCAGAGCCCAACAGTTGGACCCAGTTCTCTTCCAAGGTGCTGAGCACGTCGGAACATGCCAATCCTAAGCGGCGGTGAAGAATTTGGATCGTGTCGGCAATGTCGTGTGTGTGATCTGCCGGCGTGGACAGCGGTTCCCAAGACATGTCAGACCTTAGTACTCACATCGAAAATGTTCACGGTACCTGCAGCGATGTGGATCTCTTGATCAGCAACTATTCCAGGTGGCAGACCCGATGCAGTCGACAGCAGAGTCTGCCCCTCTGGCAACGAGCGCAGCAATGCGGCTGAGCGAAGTGGATCCAATTCAGAAAAAACATCGTCAAGGAGGAGTACTGGTGCAGACCCGCTGACGAGAAGCACTAATCGATGCGCCGCAAGCCTGAGCGATAGCGCTACTGATCGTTGCTCTCCTTGCGAGGCGTGAGTTCGCGCCGCCATGGCGTTCAGCTCTAGGTAAAGGTCGTCTCGATGAGGGCCAACTAGTGTGACACCTCTGCGAATCTCATCATCGCGAGCAGCATGTAGCGCTGCTTCAAGACCGCTTTTTCGCCAAGGAGCCTCGTACTTCAACGAAGTTGCAGCCCGATCAGAGGCAACGTCTGTATAGGCCTGTCTCACCAGTGGCTCAAGTTGATCAACTAGGTGTTCTCTCATCTCTGCGAGCTGTTCGCCGCTTTGAATCAGTTTGGTGTCCCAAACCTCAAGGGTGAACTTCGCCGCATCATCAAGACGACCACGGCATTGTTTCAATAAAGCGTTTCGCTGCCGTAATGCCTTATCAAATTCCGCTCGGATGCTGTGATGTTTCGGATCCAAAGTAACTAACACCTGATCCAAATAGTTGCGCCGGCCGGCCGGCCCCCCCTTGACCATCTCTAGATCATCGGGGGAAAAAACGCTCACTCGAAATGCTGTTGTCAGGTCGCTGTTGCGGCTAATTCGTTGTTTGTTGACCAGCACGCGATTACGACCATTACGCAGTAATTCCGCCTCGATGAGCTGCTCACGCTGGTCGTCGATGACTTGACCCCGGACGACTCCTTGGGCTGCTCCGTTCAGGATCATCGCCTCCGTTGGGGCGCCGCGAAAGGATTCCAAAAGTGCAAGATACGACACCGCTTCAAGCAGATTAGATTTCCCAACACCATTTGGCCCCAGGACAGCGCAGATCCCAGATGTCAGCTCCAGATTTACAGTCTCATATGAGCGAAAATCCTTAAGCCACAAGTGACGAAGGTGCACGTTGTCTGCTCGGGATCAGACTCAGGTAACCCGAACGGGCATGAGCAAATACAAGAAGTCGCTCGAGTCCACGGGTTTCAATAGCGCAGGCTTAAGTTCATCTACGGTCTCCAGAGACACCTCGTCACCAGGAGTAACTTCTAGCCCATCAATTAAGTACTCGGGGTTGAAGGCAACTTGAAGTTCCTGACCTGAATACTCGGCATCCATCTGTTCGGTAGCCTCACCAACATCTGGGGTATGTGCTCGCAATTCTAGTGAATCGGCGGCCATGGTAAGGCGGATTGGAGTATTTGGGTCACGTGCCATCAGCCGAACTCGCTTCACTGCAGCTAGCAAAGCCGAGCGATCTACCTTTAGGTGATTTGGTTGCGAGTCAGGAATGAGATTTTTGTAGTTCGGGAACTCGCCATCAATCAACTTGGTGCTCAAGCGAAGGTCTCCGACCTCGAAGGAAACATCACGCTGACTCAGCGTCAGGGTGACCTCATCATCTTCGTTCAGGAAGCGAGCGAGTTCGTTGAGTGCTCGAGAGGGAACAATTACTTTCTCTCCCTCTGGCAGTTGCGTCGTACCGGGGAGATCACGCACAGCTAACCGATATGAGTCGGTTGATACCATTCGCAGTCCAGTTCCCTCTGTTGTCAGAAGTACTCCAGTCAAAATCGGACGTGACTCATCGTTTGACGCTGCCTTGACTACTTGACGCAGACCTTCGGCCAAATCACCAGCACCGAGTGTGATGCCTTCACCATCGAGTTCCGGCAGCGATGGATATTCTTCGGCTGGGCTCATATTGCACTCAAAGTTTGAGCGCCCAGAACTAATCCTGGCTCGACCATCTTCGAAGTGAGTATCGATTTCTACTGCGCCACTAGCAAAAGAGCGCACGATCTCGTTGATGAGCTTTGCCGGAAGCACTGCTACGCCATCAACTTCTCCACCTACGGTGATGACCGTAGTAATCGTGAGGAACAAATCGCTACCCGTAATAGTCAGTTGGTTACCAACCAGTTGCAGCCGCAAGCCTAAAAGAATCGGAGTAGGTGGACGCGGTGAGGTTGCTCGTTGAGCAAGCCCTAGGGCCTCTGCTAACTCCTCACGTTCACAACGGAATTTCACGAGTACTCGCTTCCCCCACTACTGGTGTCGTTTTTGTTATTCATCCAGTGGTAGTAGTAGTTGGGCCTGTGGATTGTGGAAAACCTAGTGCAGGCCAGAGACTGTATGAGCCTGCTGTCCACACCCCGATTGAGTAGTCCACTGCACATCGTTGAAATTTCAACGATGTCTGTGTATGGCGCTTGTTGTTTCAGAGTGTGAATCGCGGTCGCGATCCCGCTCCCATCGCGGTCGCGATCCCGCTCCCAACGTAGGTGGGATTCCGCTTGAAAGAGTGTACGTGTCATCGAGCAAGAATCTGTTGGATCAACAAAGTGACGTCGTCATAGGTCTTGCGGCGCTCTTGCATGAGATTAGAGATCTTGTCGTAAGCATGAATCACGGTGGTGTGATCCCGGCCACCAAACTCTTTGCCGATTTGAGGGTAGGAAAGGTCGGTCAGTTCACGACAGACATACATCCCGACCTGCCTGGCGTGAACAAGGTCTCGGGTTCGGCTCTTGCTGCGGAGTTGTTCAACCTCGACACCGAACATCTCGGCGGTCTTTTCGCTGATATATCCAGCAGTAATCTGGCGTGGCTTCGTGGCGCTGATGGAGTCGGCCAAGATAATTTCAGCTAGTTCAACAGTGAGTTGCTCATCGTTGAGAGCGGCGTAGGCACTGACTCGGATGAGCGCACCTTCAAGTTCTCGGATGTTGTACGTGATATTTGTAGCTATGAACTCGAGAACATCTGCTGGAACCTTGGTATTTGACTGTTCGCCCTTTTTCAGCAGGATGGCGAGCCTGGTTTCGAAGTCTGGCGGCTGGATATCTGTGATGAGGCCCATCTTGAATCGGCTACGGAGGCGGTCCTCGAGCGTCGCAATAGCGTCTGGAGGGCGATCCGAGGACAAGACGATCTGCCGCTGAGCCTCGTGCAAGGTATTGAAAGTGTGGAAGAACTCTTCTTGTAGTTGCTCTTTACCTTCCATGAACTGAATGTCATCGACGAGCAAAACATCGATCTCTCGGTAGCGTCGTTTGAACTCTGGTTGGGAGTTCTTACGAATAGCGTCAACGAATTCATTGAGCAGGGTCTCTGTCGAGAGATACCGAACCTTGTACTGCGGGTAGTTCTCTCGGACGTAATTTGCAATGGATTGCAAAAGGTGGGTTTTTCCTAGGCCTGCATCGCCGTAGACAAAGAGTGGGTTGTAGCTGCGAGCTGGGGTTTCTGCCACTGACAACGCGGCGGCGTGTGCAAATCTGTTTGATTGCCCGATGACGAAGGTCTCAAAGGTGTATCGCCTGCTGGAGTTCTTTGCCGGTGTGTCAGAAGAAACCGTGCTTGAAGGTGCTGAGGAGTCGGCACTGGCCGGTGACTCGGGCCGGGGAGTGGCCTCGGACTCCGGCTCGGGTTGCTCGGTGTCTATCTCAACTTCGATTACTAGGGTCAGGTCTGGGTAGCCCGCGTCGGTCAGGGCAGAAAGTAAGAGTTCGACGTAGCGCTGTTCGATTCGCTGACGAACTAGCTGACTCGGTACGGAAACGGTCAAAATGTCATCGACGATCTCAACGCCTGTCATATCTTGGAAAGTTGAGCTCCAAACCGTGTCGCTAACTTGCAAAGCAAGCAAGGGAGAGGCCGCTGCCCAGACTTGTGCTCCCTCTCCTCCCAATGTCTCCTGCTTCCTTTGGTGAACGTTCTGTGATGCTACTTCGTAGAAAACCGGTGAAAAACCGCCGGCCCTCGCGGTTTCGATCGGCCCGTCCACAGCGAAATCCACATTCTGTGGATAACCTCGACTGGCTCGGGTGAACAGAGGTTAGTGACTTCGTACCTGAGCCTCAAACCCATAAGTGACTTTCGTCTCATAGGATTTGATAGTTGGCAGAAGCCCGGAGAACACTCTATCCTCTGTGGTCCGGGTGTCTCCGGGGCAATTATTCGCGTTCGGCGTTCGAACCGATGCCGCTAGCGTCCGGCAACCGACGACGCTTGCCCCAGGTATCCGGCCTGATGCGTGGACTCATCCACTCATCAGGTTCACAGAGTAGGTGACCCATCTGCTCGGAGTTGTTTGGAGTTTCCGTGAAGCGTACATATCAGCCAAACGAACGACGTCGTGCCCGTAAGCACGGTTTTCGTCACCGCATGTCCGACCGAGCTGGCCGGGCGATCATCAAATCTCGGCGCCGCAAGGGCCGCCAGCGTCTGTCTGCCTGATCGACCGAATCCACGAACGTGCAGTCTTCCGTGAGTTCGGACGAGGCGCAGTTCGGTCCCGTAGCGGGCCACTTACTGTGGTCAGGGCGAGCCCGAGAGGTATCGCGCGGCCTGCTTTGGCGTTCGCTATTTCTAAAAAGGTCGGAAACGCAGTGGTGAGAAACCGAGTACGCCGGCAACTCCGCCACGCTGCGGTTCAGTTAGAGCAGGATGCAGTCTTCGAGCCGGCGCCGTATCTGGTTGTAGTTCACCCGAAAGCAGTTGAGTGCTCGATGAAGGAACTCGCCTTTCACCTAGAGTCAGCCACAAGTAAGCAGCCAAAGCTTGAGCGGACCCAAGACAATGCAACTGAGATCATTATTTCAGATAGTCCGGCGAGCCACGATCGTCTAGAGCGATGAATCAGACCCCGTTACACGCACATGGCCTGCTCACTCGAGGCTGCTTGCGATTGATCCGCTTCTATCAATTTGCCCGGGAGGGACGCCCCTCGCCTTGTCGGTTCGTCCCGAGCTGCTCCACCTATGCAGCTGAAGCAGTTCAATCTCACGGTGCGGTGCGCGGCGTTGGTCTTGCGTCTCGACGGGTACTTCGTTGCAACCCGTGGGGTGGGCAGGGTTATGACCCGGTTCCACCTTCGCGTAAACACATCGCTTCTCAGAACTGCACCCATGAGAATCACATTTCAACAACTGTTCCCTTGCCACCCAGCCAGAAGGCCTGCTGATGTTTGAACAATTTTTTGATGCCCTAGCCTCTGTATTGAACTTTTTCTATGTGTTGGTTCCCGAGGGAATTCGACCGTGGTTTGGGTATGGATTCTCGATCATGGCGCTCACGGTGCTGGTTATGGCACTCATTACACCGCTGACTGTCAAGAGCACTCGGTCAATGTTGCAAATGCAGCGGATGCAACCCGAGATGAAGCGCATCCAAGAGAAGTACAAGAACGACCGCGAAAAGCTCAACGCGGAACTCATGGCGTTTTACAAGGAGAATTCCATCAACCCCCTGGGCGGATGCTTGCCGATGGTGGCTCAGATGCCGGTCTTCATCATCATGTACCGACTCATACGAGGACTCACGGTGCGCGATGGCGGATTAGGAACTGGTACCGGACAGATTCTTGCCCAGGTTCAGAAAAATATCGAGACAACACCCTGGATCTTTACGAAGCAGGTCTTTCATCCCGAGCACCTCAACCCATCAACGGCTCTCTACCAAGCGCTGAGTAAGACCAACCGAATGAACTTCTTGGGGATGGACCTTTCTCTCTCGGCCAGCCAGGCACTCAAGCTTGGTCTCTTGCTCGCAATCCCGTATCTAGCCCTTCTTGGCATCATGTTGGCAACCGGATTGTTCCAAAACCATCAACTGCAGTCTCGCAACACTTCTACCAACGTGAACCCTCAGCAGCAGATGATTATGAAGTTCATGCCGTTCTTCTTACCCATCTTCTCGTTCGCGTTCCCAGCCGGTATGGCGTTGTATTGGTGTACCCAAAACTTCTGCCGAATTGGTACGAACAGCTACATCACTCGTTCGGTCTACCGAAAAGAACATGAGAAGAACCCAATTGAGGTGAGTTCAAAAGAGGCCAAGGGCTCACAAAGCGGTAAGTCCACAAAGTCAAGCAAGGCTGCAGTCGTAACCACGGCCGAGATTTCTTCCAAGAGTGGTTCAAAAAAGGGAGCCACAGGGTCAAAGAAATCTGCAAATGCCGAACCCGAGGTACGTAGCCCCGGGAACAGTGTGAAAAGCCAAGCAGCTCACAAAAAGCAATCAGGATCAGACTCGACGGACGGAACCACGTCGAGCACACCGGGTAAGGCCAAGGTTAACCCTCGCCGCTCCGGGGAGTCCCGTCGAGGTTCCCAAACGAAGAACAACTGAGGTATGTGATGGAGTGGGTAGAAACTACTGGCAAGACAGTAGAAGAGGCCAAGGAATTGGCGCTGGATCAGCTTGGAGTTGACCAGGAAGATGCCGAGTTTGAACTTCTTGAGGAGCCGAAGACGGGCCTGTTTGGCCGGCCACGCGGCGATGCAAGGGTTCGTGCTCGAATACTCCCGAAGTCCCCTCGGGCCAAGGTTGAGCGGAAACGAAGGCCAAAGAAGGAAGACGGCGGATCGGCAGCTGCCGCAGAAGCCCCCGACCGTCAAAGCACTAGCTCGAATGAGGCGAATGTTTCACGTGGAACATCGCCCTCTCGTGAACGAGCCGAGCCCCGACGCAACAAGGAGCCAATGGATCCGGCGGAGCAGTGCACGGTGGTAGAGGAGTTTCTTACCGGTCTCGCCGAGTCGTTTGGTTTCTCAGCGACGGCAACAGCAGTGTTTGAGGACGAGGACTTGAGAGTCAACCTCACCGGCGAAAACCTCGGAGTGATGGTTGGCCCCCGCTTGGTAACGCTCGAAGCAATTCAGGAGATCACAAGAAACACCCTTCAGCGCCAAGCTGCAGGCCGAGAGTACGGCCGAGTCACAGTTGACATCGAAGGGATCCGTGACCGCAGGAAGCAGGCGCTCACGACATTCGTGACAGAGCAAGCCGCGACTGTCACTAGTGGAACTACTGTGGTCTTTGAAGTGATGTCAAGCGCTGACCGAAAGCAGGTGCACGATGTTGCCTCAGAGATTGACGGGATTTCCTCCGTTTCAGAGGGAGAGGACCCACGTCGTCGGGTCGTTCTTAAGTCTGTGTAAGAACCTGAAATTCTTCTAGCAAGTAGTGACACGGGCACCCAAATGGGTGCCCGTGTCGCGTCAACGAGGCAGTTCGAGTCTCCGCCAACGGCAGAACTAACACGGCGGCGCATAAACCTGCGACACTAGGTGGGTGATTGATCGAGCAGCGGAACTGTTAGTGATTCTCGAGCAAAGCCGTGATCTTGGCTTTCTTGGCCCTGGGCCAGTTGCCGCACAGATCAGTCACGCAGAAGGCTTCTTACCCTTCCTACTCAGCGACCGAGAGACTGAGCTCGCCAGCAGGAAGATTCTCGATCTTGGTAGCGGTGGAGGACTTCCTGGCCTAGTACTCGCCTTGGCTCTACCTACCTCAGAGTTTGTTTTAGTGGATAGTAATCAACGAAGATGCTCCTTTCTGCAATCGGCGATCGAGCAACTCTTAATTACGGACCGTGTTCGGGTCGCCCTAGGGCGCGCAGAGGAACTAGCGCGCGATCCTTCGTTGCGAGCGAGTTGTGAAGTGGTTGTTTCCCGCTCCTTCGGTCCCCCTGCAGTAACGGCCGAATGTGCTATTGGATTCCTCTCGGGCCCGGGTGCACAGGTGCTCATCAGTGAGCCGCCCGAGGACCAACCCCGTCGTTGGCCAGAGGAAGGCCTAGAGAAGCTGGGGCTAGCGATAGGAAGCCGAGAAACCCACGGTCTGGCAACTATTCAGCAACTTCTCATGGTGGCGCCATGCCCAGAGAAGTTCCCCCGACGAGTCGGCATTCCGGCAAAAAGACCAGTTTTTTAGGAAAAGCGGGAAATTCGAAAGATTTCTTGTGATGTTCCACGTGGAACACGCCGAGGGTCCTTGACCCGGGCTTAAGAACCGTCAAGTATACAGAGGCGCCATTTCGGGCGCTGATCACCTGCGTTCAGGGAGCATGGATGACCGACTTGCAATCCCCGGCGGACCTAGAGCAAACCCCTTCGCTTCAAGCAGAAGTGGCAGTGCCAATAGAGCACCTATCTGGGGAAGAGCTACTGCTGCCGGAAGACACAGTCACATCGGAAGAGACAGTCACACCAGTTGAGACAGTCACACCAGTTATGACAGTCGCGCCAGAAGGCACAGACCTTCCTACCGAGGCACCGCCAGAACCGGAAACGGAAGAAGAGTTCGATACCGAGTACCCAGAAGAGCCCGCGGATCGAGAGGCTGAGGACTCCAAACCTACAGACGAGCCTACTGATTCAGACCCGGTAGGTCCCAGTGCGGCAGATTCCTCAGAGGACGGCTTTGTTCGAAAGACCCCGGCTCTACCACGGGTGATCGCGTTAGCGAATCAGAAGGGCGGAGTGGGCAAGACCACAACGACGGTCAATCTAGGAGCTGCGCTTGCGGACCTTGGGTATCGAGTCTTACTCATTGATCTTGATCCTCAGGGCAATGCAACAACGGGTCTAGGGATCAACCACCATGATCTCGATGTCACCATTTACAACGTCTTGTTGCAAGATGTCAGTCTCGACGAGTGCGTGGAGCCGACAGAGGTCAAGGGGCTGTTCATTGCTCCAGCCAGTTTGGATCTTGCTGGGTCCGAGATCGAATTGGTCACAGCATTTAGTCGCGAAAGCAAACTCAAGCGTGCTCTCGATGAGGTCATTGATGATTATGACTACGTCTTGATTGATTGCCCACCCTCACTCGGTTTGCTCACTGTAAATGCTCTCGTGGCGGCGACCGAGGTCATGGTGCCAATTCAGTGCGAATACTATGCACTTGAGGGGCTTGGTCAGCTCACGAGGAATGTGGACCTCATTCGCAGGAACCTCAATGCGAGTCTAGAAATTCTCAATATTGTTCTGGTGATGTATGACGGTCGGACCAAATTAGGAGAGCAAGTATCGGACGAGGTTCGAGCGCATTATGGATCTCGAGTCTGTCGAATTGTGATTCCTCGTAACGTACGACTCTCGGAGGCACCAGGCTTTGGTCAGCCGATTACTACCTTTGACCCCAGTTCTCGGGGTGCGGTGGCGTATAAGGAACTAGCTCGGGAGGTCAGTGGTGTCTCGTAAAGGTGGCCTCGGAAGAGGATTGTCTGCACTCATCCCTACGGGTGATTCAGAAGTGGAGGAAAGTGCCGCTGGGTTGCATAACCTTGAGTTGTCTAGCGTCCATCCAAATCCCTTGCAGCCCAGAAAGGCTTTCGACGAAGAGACACTTGAGGGTCTCGTCGAGAGCATCCGTGAACTTGGAGTCCTTCAGCCGATCCTTGTTCGGCAAACCGGGTCGAGCTTCGAAATCATTGCAGGTGAACGAAGGTGGCGTGCCGCGAAGCGCGTTGGCCTACCCACTATTCCGGCCGTGGTTCGAACCGTTGACGATGTCAATTCATTAGAGCAGGCGCTTGTAGAGAACCTTCACCGGCAAGACCTCAATGCCCTAGAAGAGGCTGCTGCGTATCAGCAGCTGATCGAAGATTTTGGCATGACCCAAGAACAGGTTGCTAAACGGGTCGGCAAAAGTAGATCTGCGGTTGCAAACCACCTGCGATTGTTCCAACTCTCCCCTGCTGTACAAAAACTCGTGGGAGAGGGACTTCTCTCGGCGGGTCACGCCAAAGCTCTGCTTGGTCACCCAGACCGCGCATATCAAGAAACGATTGCGAAACGAGTAGTTTCGGAGTCGCTCAGCGTGCGAGAGGTTGAGCAACTCATCAAGGAGCGACTCGATCTTGAGTCAGGCCTTGGGGGAGTAGCTGATGGTTCTTCCGACAGGCCAGAACCATCCTCTGACCCAGAAAAGAAACTCCGGCCCCCGGGGATCCTAGAACTCGAAGAGCTACTTGCAACGTATCTTGAGACCCGGGTTGGAGTATCAATGACGGCGAAGCGAGGCAAGGTCACCGTTGAGTTCGCAAACCTTGAAGACCTCGAGCGGCTCTACCGCAGAATCATTGAGTGAGTCCCGTGGGGTGAGATATCTCACCCCCGAAAGTTTATGCACAGGCTGTGGGAAAACTTGTGGTTAACCAAAGCTCAGCTTCAGAGTGAGAGTTGAGACTCACTCCCCCTTGCATTAGCAGGGATCGGTTGCCCAAGCCTCGATCGCTCGGTGTAGAGAGGCAATGACGAGTGCTTGGCTTGATTCAAGAACCGTTGCCGGACCTAATCTCAGCAGCACTGCAGGTGGACGGGTTTCTCGCAGAATTTGAAACCGCATTCCTTGGACGGTGCCGACTCCCCAGCCTGGCGCTGCTGGTAATTCTTTGATGATGAGCTCTGCAAACCGTCGGCCTGCATCGGACTCGTATCCGGGCACGGAAAAGTAGCTAGCCTCTGCTTGAGCACGATCCGAAATATCAAAGCCCAAAAATAAGTCAGCAGAAAAGCTATTGACTGCTTCGGCCTGAACGGACCAGTCCTCGTCATCTAGCAATAAGGTTGACATTCCAGACCCCTGCAGGCCGGCCGCAAATCCGCTGAGAACTGGATGGATTTGGCCAAGCGAGCCAAGCGCAACGCGAAGATCCGTTAGGTTCAGGAGTCGGCGCCGAAGGCGATCTCGTTCACGCACCCCGGTGACGGTCGCGGTTCCGCCCCGACCTTCGAGGCGTACCAGTGAGTCGACAGTCTCTGGGCCACAGACCTTGTCACTGACGAGGCCAGCGTTCCGCTGGAAATCAGCGATTGCTTGTTGAGTGAGCGATCCGAAGATTCCATCGACTCGGCCGGCATCAAACCCAAGCGCGCCTAGACGAAGTTGAAGCTCAGAAACATCATCTCCTCGCATCATGGGCGATCGGAGGCAGAGCAATCGATCTCCAATAGTAAAAGCCGTTTCCACCAATGCCGACCAGGTGATTGAGTCACAGTTTCCATCAGCGTCTAGGCCGTTTGCGCGCTGAAATTCAATAACGGCTGTTTGAGTCCCGAGCGAAAAGATACCCGACTCATCAGAGACAGAAAATCCTGCAGCGCGTAGCCTTCGTTGAAGGTCAGCTACGTCAGGTCCGGAAGAACCTGCGATCAGCGGAAGCGAAGCAAGGGTGATAACAGATCTCCAAGATAGAACTAGTGTTCGATACAGCTAGTGATTACAAATGGGGTCGAAGGTCGGCAAGAAGGGCTTCTTTGCCTTTTGCCCCTACGATCTTCTGTACGATTTCGCCATCTTTGAAGAGGATCATTGTGGGAATGCTCTGCACACCGTACTGACGCGCCAAACCGGGGTTTTCATCAACATTTACCTTGGCAATCGTCAGTGAGCCGGTCTGCTCCGTTGCGATTTCTTCTAGAATTGGCGCAATGGTTTTGCATGGGCCACACCACTCGGCCCAGAAGTCAACGAGCACCGGCTCTGCGCTGCTGTTGACCTGCTCTGCAAAGGTTGCTTCGCTGAGTTGACTAATTGAACCCGACATAGGGTGTCCTCTCGTTGGGGATTTGGTGCAAGCGTGCTCACAACCTGCCCCAGATACTAGTGGCCTTCCTAGTGGCCTTGGTCCTCTAGGAAGCGTTCGGCGTCAATGGCTGCGGTGCAACCGCTGCCAGCAGCAGTAATTGCTTGTCGGTAATAGTCGTCTTGTACATCACCGGCTGCGAACACGCCTTCGATATTGGTTTTAGAACTACTACCCTCAGTAATGAGGTAGCCATTCTCTTTCAGGTCGAGTTGGCCACGAAACAGATCGGTTGAAGGGCGGTGCCCAATCGCTACGAACACGCCGGTGAACCCGACAGTGCTTTGCTCATCGGTCAAGAGGTTTCGTACAGCAAGGCCTTCGACTGAGGTTTCGCCGATGATGTCTTCGACCACCGTATTCCACATGAACTTGATCTTCGGGTTCTCATGAGCGCGGTCTTGCATGATTTTCGAGGCTCGCAGCTCGTCTCGGCGATGAATGATGGTGACGGTAGAGGCAAATCGAGAGAGGAACATGGCCTCTTCCACAGCGGAATCACCGCCACCAACCACGGCGATGTCTTGGTCTCGGAAAAAGAAGCCATCGCAGGTGGCGCAGGTCGACAATCCGTGGCCGAGCAGCCGCTTTTCAGCTTCTAAGCCGAGCATGAGTGACTGAGCACCCGTCGAGACGATGATGCTTCGTGCCAAATAGGTGGGTTCTGCACTGCTGTTTCCCACCCAGACCTTGAAGGGGCGTTGGCTGAGGTCAACCTTAGACACCTTTGAGGTGAGGATCTCGGTTCCGAATCGCGCAGCTTGTTCACGAAAATTCGCCATGAGTTCGGGACCCATAATTCCTGATGGGAAGCCTGGGAAGTTTTCAACTTCGGTGGTGAGCATGAGCTGCCCGCCTGGTTGGTCACTGTTTGAGGACGGTTCGCCCTCAATCAGAAGTGGCTCAAGATTGGCGCGGGCAGTGTAGATAGCGGCGGTCAGCCCGGCGGGACCTGATCCAATGATGATGACGTTGCGTACGTCTTCTTTGGCGGAAGCGGAATCGTTCTCTGCGGACATGGCTCTAGCCTACAGGGGCAATTTAGAGCGTTTGGACCAGAGGAAAGCACCGATCAGAACAAAGAGCGAGCCCAAAATTGTGTAGGCAATCCATGCTTCACCCACTGCCCAAGTCAGCAGTCGGATGCTGCCGATCAGCGTAAAAATACCCACGGGTGTCAGCAGAATCAGTGCGACTAAGGCGTGAACCGAGATCCTTGAGTACTCAAGGATTGGCCCTGTGGCGCGGTCGCGAACCTTATCGACCGAGTCGACGATGAGGTCAGTGACCTGATCAGTCCAATCGGCGGTCTCGGGGGCTACGGGTTCTTCGGGCATTGATCAAGACTCTAGTGGTGCAGGCTCGAGATGCTGGGCTTCACTTAGTTTTGCGCTGCGGAACCGCTCAAGGTGATCTCTGCAATCTCGACGCGATGACGCTCGTCTTCGGCGGGAGAGCCCAAGTTAGTAATCCAGACCAGCACCGATGAACCAGTTCGTTGCGGTTCGGGTAGCTGCGTCAGATCAAGATCGACCGGACCGTTGACATCTTGAAATGTGGCAACTGGCTTTGCAGTGTTGGGGTTAAGCCCATCTAGATTTTCTGCGTCGATAACGTAGATTGAGCCGCTCCAGCCGTTTGAGGATCCTTCAATGAGCACGCCGTCAACTAGGGATCGTTGTTGAAGAATGAGTCCAAGGCCCACACCTTTTTTAGCTCCGAAGAAGTTGGCAGTGTCGTAACCCTCCGTCCGCCAGGCAGTCTTGGCATTGTCATCAAAGGCATTCGCTTTAAGTTGATCGTTCTCGCCGGGTTCACCCTTGCCTTGGGGGTCAAACGCAATGGCCTCTGCAATAGCGAGGTCCGTTGATGCCGGAACAGTGGTAGTCGCACTGTTCGTTCCTCCGTTTGACGCATTATCAAGTGTTGTTTCTCGAACGAGCAAGCCAGCAATGACCAAGGCTGTGGCTACGAGCAGAATAAACAGGGCCGGATACAACCACTTGCGCTCGGATTTTGCGAAGGAGTCGCTTGGCCCAGTGGGATCTGGGTCAATCTCGGCCGCTCTCGGGAGAGCAGCCGGCGGGTGAGCGACTGCGGTATTGAGTAGCGCCGCCCGTAAATCAGCCGCCGAGTTGAAGCGATCGTCGGGGTCTCTTTCAAGGGTTCGCATGACGGTCTCAGCCAAAGCAGGTGGCACATCTGCTCGCACCCTGCGTGGGTCGATTGGAACCGAATGCAGCCTTGCAAGTGCAACTGCTGCACCAGTGTCACCTTGGAAGGGAACTCTCCCAGTAAGGCATTCGTACATCACGATGCCAAGTGAATAGAGATCAGCTCGACCATCGACTTTGTTCCCGAGTAACTGCTCCGGTGAAAGATACGTTGCAGTACCCACTAGAGCCCCGTCTTGGGTGAGTTCTGTTTGATCCTCGGCTTTGGCAATGCCAAAGTCGGCGATTTTTACGCGGCCGTCTACGCATAACAAGATATTCGACGGCTTTACATCTCGGTGCACTAATCCCGCTCGGTGTGCTGCCTCGAGTGCATCTAAGAGACGTAAGCCGATTCGGACGGTCGTGTCAGAATCAACGATGTGATGTTCATCAAGGTAGGTACGCAGAGTGGTGGCCTCGAGCAATTCCATAACAATTGCTTCGTTGCCGTTATCTGAACAGGTGTCGTAGACGCCAACAATATTGGGGTGGCTTAGGCGGGCCGCAGAGACGGCCTCCGCCCGAAAGCGAGTGACAAATGCTTCGTCGCCCGCTAGGTGAGGGTGCAGGATTTTTACTGCAACCTCCCGGCCAAGAACCAGATCAGTCGCATCCCAGACTTGTGCCATTCCGCCCGAGCCAATGAGATCATGCAGCTTGTATCGGCCGCACAAAGTCAGACCGACAAAACCCTGCACTGGCGCGGCTTGGACTCGCGTCACATCAGTCGGGTTCGGCATCGATCGTCCATCAGCCACCGCTCTCTAACCTATCGGGCCGAACTGTGATTTTTGTGGAAGGTTGAGAGTCAATTTGTTGGTTGCTGTGGTGGCGATCCAAGAGTGGGGTGATCCCCGGCGGACCGCGCTTCGTCACGTTTGCGACGCCGGTGGGTGTGAGACCACCAAAGAAGCAAAAACAAGATGGAGATTGCCGATAAGGCTGCTCCGACGCCCGATATTGCAGTTGATCTCACGGGCAGTTCGATCTGACCAATCTCGAGTTCCTCGTTCGGAGAGAGAAGCTTGATGCGGAGCACAGATTCCCCAGGCGCTCGAACGGTGACAGCTAGGTCGATTCTGTTCTCCCCTGGAGCTAGGACAATCTCTTGGGAATCCCCGCCAACAACCTCGAGGCGAGTAGACCGGGCAGCGAGTGTGACTCGCACTTCGTAAGGCAGGTTGTTTCTGAACCGAAGAGGGATGCTGGTCGAGCGACCAGTAATGGTGACCTGTCGTGGTGGCGGGAACTCAATCTCGGCAAGGCTTTTTGCTAGCTGAGTTCGAACCGAGTTGTGTAGAGCTAGGCGCTGTTGAGGGCTCAGGTTGCTAGCTAGGGTTTGAGCGTTCATGCGGGTCCACAGCTCAACTTCAGATTCGGGCGAGGTAGTCATCGTTCGAAAGGCAGAGACCTGCCTGCGCGTTTCTGCTGTTTCCAGCAAGGGGGCGCGTTCATCTGGGGGGATCTGGGTGACGAACTGAACTACTGGTTCAGCAGATTTGCTAGAGACTGGGCCGAGGGAGGCTGCATTTGGAAGCACTTGTAGAGGCCCGCCACTCAGCAAACTTGGTGTAAGCGCCGAGATGACGTCTGACTCGATACTTGTTTCTAGGAGTAGTACGGAGCCGAGAGCGGCGCCACCCGCCGTGAAGCTTTCCGAGTTGGGGCTCCGCGCAGAGAACCACGCTGAGATCATCAGTGCAATCAGTTGATGCGCTCGAAGAGCGGGATCAACTCCGGAGTCAGTGGCCCGCTGTGACAGCAACGTGTCGTAGGCCAAGGCCCTAAGTCCAGAGTCCTTGCCTAGCTGCACCGCCGACGTCATGGTTTGTTGTTCGCTCAGCGTGACCGGTCGCGCTAGTTGTGACGGAGCTACTAGGAACGTTGTGTTCCCAAGACCTGCAAGGGCTTGGGCTGACGCATCACTCAGCGAATTGTCTAAGGCCCAGGTTCCTTGGGATGCAGGAGTTGCCGTGATTTGTTTGATGACCCGATTACCTAGGGAAATCTCTCGTTGCAAGTCACCTAGTGCTCCAGCAGCGATCAGCCCGGAGGTACTCACCTGAACGTAGGGCATGGAGAGCACTGAAGGTCTGCTCAGGGCAGACGAACCTGAGTTCGTTGAAGCCACTGCGGCAGTAAGCGAGGTGACAAACCTTTCGGCCCAGGGTTCTTTACTTCGAACAAGCCCGTCAAGGGTATTGGGCCGAATGCCTAGGCGGAGTGGCGCCGTAGGAACTTCTTCAAGCAAGGCACTTGCGTCCTCAATGCGCGCTTTGTCCTCCGAGGTAAACACCGCCGCCCCACTCGGATCCAGGGTCGGCGCCGTTTCGATTGGCAAAAGCAGAGTCACCGCTACTGCGCTCGGGTCGGACTGTTGTGGCGAATAGTTTGTAGGTAGCCGGTTCAAGAACACGACCTGACTCCATATTTTGGTGCCTTCTGGACTGCTGAGCACCAACTCCACCGGATGAATTCCGGCCTTCGGTAACAGGACACGCAAGCGGTCTTGATCGGGAGTTGACCGGATGGGAATCGTGAGGACTGAGCCGGTTGCTGGGTCGCCGTAGTCGGTCAGCAGTCGAGTTTCTGGGCTTTGTAGCACTTTGCCCGCAGATGCCCCGTTGATGACTCCATCGACTTTGTCTCGCAGCGTTTGGGTTCGCGTTGGCTGGAGCCCTTGATGAACGGTGTAACTCAGGGTCGCGCCGGGCGGGATCACAGCCGTTGGCTCAAATCGAACTTGGAACTCTCCAGTCGAGGTCACCCAAGGAGAAACCGAACTGATGTGCAGCAAGTTGTCGCCTTGTTGAATCGGAAAATGACTGCTGGCCTGAGCGGGTGAGATCTCAGTCATGAGAATCAGAAGCGCGCCGCAGCACACAATGAGTAGCTTGGCTGCGGTTCGTTGGGCCAAGAACCTTTGAGCTGAGTTCACGGTAAGTCTTTGGTCAGCACAACCAAGTCGGTTGGGGTGAGCTGAAATCCGAGTTGTTTGTACAGCCTCAAGGCTCGTTGGTTGTCAGTTTGTGTATTGACGAGCACTCGTGTGACTTTGCGGCGACGTGCCCACAAGAGAGCATCGACTACTAGGGCCGAACCAACTCCGGTGCCGGCGTAGTCGGGATGCGTTGCTAGGCGCTGAAGAAACCCTTGGTTTCTCGACCGGCCGATCACGGAGTAACCAATGGCTTGATCCTGCAACTCTGCTAGGCGAAACCGAGTTCGCGGAGTAGCAGAAATGGCTTCATCAAGGCCCGCAGCGTCAAGTCTCCAAAATCGCGGAAAGGCCAACTTGTCGACATCTAGGGCGAGTGATCTGTCTGATCGTCTGGCTTTTCGTATGCGAACATTCTCCGGCTTTGAGTTCACCCTCATCCCAATTCGACCGAGGTCGTGCGAGAGGACCCGTAGCCGGTCATATTCTATGAATCCTGCATCAAAGAATGGCCGGGCTTCGAGTGGGTGAAGCGCCGCGGTAATGATTGAGGAGTATCCCTGATCGCGGATGGTTCCCACACAAGCCCTCAGCCCTTCAGCACTTGGCTCCATAACGTTTGACTTGACTGTGAGATAGGCAATCCCGGGATCTGCGTGCCACGGGCCCACACGAAACCGCTCGTTTCCAAGACTGAGGGTCTGACGGGTGCTCATAGTAGTGAACTAGGTCTCCTGCACCTGCGGCTCCGATCGCTCCGATCGCTGCAATTAAATATAGGTCACAAGACCTCTGGTCGCGCCGGTAGCCTTGCCGAGTGATTCCAGCGAGAGCAAAAGATGAACTCGAAGCGCTCGCCGCGATCGGTGAGGTTTTCCAAAGAGACGGTAAACGCCTGTACCTAGTTGGGGGCAGAGTTCGTGATTTGCTCCTTGACCGCCAAGATCCGAGCAACGACGTTGACTTGACCACTGATGCGCTTCCCGAACGGGTGAAAGAGCTTGTCAGAGGGATGGCATCGGCAGTCTGGGCAACCGGTGAGCGCTTTGGAACAATTGGCTGTGAAATCGAAGGATGCACCTACGAAATCACCACTCATCGTGCCGAAACGTATTCGCCCGACAGTCGCAAGCCGCAGGTGGCGTTTAGTAGCGATATCGAAGTAGATCTCTCGAGACGTGATTTCACTGTGAATGCAATGGCAATCGAAATCACAGGTGATCACCCAACCTTGATCGACCCGTTTGGCGGTTTGTCTGATCTTGCAGCGGGCGTGTTGCGAACGCCGATTGCCCCCGAGGAATCATTTTCCGATGATCCGCTCCGGATGATGCGCGCAGCTCGGTTTATCTCTTCGTACTCTCTTGAAGCAGTACCCGAGTTGACCGAAGCGGTGAACGCTATGGCTGAGCGCCTTTCGATCGTGTCGAGCGAACGGATCCGCGACGAGCTCTGCAAGCTTGTGGTTGTAGCTGATCCGTCAGCCGGATTGTACTTTTTGCATGACACAGGTTTAGCGGCGCATTTCTTTCCCGAGTTGCCGGCGATGCGGTTGGAACAAGACCCCATCCACCGCCACAAGGATGTGCTGACACACACCATTGCTGTGGTTGCACAAGCTCCAGCCGAACTACTCGTGCGCCTAGCAGCACTGTTCCATGACATTGCAAAGCCAGCGACTCGGGCGATTGGCCCGAACGGGGTGTCCTTTCACCATCATGAGGTAGTCGGGGCCCGCATGACTCGCGAGCGAATGAAGGCGCTCAAGTTCAGCAATGAGATGGTCTCGCAGATCTCGCAGCTGGTGTATCTCCACCTTCGCTTTCACACCTATGACATGGGCTGGTCGGACTCTGCTGTTCGACGCTTTGTTCGCGACGCCGACCTTTTACTCCCGGAGCTGTTGGCTCTGACCCGCGCGGACTGCACCACGAGGAATCAGCGCAAAGCAGATGCGCTGAATCGACGTATCGACGACTTAGAACTTCGTATTGCACAGCTGTCCGAGCAGGAGGAACTGAGGTCAATTCGCCCAGAACTCAACGGGCAAGAGGTTATGAGTCACCTCGGTGTTGCCGAAGGCCAGGTGGTAGGTCGGGCCTTGAACTACTTGTTAGAACTTCGCCTTGAACGAGGCCCCGTCTCACCGGAACAGGCAGTAACAGACCTTGATGTGTGGTGGGCTCAACAGCCAGAAAATCCTGCTGCGGTACTAGCCTCTAACCTGACTGAGCAGGGCTTTGAGGACAAGGCGCAGACGAAGGAGTAAATATGGCTGGAATTGTTGTCGGAGTAGATGGATCTGAGCAATCAGTAAGCGCGCTTCGCTGGGCTGCACAAGAGGCCAAGATGCGAGGATCGGTCCTGCGTGTCACGGCGATTTTTTCAGGCGCGATTTTGAGCACCGGCTATGAGATGGCCACGACAGATCTGTCTGATTACGCTGCGGCAACCAACATGATGTTGGGTGCTGCTATTGACACGGTGCGTGACTTCGGTGACCTAGAGGGTGTCGAGGTGACGACTGAGGTGCTCGAAGGCCATGCCGGCGAGTTGCTGATTTCCGCTTCGAAGGAGTCTGATTTGCTCGTCGTTGGTTCACGAGGACGCGGCGGCTTTGTGGGCCTCCTGATGGGATCAGTCACCACCTATGTGGTGAATCATTCGCACTGTCCAGTTGTTGTCGTTCGAAACTCGTAGCGGCTCGTAGCGGCTCAGCGAGGTTTAGCGACTGACTCAGGTTCCTTCTTTGCGTGCTCGGATCACGAGGGTGCTCGGCACCCAGTCGGTTAATTCCGAGTAGTGCACACTCGGTGGTCGCGATGCATTCGCTCCAATGTCTGCAATCGGCTCAACAATGCTGTCCACTCGAAAGTTGGCTCTGATGAGACTGGTGAACAACTCGCTGACTTGATGAACATGGGTGACTCCTTCGTCACCACTTGCTCGCCATGAAATTGCTTGGTCGTGCCATGCCGATCTGGTGAGGTATGGCGTGGATTGTTCTTCGGCATCGAGTTCGAGCATGAGCGAGAATGGGTGCGGCAGAGACATCACCAGTGCAGCCTCTGGTTTCATGATTCGGTGCAGTTGGCGAAACACTCGACCTAGATCTTGTACCCCGGCTAAGGAATACACGGCGATAACTAGGTCAATACTGTCTGCCCGCTGAAACGCCAGATCAGCAAGATCGCTGTGATGGAATTCGACTTTGAGCTGTGCGATTTCGGCTGCAGCGCGGGCCTGTGTGAGCCGAGCGGTTGATCCTTCAACTGCTATGACATGGGCTCCCTTGCGTGCCAGTGCCAAAGATGAGCCACCTGCTCCGCAACCTAGGTCTAAGACACGCTTGCCTTCGAGCGGCCCTACTGATCCAACGAGTCGATTCAAAATACTGTCGTCGACATCGGGTGCGAACCTGACGTTGTCTAAGGGAGCCTCGGAGCCATGTGGGAAGCTCGCAGCTGGCAGTGGGGTTGGTCCGTCGCCCTCGCGTAACAGGGTTGGCCGGGAATCAAGGTTGCCTGCGGACGGGTGGCGCAGCGGGAGGGGGGCTTTTGAGCTCGAATCAGACATCGCTGCAAAGTCTGTCGGAGGATCCGCGCTGACCCGCGGATGCCCCGACGAGCAGTAGCGTAGTAAGGGTGCCGTTTCTTCAGCCCGAATCCTCTGGTCGCCCAGGGAAAGCCCCTGGGAGTGTCGACTATCGCTTCGCTCGGCGGCAGCTGCTCTTTCGTTACCGCGCAGGGGAACTCTCTCGATCCGATGTGTGCGATGCGCACTCTGAACTGATGCGCATTGCATTGCACTGTTCTCAGCGTTCGACGGTGTCCTGTCCGGTTTGTGACGAATCCACCCTACGCGTCGTGAAGTTTGTTTTTGGGCCAAGGCTGCCAGCGGGCGGTCGAGTAGTAAAAACTCGAGCAGAACTAAAGAAACTCGCCTCGGAGCGAGCAAATCGACGCTGTTATAGCGTCGAGGTCTGTACCTCATGCCGCTGGAATCATCTGTTAGAAGTCTCGCCAATTAGCTAGCTAACTGATTGCACCCTCAGCTGAGATGGGACCTTTTCGCTTCCACAGGCCAGAATGTAGCGATGTCCTCATCACGCAGCTTCCTCTGGCGACTCCGCCGGCCTGCGTACGTGGTGCTGGTCCTTATGGTCGTTTCGCTCGGCGGGTTATGGATGGCTTTGAGCACGATTGAACTTCCGCCTGCAAAACGGTCTATGGAGACCACCTTTGTGTGCGATATCAACGTAGAAAACAACGACTGTGATTTTCAGAATTCGATGGCAAAGCTGTCGGCCACCGAAGCTCGAGTAAATGTTGATTACGAACAGCTCCCTCCGGTTTTGGTTCAGGCAGTGCTGTCTGCAGAGGACCGCAACTTCTTTGATCACGGAGGAATTGATCCTGCGGGCCTAACAAGGGCCGTGTACCAATCCCTGTTGGGATCAAGCAAATCTAAACAGGGTGGTTCAACTATCACTCAGCAGTACGTGAAGTTGACCTACCTGACCTCTGAGCGCACGCTCACCCGCAAGCTGAAAGAGGGGGTGCTTTCAGTCAAGCTTGAAGGGGAGCTCGACAAACGAGACATCCTCACTCGCTACCTCAACGAGATCTATTTTGGCCGCGGAGCTTACGGCGTCGAGGCAGCTAGTCGGGCGTATTTTGGAATCGGCGTAGAGAACCTGCAGGTTCATCAGGCGGCGTACTTAGCGAGCTTGATTCGCTCGCCGGAAAGTGCTGAGGCAACACGAGATCCAAAAGAGGCAACTCGCCGCCGTAAGACGGTTTTGAACGGCATGGTCTCTGAGGGGTACATCACTCAAGCCCAGGCCGAGGCTGCAGATGCGGTGCCTTGGGTCTCGAGTCCGACCGATACCAACGGCGATGCTCAGACCATGACCATTTTGCCTCGCCCAGCCGAGAAGACCGATCTAGGGCAGGTTCGTTATGCCGACTATGGCTCTGAGTACTGGGTGTCTTTGGTTCGAAAGCAGTTGCGTCAGAGGTTTGGCCCCGGAGCCGAGACGCAAGGCCTCAGGGTGTACATCACCTACGACCCAGAGATGCAAGAGGATGCGTATAAAGCTGTAACCGGAACTCTCGGTAGGGCAGATGGGCCCTCTGGTTCCCTTGTCGCTGTTGATGAAAAGGGACAAGTCCGAGCCATGGTGGGCGGAACAGACTTTGCCAAGAAAAAGGTAAATCTTGCCCTTGGGAAAGAAGGCGGCGGTTCTGGACGCCAGCCAGGGTCCACCTTTAAGCCCTTTGCCCTAGCGGCCTTTATTGAGGACGGTTACTCCGTTGAGTCCGCTTTCCGGTCACCGCCCACCACGCAATTCCCTGGGGTGTTTACTGAGCCGGGCAAATTGTGGTCTCCGCAGAACTTTGGCAAGTCTGACCTTGGCGTGCTCAGCGTTGAAGAAGCCACATGGAAGTCTTCCAACACGGTCTACGCCGGCATGGTCAACCTTGTTACTCCTGATCGCGTTGCCGAGATGGCGAACCGGCTCGGGGTCACTTCTGAGTTAGATCCTCAGTACGCCCTTGTTCTTGGCACGGAAGAGGTGTCGGTGCTCGATATGGCCTCGGCGTACTCAACGTTCGCCGACCGTGGAAAACACACCCCCCCGTATGTGATCCGCCGAGTTGAAGATTCAGCGGGCGTCGTGCTTTTTGATGCGAAACAAGATGTGAAGTCTGAACAGGTCATTGACGAAGGCGTGGCAGATACGGTCAATTCGGTCCTGTCAGGTGTATTGACCAAGGGCACAGGACACTCAGCCTCACTCCGAGTTGTTGCCGCAGGCAAAACTGGGACGACTACTGACTCAAAAGATGCTTGGTTTGCTGGCTATACCTGTCATCTGACGGCGGCTGTTTGGATGGGTTACGAACAGCCCAAACCCATGAAGACCTATAGGGGCAAAGAAGTGTCTGGTGGAACGGTGCCGGCAGAAATCTGGCGACAGTTCATGTCTTCTGCCACTCAAGGCGACGAGGCCTGTCAGTTCCCGGATGCTGATTTTGGGAAGCGGATTTTGAACCAACGGCTTACTGGTATGCGTTCTACAACCACGAGCAGTCTTCCGGGAGCAGTCACGAGTAGCACGGCTGTCAGTGCGGGATCGGGAAGCTCCACTTCAACGAGCACGCCAAAGCTGCCAGCTAGCACTGTTGCACCGAAGCCTTTGCCGAGTACCACGGTGGCACCACCTACGACTTCGGCCCCAGCAACAACGGTTGCACCGCCGCCGGTACCAACTGCTGCACCCGCGCCGACTCCGTAAGATTTGCTTGGCAGTTTGACAAGTTTGCCATACACTCAAATTTGACGGCCGGCAGCCATGGGGCGCTGGACTTGAACAACCTGAACAAGGAGAACCAGTGATGGCTACTTCCAAACGGACAACTGTTCCTGCAATTCGCGATCACTGTTTAGCGGTGCCTGGCTCTTCGAGTGCAGGCTCGTCGAGTGCAGCACAGCCGCTAGTGATGGTGACTGCCTACGATGCGCCTGGCGCACGGATTGCCGATGAAGCCGGAGTCGACATGATTTTGGTCGGTGATTCCCTGGCGATGGTTGTGCTCGGGTACGAAGACACGCTTCAGGTAACGGTTGCGGATATTGCGCATCACACCGCCGCTGTGGCTCGGGCCCGTCCCTCGGCGCTGATCGTGGCCGATCTGCCTTGGATGAGCTATCACATCTCGGTGGAAGAAACGGTGCGTAATGCAGCAGAACTGATTCGTGCGGGAGCGCAGTCAGTGAAGCTTGAGGGCGGCCGCAAACGCTTGCCGATGATTGAAGCCCTGATCTCTGCTGAGATTCCCGTGATGGGCCATCTGGGCCTCACTCCACAGTCGCTTCACGCAATGGGCGGTTACAAAGTGCAAGCCCGCAAGTCTGAAGCAGCACTTGAGTTACTTGCTGATGCCAAGGCCTTGCAGCACGCTGGGTGTTTCTCCATCGTATTAGAAGGAGTCCCAGACGAGGTAGCGCGGATGGTGACCGAATCGCTAGATATCCCCACGATTGGCATTGGTGCGGGTCGCCAGTGCGATGGGCAGGTTCTGGTTTTTCATGATCTATTGGGTCTCGAGGATCGGGTCCCTGCGAAGTTTGTTCGCAAATATGCATCACTCAAGTCTGATGCCGTTGTAGCGGTTCGTCAGTTTGCCGAAGATGTTCGATCTGGTTGTTTCCCCGACGACTCCGAGAGCTATCACCTCTCCGAACAACAAGCTGAGGCTTTGTCGCTGTACGGTTCACAGCCCTCGTAGAGCACCCGCAATCTTTACTGTCACAGGGTCAGACCAGACTGTTTTTCACCTCGGTATTTCGCTTGAGACATTCCGCAGTTGGCGGTCACCCCCTAGTGATCACTACAGTTGAATGTCCGCTCCGCTGAAGCCCTGTTCGCAGGGTCCGAAACGGAGTGGCTACAGAAACACCCTGTCCTGCAGATCGCAGGACCCTCAAGGCGTTCTGCCGAGGTCCATAGGGAGGATTGCACGTGGTTACTCGCGTTTATGAATTGATGATCATTATTGACCAAGACGTTGATGACGTTGTTGGCAAGGGCATCATCACTAAGGCAAAAGAGATGATCGAGGCCGAAGGTGGAACTGTTCCTACAGTTGACCACTGGGGCCGCAGACGTTTCGCCTATCAGATCAATCACAAATCAGAAGGTGTCTACTCGGTCCTAGAGATCGTTACTCAGGCGCCCAATCTTGATGAGATTGATCGTTTCCTCCGTCTTGCGGACGAGGTCGTCCGCCACAAAATTTACCGCTTGCCGGACTCAGAAGCCACAAAGCGTGGCTTGCTGACACCGGCGAGCTGATAACGAGGAGGACACTATGGCAAACGGAAATACAGTCGAGCTGATTGGCAACGTCACACGAGACCCAGAGTTGCGCTTCACCCCAAACGGGGCGGCAGTTGCAAACTTCGGTCTCGCAGTGAACCGCCGCTGGCGTAACCAAAAGACGAACGAATGGGAAGAGCAAGTTTCGTTCTTCGATGTCGTCTGTTGGAGAGAGTTGGCGGAAAACGCCAGCGAGTCACTCACCAAAGGCACTCGGGTCATGGTTTCAGGGCGTTTAGATCAACGCTCCTGGGAAGATCCTAAAGATGGGTCCAAGCGCTCCAAGGTCGAGGTCGTGGCCGATGAGATTGGTCCCAGCCTGCGCTGGGCTACTGCCCAAGTAAGCAAAAACGAACGTCGCGAAGGCGGCAGTGGTGGCGGGTTTGACTCGGCGCCCCCGGCACAGGAGCCCCCCGCTGCCGGATATAGCGATGATGAGGAGCCGTTCTAATGGCAAAGACACAGCCAAAACGCAGCCCGAAAGGTAAAGACAACGGGCGCAAGTTTAAAAAGAAAGTCTCGATCCTAAATTCAGAAAAGGTCGAGTATGTGGACTGGAAAGACGTCAATCTGCTTCGCAGGTTTGTGTCCGACCGTGCCAAGATCCGCGCTCGTCGCGTAACGGGTAACGACGTTCAGCAGCAGAGTGCTATTGCTATGGCAATCAAGAATGCTCGCGAGATGGCGCTGATCCCGTATGCAAACCGCGTCACAACCCAGCGTGGTGGGCGGAGCAGCCGAGGTGATCGCGACGGTGATGATCGCCGTGAACGTCGCGACCGCTCCGAGGACTCCTCTGAGCAGAGCACTGCGCCGAGCGAGTCAGCCTCAGAGTTCACCGAGATCGACATTGATGCAACTGAGTCAGTAGCAGTTAGTGCAGAGACAACCGGAGGAGAAGAATGAGCGATCTGAAAGTCATCCTTCGTTCTGACGTTTCTGGACTTGGTAAGCGTGGAGACATCGTCGAGGTGTCAAAGGGCTATGTGCGCAATTATCTCGAGCCCCGTGGGCTTGCGTTTCTTGCAACTGACGGCGCTGTTGCGCAGGCCGGCGCTATGCGTCGCTCACGCGACGTCAAAGATGCCAAGAATCGCGAGTCAGCAGAAGAGATCGCGAAGAAGCTTGTTTCAAAGAAGATCGAGGTTGTAGCCAAAGCCGGAGACACCGGTCGTCTGTTTGGCTCGGTTACCGAGGCCGAATTGGTAGTGGCCATTTTTGACCAAACCGGGATCACTTTGGATCGTAAAGACATCGTGATTGAAGAGCACATCAAAGAAGTTGGATCACATCAGGCTGTTGCTCGGTTGCATACCGATGTGCAGTTCCCGATCATGATCGAGGTAGTTGCCGGTTAACTCCGGCTTTGGGCCACATCCTGTGACGCTCAGCGTTTCCACAGGGTGTGGCCTCTACCCACAGCATTTCCACAGGAAATTCTCAGGGTTAAGGCACTAGCTACCCACAGGCAACTCCGACCAAGATGTATCTCAATGGCAGAATCATCGAATCGTGGAGACGTAACACGCCTCCGAGTACCACCTCATAGCATCGAAGCCGAAGAGTCATTGCTTGGAGCCATGCTTCTGAGCGAACAAGCAATCTCGGCTGTAACCAATGTAGTTACCTCCGATGATTTCTATCGGCCAGCGCATCGGCACATCTTTGATGCCATCCAAGCACTCTACGGAGCAGGCCAAGGTGTCGACCCGGTCACTGTTGCCGACGAACTCGGCCAAGCCGACGTCCTTGATGCAGTTGGTGGGTCAGGCACGCTCATTACCTTGCAGGCGAGAACCCCAGCGATTACCAACGCGCTTCACTACGCGAAGATCGTCGAAGAGAAGGCTCTGCTTCGCAAGCTGATTATGACGGCAAATGATGTTGCCGAGCTTGGCTATTCGCCCCTCGACGATATTGAAAAGACAATTGACTCGGCCGAAAGCATGATGTTTGCGGTGGCTCAGCGCAGAACCACCGACTCTCTCTCTCCGTTAGCTCCTTTGCTTGACGCAAGCTTGGAGCAGCTCGAAAAACTCTTTGAGCGCGGTGACTCTGTTACAGGAACCCCAACTGGCTATATCGACCTTGACACTCAGCTTGCTGGTCTGCAGCCTGGTGCACTCATTGTGGTGGGCGCTCGCCCGGCTATGGGTAAGACGGCTTTTGCTTTGGGCTTGGCAACTCATGCTGCCGTTCGCGAGCAGCGACCCGTGCTGTTCTTTTCTCTTGAAATGAGCCATTTAGAACTGACTCAGCGACTCATCGCTTCGGAGGCACGCATCGATGCAACCAAGCTGCGAACCGGGCGTCTCACTGATTCTGACTGGACGAAGATCACCAAGGCTATGGGCCGACTCGGCGAAGGACAGCTCTGGATTGATGACAATCCGGCTCTGACAGTGACCGAGATTCGCTCGAAGGCTCGTCGCCTGCAGGACCGACTTGATCAGCCACTTGGGTTGATCGTCGTGGACTACTTGCAGCTCATGTCTGGCAGGGGGTCTGCAGAGAGCCGCCAAGTTGAAGTGTCGGAGATTAGCCGTGGGCTAAAGATTCTGGCTCGCGAGCTTGAGGTTCCTGTCATGGCGCTCTCTCAGCTCTCGCGGCAATTGGAGCAACGCGCTGACAAGCGTCCGATGCTTGCAGACCTTCGCGAGTCGGGCTGTCTGATTGCAGAAACACGCGTGCTGCGTGCTGATACCAACACCGAGGTAACTCTAGGAGAGCTGCTCGAATCCAACGAGGCGGAGGTTCCTGTTTGGAGCTTGAACGAAGAGTACAAAATGGTGCCCGCCACGATGACTCATGCGTTTTCCAGCGGCACCAAAGAGGCATTTCGGCTGCGGCTTGGCTCTGGTCGAGAGGTGGTTGCTACTGCAAATCATCCCTTCCGAACCGTAAAGGGCTGGCAGCGCTTGGATGAGCTAGCAGTGGGCAGTCGGATAGCCTCGCCCCGCCGCATCGCGACGCCCGAACAGCTGCACTCAGTTTCAGCCGAGTGCCTTGAGCAGTTGGCTCAAGGTTCCAAGTCTGCTGGGGCAGTGGATTCTGCTGTGTTCTCGCTCGCCGATGATCAACTCGCAGGAGTGATCTCTGAGTTGTTTGGCTTCATTGGCTCGCTCGGCCTAGGGGAGCTTCGTGGTCGACCCCTCGTTCGGTTAACTGCTACTAGCCCTCACCGGCAATTGATTGACGATCTACAGATGCTGCTGTTGCGTTTCGGGATTCTCAGCCGTATCACCAATATCGGACCCAACAAGCCGCGCTGGCGATTGTGGATTCACGGCGCTGATCATCAGCACAGCTTCTTAACGCGGATCGGTGTCGCCGGGCAACGAGGAGCTTGCGCAGACGCCGCGATTGAAGCTCTGAGCCACGTCACGTCTAACCCCAATGTCGACACCATCCCCGCCGAGGTTCGTGACCTGATTGTGGATGAACTTCATCACGCAGAGATGACCTTGCGTCAACTTGCCGTAGCGCTCGGCGAGAAATACTGCGGAGGCTATTTATTGGGAACCGAATCGCGGCCAAGGTGTTCGAGCAGGTCGCGTCTTGAGCGAATTGCTCAGGCGACGGATTCCAAATCGCTTGCAGCGCTGGCTGAATCAGACGTGTTTTGGGACGAGGTCGTTGAGATCACGCCGGTAGGGGAGCGCCAGGTCTATGACGCCACGGTGCTCGGGACGCATAACTTTGTGGCCAACGGAGTGATCGTTCACAACTCAATCGAACAGGACGCAGACGTAGTGATGTTTCTGTACCGAGATGAGGTCTACAACGCTGATTCTGGAGATAAGGACACCGCAGAAGTGATCGTGTCGAAGCACCGCTCAGGCCCGACTGGAACCACTCGGCTGGTGTTTTTGGACTATTGCACGCTGTTTACCAATATGGCTCGCGAGGGCTGAGTCTGACCGCAACCACCTAAGTGAGCGATACTTGAGACTCCCTGCACGGGCAAGTTTCTTAAGAGAGTTCACGATGACGCTGATAGTTCGCGACCTAACGGTCGAGATCGAGAATAAAACCATCGTGACTGCTACCTCATTTGAGGTACGCGCTGGTGACAAGGTTGGCCTTGTGGGTCGCAATGGCGCCGGTAAGACAACGCTGTTTCGTGTCCTTGGCGGTGCAACTGAAGCCATCTCGGGCACAGTTACCCGCTCACCGGCCACGGGCTACCTGTCACAGGACCCTCGTAGCGATCACACCCCACCCGACACGGGGTGCTTATTGCACGTGTTATCTGGCCGTGGGCTCGATGAGGCAATGGACCGTATTGAGAAGATGACCGTTGCGCTCGAAGCAGACCCATCTTCAGAAAATATCGAGCAGTTCTCGGCGGCCCATGAGCATTTTGAATCGCTCGGCGGTTACTCGGCTGAGTCAGAGGCGCGAAAAATTGCTGATGGCCTAGGGCTGAAACCTGATCGCCTAGACCTACACATCGGCGCGCTTTCTGGCGGTGAGCGCCGGCGTTTGGAACTCACTCGCATTTTGTTTGCTGGTAGCGAATTGTTGTTGCTAGACGAGCCCACCAATCACCTAGATGCAGATGCACGGGACTGGTTGTTGAACTACATGCGTGCGTATCGTGGCGCACTCATCGTGATTAGCCATGACTTGGGCCTATTAGACGATGCAATCACTCGAGTGATTCACCTAGATCGTGAAGCCGAGGATGCCGCTGGAACCATTGTTGAGTATCGCGGCTCGTATACAAAATATCTGGTAGCTCGCGAGATTGAAGAGGAGCGAGTTGGCAAACTCGTCGATCGCCAAGAGAAGGAGATAACCCGGCTGTCTCAGCGGGCAAACTCAATGCGCGGGCAGACGGCTAAACGAGCCAAGGTAGCCAAGAACCTTGATGCTCGAGCTGCTCGCATTGAGGCAGAAAAGATC
>WLJI01000040.1 GCA_009701845.1 Actinomycetota bacterium
GAGATACGGAACCTTTGATGAGGTACTCGGTACCCTCAAGGTCGTGGCAATGGTGACGCT
The DNA here is from genome assembly GCA_009701845.1 of Actinomycetota bacterium. Taxonomy (GTDB): domain Bacteria; phylum Actinomycetota; class Acidimicrobiia; order Acidimicrobiales; family Microtrichaceae; genus IMCC26207. The sequence continues at coordinate 61 of WLJI01000040.1, forward strand.
CTTAGTTGCCGCTGCTGACGCATTCAGCCCTGGTCTTCGACCAATCCCAGTCAGCGCTGCAATCGTTTCAGGGTTCGTGGCCCTGGGAATTATGTGTCTTGGACGCTTGGTCTGGCGGCAGAAGCTAGAGAAGTGGACTCGGGTAGAGGGTGATGATCGTCTGCCAATTATTGTGATCGGAGCCGGATCAGGTGGCTTGCAGGTGGTCACCGCAATGATCAAGGCTGGTCCGTATCACCCCGTTGCAGTCATTGACGACAACCCCGATCTGCGCAATTTGCGTATCAAGGGTGTGAAGGTGTGCGGCGACCGTTCTTCACTTGCAAAGGCAGTTGAGCAAACTGGCGCTCGCCACATCATCATCGCCATCCCCTCGGCCTCGGGTGAGTTCATTCGAGACGTCGCAAAGCGTGCGGATGAACTACAGCTTCACACGCTCATCCTTCCCCCTGTTGATGAGATGTTTGGCATCGGAGTGAATGTGGGCGATATTCGCCCCCTGACCGAGGCCGATCTACTTGGTCGTCGGGAGCTCTCCCTAGACATCGAGTCAGTGGCTGGTTACCTCACCGGCAAGCGGATTCTCGTGACGGGCGCTGGCGGTTCGATCGGATCGGAACTCTGCCGTCAGATTCACCGCTTTGCTCCCGAGTCTCTCGTCATGTTGGACCGAGACGAGTCGGCACTTCAGGCCGTGCAGATCTCTATTGAAGGCCGTGGCTTGCTCGACAGCCGTGACCTTGTGGTCTGCTGCATTCGTGACCGTGGCCGCCTTCAGCAGGTATTTGAAGAGCATCGGCCAGAGGTTGTGTTTCATGCAGCGGCGCTCAAACACCTTCCGCTGTTAGAGATGCATGCTGAGGAAGGTTGGAAGACCAACGTATGGGGTACGCAGAACCTGCTCGAGCTTGCTGGCGAGTTTGAAGTAGATCGTTTCGTGAATATCTCGACAGATAAAGCAGCTGACGCTTCTTCGGTACTCGGCCAAACCAAGCGCATTGCAGAGCAACTGACCTCGCACGCCGGAAGAGAAAACGGCGGTACCTACCTGAGCGTCCGGTTTGGCAACGTCTTGGGCAGCAGGGGTTCGGTGCTTCCGCTCTTTCGTGAGCAGATTGCACAGGGCGGTCCTATTACCGTGACCCATCCCGAGGTCACCCGATTCTTCATGACGATCCCAGAGGCCTGTGAGCTAGTTATCCAAGCGGGAGCGCTCTCTCATGACGGAGAGGTCCTCGTGCTCGACATGGGAGAACCAGTCAAGATTGCTGATCTTGCCCGGCGCTTGATCGCAGAGTGTGACCGCAGCGTAGAGATTGTCTACACGGGACTTCGCCCTGGCGAGAAGATGCACGAGGTTCTGTTCTCGCCCGATGAGATGCCCTCGGCTTCGGAGCACCCAATGATTCAGCGGGTAGAGGTCCCGGCGATGAGCCCTACTGTTGCGGCTTTCAAAGACCCGTTCCTAGTTGACCCAGTGATCGACGTTCGCTCGATCCGCTCTGAGTACCCAAGACGCTCGCAGGTCGAGACTGAGAAAGAGTCGGCCTAGTCAGGCAGTGCTCGCTTAGTACGACAGTGCTCGCTTAGTACGACAGTGCTGGCTTAGCGCGAGCGAGCCGGCCCATCTGCGGCTAGCGGGTTTGCGTATTGCTCAAGGTGTTGAACCAGGCAATGGTGGCAGCGAGGCCAGTTCGAAGGTCAACGGGCTGGATATCTGGGAACAGCCCTCGCAGCCGGTCGTTCGCTGCCTGAGAGTGTGGCACATCGCCGGCACGGGTTTGCGTGAACTGCACCTCTAGTGGTCGCTCTAGGAGCTCTTCAAGAAGCGCAATCACTTCGAGCAAGGTGGTTCGGGTTCCGAATGCCAGATTGGTTGGATCAGGGCTCGATACCCGCCGCAGAACAGCATCTGTGAGCACCCCACAGACAGTCTCTACATAAGTGAAGTCTCTGGACTGACTGCCGTCACCGTGAACAACGAGTGGCTCGCCGGCGAGTGCTGCCGAAATGAAAGCTGGTACCACTGCTGCGTAGGCATGGCCCGCAGCCTGCAATGGGCCAAACACATTGAAGAATCTGAACGCTACTGTGGGCATCCCATAACTGTGCTGCCACGCAAGCGTGTATGACTCTGCAGCCAGCTTTGATGCCGCGTAGGGGCTCATCGGGCGCGGAGCTAGATCCTCGTGCTTCGGTAAGGTCGGGTTTGCCCCGTACACAGAGGAAGAGGAGGAAACAATGACTTGGCATCCTCCCGCTGTCCGAGCTGCCTCGAGCACATTCATCGTGCCCGTGGCGTTTGCCTCATGCGATGGAACTGGCTGTGCAATCGACCGGGGTACCGACGGCCGAGCTGCAAGGTGCACTACCGAGTCGGCGCCCTGTAGGCAATCTTGGAGCGTCTCACGGTCCAAGATGCTGCCCTCGACGCGATCAACCGGCACCCCGTCAAGGTTCGACCAGAACCCCGTAGAGACATCGTCAAGTACAAGAACCTGATCTACTTCTTCGGACTGAACCAGAGCGCGGCAGAGGTTTGCACCGATAAACCCTGCGCCGCCAGTGACTACTACTTTCATCTCAGATCGTTCCCCATGAGAGCCAACCCTACAGGCGGAGCGAACGAACTGATCGCATCATTTCGGTAGCTACTACTCGATGCATCCCTGAGTTGCTATCTCTGGGAACGAACAGCAGTCACCATCAGCGGGTTTGGTGATCGCCACGGGATTCTGTGCCCCGTCTCACGCGACCAAGTTCGCAGTGAGCGAATCCGTATGTGCTCAAACCCTGACTCTGTGAGCAATCTGCGCAACTCAGTCGGCCGGAAGTGGTGAAACAACATGGTGGAATCTCCGTGACTGATTCGGCGGTCTCCGCTCGAGCCCTCTGCGAGCGAGAGGCGGCACAGCAGGGACCGAAAGCCAAACCACATGGCCCAATCGGGGCGGCTGTTCGGTTGATGAACCACTACTGCGATGGTTCCTCCAGAGCGAAGTAAACCATGCAGTGCCAACAGGGCGCGGCGCCGGTCTTGGGGAGTGTTGACATAACAGAGAATCGCATTCAGTAGCACTACCAAGTCTGCGTTGGTGCCGTGGCTACTCAGATCCACAATGTCTGCCTGACCAACACTGATGTTCGTGAGGCCCTGATCTTGAACAAATGCCGAGCAGGCCTGAACCATTGGCTCAGATACATCCCAAGCAGAGATTTTGGCCTCTGGTAGCAAGGCGCGAACTGCGGGCAACTCTCTGCCGGTACCCACACCAACAGCATGTACTTCTTTGACCTCACCCGTTGTCGAAGCGGCAGCGATGGCCTCGGCGATCAGATCTGACTCGTAGAGAAGCACATCTGAGTTCTTAGAAAACGCCTCAACCTGAGAGTCCTGACTCCAGAACTCTTCTGCTGCTGAGGGCTGATCCATACCCAAAGTTTGCTGCATAGCGCACTGGAGTAGCCGGATCGGCAACAATAAAGGGCAACCAACTCAAACCGACAGCACTGCAGTGGGGGAATCATGGGAAATGATGTGTCTGATGAAGTTGAACCGCCCGCAGAGGATTCAGATCCAATAGCAGATCCAGAAACCGTGCAGGACGCAGTGCCGGACGCAGAGCCGGACGCAGAGCCGGACAAAGAGCAGGCAGAGCGGTCAATGCGCGCAGCGCACCAGCCTGGCACTGCTGCAGCAGGGCCCTACGGGCACCCGATACACCCGATGTTGGTCACTATTCCTATTGGTGCCTTTGTCGCCACACTCGCATTTGATATTGCTTCGGTCACGCTCGAGGGTCGGGCCTATGGTCGTCCCGCAGTCTGGCTGTCGTTGATCGGGATTGTGAGTGGACTCTTCGCCTCGCTGTTTGGGCTGATCGATTACCGGCGGCTTACCAAGGGAACCCGCGCTCATGCCGTTGCCACACGCCACCTGATACTGATGGATGTTGTGCTGTTGTGCTTCATCGTTGGCTTCTTTGTGCGTCGAGCCGATCCGGATCAATACCTCAACGGAACTCCCACGGTTGCTCTAGTGCTGAGCGTTGTGGGTGTGGCCATTTTGTTGGTGGGTGGTTGGCTCGGCGGCAAACTTTCGTACTCGTACGGAAGTCGCGTTGCGGATGAGTCTGATCAGATCAAGGCGCACGCAGTGAGTGCCCCATCTGCCGATTGATTCTCTCGTGAAGCGAGCGGGTGCAGGACCCACGGTCACTTTCGTGGGCCATGATGCAAGCCGTACCGGCGCGCCCGTGATGTTGTACTCGTTCCTTCGCTGGCTGCAGACCGAGGAAATCGAGGGTGTGCAGCTCGTACTCCTAGCTGGCGGGCCAATGCTGGCCGACTATCAAGCTGTGGTGCCCACGCAGGTGCTGAGCTCGCGAGTCTTGACTGGCAGTGAGGTCATTGCATCAGTGACGAGTTCACTTGGTCATCCCCTGCACATGCCACAGACCCTTGTAGGAGTCGGACTTCGTAGCGTCGCAGCATCTCCGATTGTGGTTGCTAACACGCTCGCCTCGTTGGGTACAGCGAAACTACTTGCGGACAGGGCCTCGACAACCACAATGACAGCTCGCTTGGTCTGCCATGTGCATGAGCTCGATGGGGTAGCTCAACGCATCCTTCCTGCGTCGCTTGCCAATCGCAGCAGCCTTTTGGACTCCGTGGACCGTTTCATCGCCGCAAGTGAAGCAGTTGCGGCGATGTTGGTGGACAGACTCTGCGTGGATGCGAGCAAGGTGACTGTGATTGAGGAGTTCATCGAGAGGCCCAACCCCACTCCAGCTGCTATGGCAGCGGCACGCAAGCGCATGTCTGGCGGCACAAACCGCCCCGTAATCCTCAACGTTGGAGCGATGAGTCACAGAAAAGGGCCCGAGCGTTTCGTGGATCTGATGTCGACCCTTGCCGATCATCCAAGACTGCCCCTTGGTGTGTGGCTGGGTGGCGAACGCAACAGCTCTGTTTGGGCCGAGACGGAGCATGACCTAGCCAACTCAAACCTGGCTGACACGGTGTTGCTGCTTCCGACTCAGGAAGACTCGGCTAGCTATATCGCAGCTGCCGACCTTGTTGTAAGTACTGCTATCGAAGATCCGTTCCCTCTGTCTGTCTTAGAGGCTGCTGCTGCTGCCAAAGCAGTTGTCGCTTTCGAGTCGGGCGGAGTCATCGACATGCTGAGCGCTGTTGATCACCCAGAGTTGATCGTGCCGATTGGAGACACTCTCGGGATGAGTGCAGCCGTAGCTTCCCTTTTGGAGAACTCCCAGCGTCGGGAGCTGATAGGAAGCCAGCTCGCTGACTGGGTAGGGGCGACCCATCTTGTGCAACACATGGCCCCCGTTCTTTGGCAGACGGTGACTCAATGAGCGCCGAGTTGCCGAGGGCCCAAGAACCCACAATCTGGATTGCAGTCCATGACCTTTCTCGGACGGGGGTTCCTGTCTTGCTGACACGACTGCTGCGAGCGGTCTCTGCGACCCAACGAGCCCAGGTTCATGTCGTGGCGATTTTTGGTGGGCCGTTGTTGAGCGAACTCACCCCCCTATGCGCTTCGGTCACAGTCCTCGAGCCGATGGATCGCCGCTCGGCGCATGCTGTGGCCTCACTTGGTTTGCTCACGTTGGGCATGGGTCGCTCGGGTGAGCTGGTTCGTAACACCGCTTGGCGAGCAAAGTTGGCGCGCCAGAAAAACCCAGATGTTGTTCTGGTTCACGGGGCAGGAGCGTGGCCTGTTGTAGAAGTTGTTGGCAGTGACGTGCCCGTAGTTGTGCATCTTCATGAGCTTGGCACCGCATTAGACCGCTCGATCCCTGTGCAAAACCAAGCTGCGGCGTTTCAGAGAGCGCAGCAGGTGATGGTGGTGAGCGAACCCGTGGGTCAGCTTGCACAGCACCGTGGAGCAGATCTCAAGAAAATTATGATGATGCCGGGCTGCGTGCAGCTACCGAGTTCTGCCCCGCCTGATTCTGTTGGGCCCGATCCTGTTGGCCCGGATCTTGTTGAGGCAGATCCTGCTGGCCCGGATCTTGTTCAGCCCGGCGCTGTTGGCGAGCAGTGGGTGCTCGGTGCTGGAACCCCCGGATGGCGAAAGGGGACTGACAGGCTCGCAGCAGTGGCTCACGAGTTGCGGCGCGATCAAAGCGCTGCTCGTGTGGGATGGGTGGGTGGCAAACCGAGCGGATCAGATGCCACGGCCATCGGTCGATTCGACCCAGTCACTTGGTTTGAAGAACAAGCTGATCCTTGGCCGCTGTTGTCTTGTGCCGATGTGTTTGTGGTGCCGAGCCGTGAGGACCCGTTGCCGCTAGTTGCGCTTGAAGCCGGTGCCTATCGCCGTGCAGTCGTGGCTATGCCCACCGGTGGGCTTCCTCAACTCTTAGCCGATGGCCGCGGATTAGTCGGCGGAACTCAGAGTTTGCGTTGGTTTGTGGGTGCTGTTCAACAAGTGTTGGACTCTCCGGCAATGGCCGAAGAGATGGGCGAGCGACTACACGAGTATGTGCAGGCTCATCATGACGTTGCCGTTCTTGCGCCCGCTTGGTTTCAGGCACTTGTCCACGTGGCGAGTCGGTGAGCACATGACTCCGAAAGGGCAGGAAACGAGTAGCCGGATCTTTCCGCCGGGCTACAAATTTGCCTTCAGTATTTTTGATGACACTGACCGGACCACACTCCACAACGGGCCGCAGGTGTATCAGTTGTTGAACGAGTTGGGCTTTGCCATTACCAAGTCGGTATGGGTAGATGACCCAGGGCCGCACTTCACCACCGGTGGGTCAACCTGCGCCGAACCTGCCTATCTGGACTGGGTCCTGGAATTGCAAACACAGGGCCATGAGATTGGGTATCACAACGCTACTGATCACAGTTCCACAAGAGAACAAACACTCGCTGCCCTAGAGGCATTTGAGAAACACTTTGGCCATCCACCGCGTTGCGGCGCCGATCACGCAGCAAATGCAGAGGCCCTGTACGCAGGTGCTGCTCGAGTCAGTGGCGTTTCTTCGGCTGCATATCGCTTCGCTCAAAAAATGCTGCAACCAGATCGGCCTCAGTTCTCCGGGGAAGACCCAACCAGCCCGTATTTCTGGGGAGATCTGTGCGCCGAACGGATTGACTACTGGCGTGGTTTTAGCTTCGCTGAGACTGATTTGCGCTCCGTTGGACCGATTCTTCATCATGACCCGTCTCGGGCGTATGTGAACGCTTGGTTTACCTCCTCGCATGCACCGCGTTTGGAGCAGTTTTTGCAGCGACTGCGGCCTGATCGCCTTGACCGACTCGAAGAAAGCGGGGGAGTGTGCATTCTGTATACGCATTTCGGTTTGGACTTTGTCGGTGAGCGAGGTCGACTTGAGCCAGAGTTCGTCACAGCGATGACTGATCTGGCCGCTCGGGGAGGTTGGTATGTTCCCGTTTCGACACTGTTGGATGCTGTCCGAAACAGCGACGGGTGCCCCAGCCTGAGCGTTCGCAAGCGTGCCAAATTGGAGCGTAACTGGATGATCGATCGGGTTCGTGATCGCTCACGCTTTGGGCCGAGAGTGGCCACCCACGATCAGAACGCGAGCTGAGATGGACATGAGGTTCGAGCAGGTCCCGTTGGCAAACGTGCCTTGGGCCGAACTAGATAGCTTTGCTGATCGGACCGTCCATCAGACCAAAGCGTGGTTGGCTTTTCTTGCAGAAACGCAAGGTGCACAACCCATCGTTCTTCAGATCTTCAACGCGGGCGAAGCAGTCGGGTGGTTTACGGGAGCGACGGTACAGCGCTTTGGTCTGAGAATCCTCGGTAGTCCGATGCGCGGCTGGACCACAGCGCATATGGGCTTCAACCTTGTTGACGATGCACTCATAGATTCTGCTGTGACGGGTCTTGCGCAGTACGCCACGAGCGACCTCAAATGCGCACATCTAGAGGTCTTGGATCAGCGCTGCACACGGGGAGTAGTCCCACCGGGGTTCAAGTCGACCCCGCTCAATGGCCTCGTGGTTGACCTACAAACTGATGATGAGCAGCTGCTGTTGGGAATGACCAAGAACGGTCGACGTGACATGAGGAAGAGCCTTCGATCCGGGGTAGTTGTCTCTGAGGTTGATTCCAATGATTCGCAGTTTGTGCAGGAGTACTACTCGCAGGTTTCTCTGGCGTTTGCTCGCCGCGGACTCGCTCCCACCTACCCGCAGTCGCGAGTGGAATCAATGGTCAGGCACCTGTACCCGACGGGCAATCTGATTCTGCTTCGTGCATCGCTTCCAACTGGCGAAACGGCCGCCACGGGAATTTTCGCTGGCATTCCCGGTGGTGGTGCCTCGTTCACCTTTCAAGCGAGCGATCCAGACTTTTATCAGTGGTTGCCAAATGAGGCTCTGGTCTGGCAGGCGCTACGGGCTTGGAGAGAACGCGGGGCACTCAGTTTCGATTTTGGTGGACGAGAGATTGGCTCCCCGACTGACTTCAAGCGCAAATTTGGCGGTGCTGACCTCACCACTGACTGGCTGCGGTACTCCAAATACCCACTTCTAGAGAGCGGTCGTTCGCTTGCGAGCCGTACGCACAAGGCTCTGCAAAAGAGGCGCAAGTTCAGGTCGGGTTGATCTGAACAACCACCGCGTATACTTGGATTTTCAAATGTTGTGATAGGGGCACGAGTGGCAACAGCAGTAGAGCGCGAACCAAGAGTTGCGGTAATTGGCTGCGGCCACTGGGGCAAGAATCTGGTACGTACATTTTCCGAACTCGGCGCCCTCGCAGCGATCGTCGATCCGGATGCCGAAAACGCAGCCGCCCTGTCGGCCACGTACTCAGTTCCAAATGGTTCTCTTGATCAGATCCTGGCCGATTCAGAGATTGATGCCGTGGTTGTTGCAGCCCCTGCCAAAGACCATGCGGCAGTGACTCTGCGAGCATTAGATGCCGGCAAGCATGTCTTTGTAGAAAAGCCGCTGGCACTCGACCTAGATGATGCGCAACAAGTAGTCGCGCGAGCCGATGAACTCAACCTGACACTCATGGTTGGGCACCTGCTGCAATACCACCCTGCCTTTTTGGCAGTGAAACAACTTGTCTCTGACGGGGCTTTGGGCGAACTGCGCTACTTGTACTCAAACCGTCTCAACCTTGGCCGCTTCCGCAGAGAAGAAAACATTCTTTGGAGCTTCGCTCCACATGATCTTTCTATGTTGCTGGCCCTTGCAGGCGAAAGCCCCGACCACGTGTCTGCTGTGGGGTCGACCTTCCTCAGCGAAGATGTGCCAGACGTAACGACCACACACATGACCTTCCCGAGTGGTCCCCGTGCCCATGTTTTTGTGTCCTGGCTACATCCGTTCAAGGAGCAGCGTCTTGTCGTGGTTGGGGCAGATGCGATGGCGGTGTTTGATGACCTTGCCCCGTGGGACTCCAAACTCACCATCTTCGAACATGGTGTGACCTGGGATGGACTCACACCGGTGCCAGTTCGTGGCGAGCCAGTTGCAGTTCCCCTCGTTGAGTCTGAGCCTCTCAAACTCGAATGCGAACACTTCCTGCACTGCGTTCGTACCGGAGAAACCCCTCGCACTGATGGCCACGAGGGTGTGCGTGTGCTCGATGTTCTATCAGCCGCTCAGGACTCACTTGCACAGGCGTCACCACCTGCGAGGACTGCATCTTCTGCAGGGTCGGTGAAGCTCGCCGAGGATCAACACCCGGGAGCCTTCATCCACGAAAGTGCCTTTGTAGATGACGGAGTCAAGATCGGCGCAGGAACCAAGGTCTGGCATTTCAGCCATGTGCTTTCTGGCAGCACCGTTGGAGAAGACTGCGCACTCGGCCAGAACGTCGTGGTCGGGCCTGACGTCACCGTGGGCGACCGATGCCGAATCCAAAACAACGTCAGCGTGTATGCCGGCGTCACGCTTGAAGACGGCGTGTTCTGCGGCCCCTCGTGTGTGTTTACGAACGTGTACAACCCTCGAGCAGAGGTATCTCGCAAAGATGAGTTCATGACAACGATGGTTCGCACAGGTGCAACCATCGGAGCCAACGCCACCATCGTGTGCGGCACCGAGATCGGTGCCTATGCATTCATCGGTGCCGGCTCGACGGTGACCTCTGATGTTGCTGCACACGCACTCGTCGTGGGGTCACCCGCGCGTCAGATTGGCTGGATGAGCCATGAAGGTGAACGCCTTGGCGAAGATTTGACCTGCCCCCGTACCGGACAGAAATACCAAGAGGTCGGCGGGGTGCTCTCGCTGCTCGATTCACCTGAGCAGTCCAACTCGGCACAGAACGGATAGAGGACAACAGATGCAGTTTATTGACCTCGTGGCTCAGCAGGCTCGGCTGCGCGAAGGAATCGATCAAGCAATAACGCGGGTCCTTGACCATGGCCGCTACATCATGGGCCCAGAGGTCGCCGAGCTAGAAGCTGCACTCGCCGAGTTCTGTGGGGCAGACCACGTGGTGTCGTGTGCGAGTGGAACAGATGCACTCGTCATGGCACTCATGGTTCATGGGGTCGGCCCTGGTGACGCAGTGTTTGTGCCGACCTTCACCTTTGCCTCTACCGCCGAGGCCGTTGCTCTTTTGGGGGCAACGCCCATCTTCGTTGATGTTGATGCCGAGACGTTCAACCTTGATGCAAACAAACTCGCTCAAGCCATTGCAGAGGTTCCGAACGGCCTCCGCGCAGCAGGGGTGATTCCCGTTGACCTGTTCGGCTTGCCCGCAGATTACGTTGCGATTGACAGCGTTCTGGCTGGGTCAGATCTGTGGGTGATAGCCGATTCGGCGCAGAGCTTTGGTGCGGCCAGAAATGGTGCATCAGTGGGCTCGATGGCATCGATGACCACTACCTCGTTCTTCCCTGCAAAACCCTTGGGTTGCTATGGGGATGGCGGAGCAATCATTGCTACTGACCCGGCTCAAGTAGAGGTGCTTCGCTCCATCAGAGTGCATGGATCTGGAACCGAAAAGTATGACAACGTTCGCATTGGCATCAACGGTCGCCTCGATACGATTCAGGCAGCAATCCTGTTGCAGAAGCTTTCGGTTTTTGCAGACGAGATTCTGGCCCGGCAGGCAGTTGCCGATCGTTATGCAGAGGGTCTCGCTGGAGCAGTCGCTGTGCCGAGTACTCCAGAGGGAGCGAGCTCGACCTGGGCTCAGTACACCATTCAAGTTGATGACCGCGCAGGCGTGATAGCAGCCCTGCAGGCTGATGGCGTGCCCACAGCGGTGTACTACCCGCGTCCGCTTCATCAGCAGACTGCCTACAAAGAGTTCCCGATCGGTGCAGGGGGAGTCGAGGTGTCTGAGCGGCTAGCGAGTTCGGTGCTGAGCCTGCCGATGCATCCCTACTTAGAGCCAGCTGATCAGGACCAAGTGATAGCTGCCGTTGTTCAGGCAGTCTCGCGCTGAGTTCCCGAAACCACGGTTCTTCACGCCGCACTCATAGGCTCACAAGATGAAGATCACTTTTTTTGCTATCAACTACTCGCCTTCAGTGGGTGGAGCGCAAGAACTAGTGCAACGTATTGCCGAGGGTCTGGTGCGGCGCCATGGGCATCAGGTAACGGTGCTCACCACTGATGCGCTGTATGCCCCAGCCGGAAAGAACCCCGGAAGAATCCCGGACAGTCACGAAGTGATCAACGGAGTTGAGGTCCTCCGGTTGCCAGTCTCTCGACGCACGCATGATCTATTGCGCGTTCTTCGGCGAATAGGCGCACGGTTTGGTCGCCCGATCAGACCTTCTGTAACTGCGTATGGGCCGTGGGGAGCGAAGCTTGCGTTTGGGGCGCGAAAGGCGGCAAAGAACTCTGATGTTGTAGTCGGCGTGTCTGCACCCTTTACAACTGTGCCAGCGGCAGAGATTTTCACCCGCAGCCGGAACGCTGCCGCATTCGTCGCGCTCCCCATTTTGCATCTCGGTGACTGGGTGCCAAGCGGTTCGCTGTTGAAATCGCTCCTCCGCGCAGATCGCTGCATCGCTCTGACAACCGCAGAGGAAGCTTGGCTGCTGGCAAACGGACTCGAGCCCTCACAGGGCACGGTGATCCCTCCAGGCTGCAACGGCGGCGATACAACGCTCACCCGGAGTGCATCACAGCGAAAGCTTGGGCTGATCGAGCGCCCAACGGTTGTGTTCATTGGTCGCCTAGCTGCACACAAGGGAATCGACACGCTGCTCGCTGCCTGCCCTAGTTTGCTCTCTGCTCATCCTGACCTGACCATCTTGCTCGCTGGAAGCCGCACGGGATGGTCTGGTCTTGGTGCTGCGCTCGAGGCAATGCCCGCTGATACTGCAGAGCGAGTAGTGGTGCTTGAAGACTTCGCGGAGTCCGACCGTGACCTGATACTTGGCGCAGCAGACATTGTTGTGGTGCCATCTCGTGAGGAGGCCTTTGGCATGGTGATTCTTGAAGCTTGGGCGGCTCAGCGACCTGTCGTTGCCTCTGATATCGCTGCGGTTCGCTCCGTGATCCGCGATGGCGTTGATGGATTGCTCGTGCCAGTTGGCCAGGCAGAGGCGCTTGCAACGGCGGTGGGTTCACTCCTTGCTAGCCCTGAGACTGCGCAGCGACTTGGGCTGGCAGGAAGCCAGCGCATTGCCGAGGAATTCTCCTGGGAGGTCGTGGTGGACCGCTGGAACGAAGAACTCGTAGCGGTGGGCTCCTCGGGGCTTTCACCGAAGGGAGCAAACTGAAATGTGCGGAATCGTAGGAATGCTCCTGAGAGACGCACTTTCTCCCGGAGACGTTCACGAAGTTGCTGCGTTGAGCGAACTGATGAAACGTCGGGGACCTGATGATTCAGGGGCCTGGGATGACGCCGAATCTTGTGCTCTTGGCTTTCGCAGGCTTTCGATCATCGACCTGTCAGAACGCGGCCACCAGCCGATGGTCACCGAGGACGGGCAACATGTGCTCGTGTTCAACGGAGAGGTCTATAACTTCCGTGAGCTTCGTGCCGAGCTCATCGCCCTAGGACGCACCTTTCACTCGGACTCCGATACAGAGGTTGTGCTGCAGTCGCTTGCAGAGTGGGGCTCTGATGCCCTTGCGCGATTCAATGGGATGTTCGCACTTGCTTGGTACAGGCCTGCAGCCAAGGCCCTGTTGCTCGCACGTGACCCCGTTGGCATCAAGCCCCTGTACTGGTGGTGGTCGCCCGAGGCATTTGTGTTTGGTTCGCAGTATGACCAAGTGATTCGCCATCGTCGCTGCGACCGAACTCGGGTAGATCCGGGCGCGCTCAATATGTATCTACGTTTGGGGTACTTGCCCGGACGCTATGCACTCATGAGTGACACGGGTCAGGTGCCACCGGGCCATCTGCTGGAAATCCAGCCGGGTCAGAAGCCATCACTTCGCCGATTCCGGCCGGCGTTCTCGCCGGTCGGGCGCGCCGATCGCCTGCGCGGTCAGGCAGCCCTCGATGCGGTGGCCGAGGGCGTGGCAAGTGCCGTGCAGCGACAACGCGTCAGCGATGTTGAAGTCGGTGCGTTTTTATCTGGTGGGGTTGATTCCCCTCTCGTCACTGCTCACCTACAAGCAGCTGTGGATCATCCTGTTCCTGCATTCACCATTGGCACCGATGATCCCGTCAGCGACGAGTCAGAAGCTGCACAGGTCTATGCCGAGATCCTTGGTGTTGACTTCAATCTGCGACGCATTACTGGTGCTGGAGCGGTTGCTCTCGTTGATGATGTGGCAACAGCTAACACAGAGCCGTTCGGCGACTATTCCTCATTTCCGACGCTCTTGGTCTCTGCGCTTGCCGCCGAATCAGTGAAGACGGTGCAGTCCGGTGATGGGGGAGATGAACTGTTCTGGGGCTACCCCCGATTTACCAAAGTCGCCGAGGCCGCAAAGTGGTTTGGTCTACCGCGATCGATCCGCGTTGCGGCTTACGGGGCGACGAAACCGCTTCCAAACCCAAAGCGACCGCCTCGTGGAGTGATGTTCCCGACTTTGGGAGACTGGTATCTAGATGCTCACTCGGGCCTACGTGCTGCTGACTTTGACAGCATTGCTCCAGACCTAGGTGACCTTCCCTCAGACTTCGATCTTTTCACGTTGACCGGCCGGCCAAGTAGCGATGAGCTCTTCCAATGGATGCGCTCAAACGAGTTGGCCTGCCATCTACCGATGGTTCTACAAAAGGTTGATCGGGCCGCGATGTTTCATTCCCTTGAGGTCCGGGTTCCACTCCTTGATCTTGAACTGTTGGATCTAGCTCAGCGCATCGATCCCGCTGACTGCATGATCAATGGCATCGGAAAGCTGCCATTGCGAAACGCACTTGGCCAGCAGGTTCCGCCAGAGAGCATCCCGATTCCCAAGAAGGGGTTCACCGTACCAATGGCGCAGTGGTTGCGATCAGACCTGCGTGGCCACGTCGAGGCGTTGCTGCTTGAGCGCGACCCGTTTCCGAATGGCTTCTTCGATCGAGCGCAACTTCAGGCCTGGTGCGAGGATCATTTTTCGGGCCGACTCGACCGTCATCGGGGCCTGTGGAACCTGCTTGCCCTGCAACTCTGGGCAGACCGACATGCTCAACCGCTTCCAGCCACGCAATCGGTGCTCTGACACGTGGCCCGAATCACCCTTGTTGTCAACGAGTTCGATACGGGATCAGAGACCTTTCTGCGCCGGCTTGCAACATTGTTAGCCGGGGATGGCCACACAGTTACCGAGTACTCACTGCTAGAGAGCAGAACCACGCATCAGATCGAGCCAGGCCGAGCTATGGCCCTGCCGGCTGCCAATTCTGCGGGATTCCCGCTAGCCGCGGCAAAGCTTGCTACGCGCTCCTCAAAGGCCTCGGCAACGGCGATGTCTCGGGCAACTGCTCGCTTCGGGCGCAGCAGTCGCGCAGTACGGGCTGCATTGCATGCAGCACCACTTCTAGCAACCCGACCTGATGTTGTTCATCTCTCTTTCAGCGGTATTGCGCTCAGCTTGGCAGATGCGCTTGAGCTGCTTGATCCACAGACGCGGGTCATTGTTTCGTGTCGAGGGACGGGTGAGCTCGTGAGCCCTGTGCTCCATCCCGAACGCGTTGAGGCCCTCAGCTCGGTGCTTAACCGCTGCGATCGAGTGCACGCAGTGTCTGAAGCAGTAGCAGGTGCTGTGGTCGGCATGGGTGTTGACCGCAAGTTGATTCGCGTGATCCGACCAGCTGTGGATACCAACAAGTTCAGCCGAAAAGCCACCTATCAGCCAATCGGGTCGGATTCGCAGATCAGAGTTGTTTCGGTTGGACGGCTGCACTGGATCAAGGACTTCTCCACTCTGTTAGGCGCGTTTGGTCAACTTCGTGACAGTGGGTGCGAGGCCCAACTCACAATCATCGGCGATGGCCCAGAGAAAGACGCGCTGCAGTATCGGTCCTTTGTTCTTGGCCTTGCAGGTTCGGTGGTATTCACCGGTCCGCTCCCCCCAGAACAGGTTCGCGAGCAACTTGAGGGGGCCCACCTTTTTGTTCTGAGCAGTCTTTCGGAGGGAACGAGCAACGCTGCGCTCGAAGCCATGGCATTGGAGTTGCCAGTAATTGTGACGGGGGTCGGGGGAATGCCCGAGGTGATTGAGGATGGTGTCAACGGTTGGGTGGTTCCTCCGAGTAATCCCGCTAAACTCGCAGAGTCGATGACTCGCGCGGTTTCGAACAGTTCCCTTGCTGAACAGATAGGACAAGCTGGCCGTGCGAGCCTCGCCAAGGGGCTTACGTTGGAAATGCAAAGCAGTGCTATCCGTCAGATGTACCAGGAACTCCTGTGAGTACCGAGAGCGCTCAGAGCGATGCAACCCCTGCGGATCCCACAGATTCGGCTCCAGCAGTTGTCGAACCAGAAGTTGTAGATCCAGCAGTTGTAGATCCAGAAGTTGCAGGCCCAGCGGCTGAAGAAGGCGCGGTTCTGAGTCCCGCCGCGATTGCCAGCTCTGCCGAGCAGATGTTTCAGGATCCAACTGACAAGAACCTGCCGATGTTCCCCACGTTGCGCATGCTCTTTAAGGGCGAGTACCCCTCGCTGGCGATTATGGCAACGGCCTCCTTCCTTGGCGGATTATGCGAGGCGACGCTGCTTCTACTGATTGCAAACTTGGCGTTGTCGATCGGTGGCGGAGATCTCTCGGCGCAGAAGTCCCTCATGTTCGGACTTGATCAGCTCCCCATCAATACGCTGTTCCTCGTAGCGATTGCCCTGACCGCAATCCGCCTCGCTCTTCAATACCTAGCTTCGCGATCGGGTGCGCGGCTTACCTCACGCCTCACGCAAAGCCTCAGAAACGGTACCTTCGAGGATTTCATCGGTGCATCCTGGGAAGTGCAGTCAGCTATTCCAGAGGCAGCTGTTCAGGACCTTCTGCAGCGGCATCTTGCAAAGACCCAAGCAGCAGTCATCAGCGTTGGGCTGCTCATGAGTTCGGGCTTCATGGTGATGGCGCTGCTGATGTCTGCCTTCATTGTTGACCCGCTGGCATCTGGCGCAATCGTGATTTTCGGAGGGTTCCTCTTCATGGGCCTTCGCCCTATGACGATCAAGGCCAAACGGCTTGGTCGTCAGCAGATGCAACAAGGTGTGATCTACAGCGTGCAATCGCGTGAGGCCATCGATCTGAGTCTCGAGATCCGAGCGTTCGGCGTCAGCGATGACGTTGCTGATCGTCTCGACAAATCCACTCGCAGCGAAATCGCCTCGCTGTACAAGGCGCAATTGATGGCTCGCATGGTCACGGGCATTTACACCTCTGCTGCGGTGCTCATTATTCTGGCCGCACTCGTAGCGATGGATGCCTTCTTGGATCAGCCACTCGCAGCTGTTGGCGCAATCGTCGTGGTGCTCGTTCGTGCACTGAACCAAACCAGCGGTATTCAGGCCGCCTATCACGGTCTGGGAGATTTGGTTCCCTATATCCAGCGACTGTTCGAGGAGCGGCAGTTCTTCCGCGATTCACGGCCCCCGTCGGGCTCGGTTCACCTAGAGAGCGTCGGAAAGATTGAGTTCTCTGAAGTTGCCTACAGCTATGACGGCGTTCACGATGCACTCCACGATGTGAGCTTCACAGTGGAGCCGGGTGAGGCTGTCGGCATCATTGGGCCGTCGGGCAGTGGCAAGTCAACCTTGATCCAGTTGCTCCTTCGACTCCGTCATGCGGGCACCGGGACGTACCTTCTTGATGGGGTTCCTGTTGGAGAGATTGACGACCCAAGTTGGTTCTCGATGATCGCCTTTGTTCCCCAAGACAGCCGAATCTATGACGACACCGTGGCGAACAACATCAGGTTCTTCCGGCCCGGTGTGAGCGATGAGCAAATCATGGACGCTGCCCGGCGGGCGCATGTGCATGAAGAGATTCTTGCCATGCCCGATGGGTACGACACGGTGCTGGGTTCTCGGGGCGGATCACTTTCTGGTGGGCAGCGGCAGCGTGTGGCGATTGCTCGTGCACTTGTGCGTCGGCCCGCAATGCTGGTGCTTGACGAACCAACAAGCGCGCTCGATATGCAGTCGGAGTCGCTAGTTCATGAAACCCTGAATGAACTGAAGGAGTCAGTCACGTTGTTTGTGATTGCTCATCGCCTCTCCACGCTCAATAGCTGCGACCGCATCATGGTGATGGATCACGGCAAGTTGCAGGCCTTTGGTGACCGCACCGACCTAGAGAGCAACAATGCCTTCTACAAAGAGGCTCTAGCGCTCTCTCGGATTCGTACCTGACGGGTTCGTCACGGCAGCATATGCAAGCAGATAGTCGTGTTCTGGTACCGATTACCTATGGGTTTAGCGTTCGTTACCTACTGCCCACCGGGGTGCTGTCGGGCCTGGCGCAGGTGTGTCACCCGGTCATCGCATTGGGCTGGGATGACCCCGAGTTGCGTGCGCTTCTAGAGCATCGGGGGTTCGAAGTTCTGCAGTTGCCCTTGGCTGAGTTATCTCACGAGTACCGAATGTTCCGGCGTAAGCAGAGCATTCTTCATGACCGTCGATTGAACAGCCCTACCACCAAGATTCGTCGAGCTCGGCAACTCTCAATGATGCATTCACCAAGAGACCGGGCTGTCAGTCAGCTGCGTTCCGCACTCGATGCAGTGGCTGTGTCCTTACCTAGAGCTGCCGAACGCTTGGCGCTTGGCGAGCCTGAACAGCTAGTCCGCGGAACCAACCTTCAGGTCTTTGAGGAGTTTCTAAAAACGCTCAACTTGGACGCGGTACTGAGCATTACCCCGTATCACGATCAGGACGGACTGCTCCTGTGCGCTGCACAGCAGCTTGGCCTACCGTCGCTCACCTCAGTCATATCGTTCGATAACCCCACTACGCGAGAACGCATGCTGGTGTGCAGTGATCAGGTGCTCGTGTGGAATCAGTACAACCAGAATGAACTTGTACGTTCATATCCTCAGCTCGAGGATGAGCGAGTCTCTGTGATCGGTGCTCCGCAGTTTGATCTCCACCGTAAGGCCGAGCTGCTACTGAGCCGAGACGAGTGGTGCCGCGCTCTCTCGCTTCCCGAGGACCGACCAATCATTTTGTACGGTGCCGGTCCAGCCCACCTCGTACCCGGCGAGGCCTCACTCATCCGTTTGCTTGACGACGCGATCGAGGCAGGCAGCTTCCCGCAGCAGCCTTATCTTCTTGTTCGTCGTCACCCGACAGAGCCAGCAGAGGCTTGGTCTGAGTTGAGCGGCGAACTTCGTCACGGTCACGTTGTAGACCCTTGGGCAGCCGGGAACTCGTCATTTCGTGGGTGGCCTTCGCAAGAGGACATCATCATTCAGATGTCCTCACTCGCCCATGCCACGGTTCATATCAACGTGTGTTCCTCGATGACACTCGACGGAGCCATGTTTGACCGGCCACAGATCGGAC
>WLJI01000041.1 GCA_009701845.1 Actinomycetota bacterium
GTGGTGTGGGCCGACTTGTAGACCTGATTGAGCAATCGGGAAGTGATCGAGAAACGGTCATTTTGTATCTGTCCGATAACGGTGGAGCGTTCCCCGTTGCAAAGACAACTCTGTATGACCCTGGCATGCAGCTCCCGCTTATCATCAGCACAATCCCAAGCGCTGGTAGTCCTGAGACGGGGAGTGACAGCAGCCCTGAGGCGGCCGGGTCTGAGAGCGCTGTGAGCTGTGATGCGCTGGTGAGCTGGGCTGATTTGGCGCCCACCGTGCTTGACCTTGCGGGGTCGCCTGACCTCGGTGCGCACATGTTTGGCGAGAGCCTTCGGCCGTTACTTGATGAGCCAAGTGGTCAAGGCCGGGACCATGTGTTTGCTTCACACTGCTTTCATCAGGTCACCAACTATTACCCAATGCGAGTTGTTCGAACCCATCGCTGGAAGTTCATTTACAACATCGCATGGAAGCTCGACTTTCCAACTGCCTCGGACATCCACATGTCGGCAACTTGGCAGTCCACACTGCGAGAGTCCGGAACGCTTGGGCAGCGGGAAGTGGACACGTATCTGCATCGGCCGCGGTTCGAGCTCTATGACCTAGAGGCTGACCCGTCAGAACTACACAACCTTGCAGAGATGCCCGCTCAGGCTGAACAGGTTGCCGAGTTCGTTACTCTGATTCAGAACTTCCAGATGGAAACCTCAGACCCGTGGTTTCACAAGTGGATCTACGAGTAGGCCCACACCTGTAGTGACTGGCTCTCCGGTTCGACCACCCCTTGAAGCGAATCTAACCCCGGCAGAGTTCGCCCGCTGGTACTGGACTGTTGTCGAACTGCGAGCATTCTGTCGGCGAGCCGGCCTGCGAGTGGGTGGTGTCAAGCATGATCTAGTGGAGCGAGTCGCTGCGAGCCTTGATGGCCGATCGGTAGCCCCGCCTCACGCTCGGCCCCGTCCGCCGGGACCGCTGTGCGAACCACTGCGCGACACAACGATTCTTCCTGCTGGTCAGCGGATGACTCGCCAATTGCGTTCCTATCTTGAACTCCGTATCGGCGATGACTTTAGAGTTGACAGCCATGTGCGCGACTTCATGACGTCCTCCTCGGGAACGACGGTGGCAGATCTGGTCGCCAACTGGGAAGCAACTCGCGACACGCCAAGAAGCAAGCCTGATGCTCAGTTTGAGTACAACCGCTTTTCGGTCCGCTGGCACGCAGCCCATGTCGGTGGGACTGCTGCGGGGTGCCGCGCTGCATGGTTTGTGTATCGGTCCCTGCCACTTGACCAACGCCCCTTCCCGGAGGAATAGGCATTCTTGTATCGGCCGATGGATTCCGGTGAAGGGCACCCTGCAGGATGACTCAGGTCAGCGGCTTTGTTCACGTCTCGATTTCTAGGGCGTCAGCGATAGCTTCGATAGCTTGGGACGTGAGTGCAGTGACGCCGCCAAGATTGAGGAAGGCGTGGATCGCAGTAGGAAACCGATCGTGAATCACAGCGACCCCGGCTTTGCTCAATCGATCGGCATAGGCATCGCCCTCGTCTCGTAGCGGATCGAACCCTGCAGTCAGTACATAGGCTGAAGCCACACCCGAGAGGCTGTCGGCAAGCAGCGGCGAAGCGCGCCAGTCTGATCGTTGATCAGGCGAGGTGTAGTTCTTGATAAACCAACGCATAGTGTCGGCAGTCAGCAGATAACCCGTTCCGTTTTCAACATACGAACCAGACTCGTTGGCAACATCGGTGACCGGATACACAAGAATTTGTCGCCTCAATGCGAGGGCTGCGTCTCGACTCAGAATGCTGATGACTGCAGCCAAGTTGCCGCCGGCTGAATCGCCACCGACTGACAACTGTGCAGCGTCGCCTCCAACAGACTCGGCACCACCATGGGCAAGCCATGAGGTTACCGACCAACAATCCTCAACTGCTGCCGGGAACCGGCTCTCGGGTGCAAGGCGGTAGTCAACAACAACTACGAGATGCTGCGAGCGGTTTGCAAGACTGCGAGCAGTTAAATCAGTGGAATCCAGACTTCCTATGACCCAGCCCCCTCCATGAAACCAAACCAAAACTGGCAGCAGTTCGCTGGCTTGCTCGGGCGAAGATCCGAGGGGGCGATACAGCCGACAGGGGACTCCCTCAATCTGCAGATCTTCAACGGCCGAGACCTCTTCTACTTCTCCGCCCAACACAATGAACGTCTCGTTGAGCTCGCGAGCCTCTTGCACGGCTAGCGATTCGAGCGGGGCAGTGCCCGCTTCAACCAAGCTGTCAAGCAGAGTTTGAAGGCTTGGATCGAGCAGGCTGGGATCAGTCATGAGGGTGAATCCTTCAGTAGGTGCAAGCAAAGTAAGCAGCTCAAGTTGCGGTAGTGGTCTGCGCTGACCTGCCTTTGTTCAAACAACGGCTGAGCTGAATCTAGGTCAGTCAACTGAGCCGAGAGTTACCCGAACGCGCCATGAGACGATATTCACGGGATCCGCCGTGTCAATCACCCGCTGGAGTTGTTACTATCCCCATAGGAGAAATTACCCCCCGCCCTTGGAGGCCCTGAATGTCAATCGATCTTGACCTCTCGAAGTATTCGCTCGGTTGGAGCGACGCCGAGGATTACGTCTTTAAGCCCAAGCGCGGGCTGAACGAAGACATCATCCGCGAAATGTCTTGGATGAAGGGCGAGCCCGATTGGATGCTGCAGTTTCGCCTGAAGGCGTACAAGTATTTCTTGAAGCGCCCCATGCCCTCTTGGGGTGGCGACATGTCCGAGATCTATTTCGACGACATCTACTACTACATCAAGCCAACGAGCGAGCAGGTGAGCGACTGGGATGATCTTCCAGACGCCATTAAGAACACCTATGAAAAGCTCGGAATACCCGAGGCAGAGCGCAAGTATTTGGCTGGGGTCACCGCACAGTACGAGTCAGAGGTGGTGTTTCACCGCAATCGTGAAGATCTCGAGCAGCAGGGTGTGATCTTTTGCGATATGGATACTGCGCTTCGCGAGTATCCAGAGATTGTGAAGCAGTATTTCGGAACGGTCATTCCGCGTAATGACAACAAGTTCTCTGCGCTGAATTCTGCAGTGTGGTCGGGAGGGTCGTTCATTTACGTTCCACCAGGTGTTGAGGTGGAGATGCCGCTTCAGGCCTATTTCCGGATCAACGCAGAGAACATGGGACAGTTCGAACGCACCCTGATTATTGCTGATGAGGGCTCGAAGGTTCACTACATCGAAGGGTGTTCTGCGCCTACATACACCTCCGATTCTTTGCACTCTGCCGTGGTGGAAATCATCGTTAAGCCGAGTGCACGAGTCACGTATACGACGATCCAAAACTGGTCCAACAATGTGTTCAACCTTGTGACCAAGCGCGCCGTAGTAGAGGCCGAAGGGCATATGGAATGGATCGATGGCAACATCGGTTCACGCCTGACCATGAAGTACCCAGGTGTCGTGATGGTCGGCCCGAAGGCCTCGGGTGAAGTGCTCTCCGTTGCCTACGCTGGTGCAGGTCAGCATCAAGATGCTGGTGCGAAGATGGTGCACGCCGCTCCGGAGACAACCTCCAAGATTGTTTCCAAGTCGATCTCCAAAGACGGCGGGCAAACCTCTTACCGGGGCTTGGTTCGCGTCGAAGAAGGCGCCTACGGCTGCAAGTCGCATGTTCAGTGCGACGCACTCATCTTGGATGAGGAGTCGGTGAGTGACACCTACCCCTATATGGAGATTGGTGCTCAGGATGCAGTCATCGGCCATGAGGCAACTGTGTCGAAGGTCGCCGATGAGCAACTCTTCTACTTGATGAGCCGTGGACTCTCCGAGGAACAAGCCATGTCCATGGTCGTCAATGGGTTCATTGAACCTGTGACTCGGACCTTGCCCATGGAATACGCCGTTGAGTGGTCTCGACTGATCGAACTTCAGATGGAAGGTTCAGTGGGCTAACGCCTGCGTCGTACCGAACGGTCAGGCTCTAGGCAGGCGAGGCTGGGCGAAGGTCAATAATTCGAAATCCGCCGCTACCGTCGAGTCGCGCTCGCTCTAGCGCCACCGGCGCTGCGGCGAACATCTCGGCGGCCGTGACTGTTCCGTCGCCTATAGCAATGCCAATTGTCATCGGAAACGTGAGTTCCTGTCCGGCCACTTCAACTGGCTCGACTGCGGCAGAGAGTAAACGGTACGCGACCCCTGCGGCGTCTTGTTCATCGCCGAGGTCTTCGGCCACGACCAAGAACGTGTCGCCTTGCGCAAGGCAGACGCTGTCGCTGCTGCGGAGTTGCTGCGAGAGCCGATCCAGGTAGGTGTTCGCAGCTTCCCGCCCAACCTCTGATCCATAATCTTCGGCTAGGTCGGCAATCCCGTCTAGGTCGCAGCGCAGTAGCGACAACGGAGATCCAGTTCGCGCCGCGTGGCGAACCGCAGAGCTCAGGAGCACTTCACAGCCGCGCTGGCTGGGTAGACCAGATTCGCTGTCTTGAGTGGCCTCGCGGGTTTGTTCCATCAAGGTGTGTCGCCGGCGTCGTTCGGCACGGGCCTGCTCGCTGCCGTCGCTTGCGGTGCATTCGATGCTGTCAGCCACGCCTGGGACGATGGAGCGAACCACGGTGAACTTAAGCCGAATTTTGGGTTGATCAGTACGAGCGAATTTGGGATCAAGATCTATTGATGCTGAGTCTGCGGCCCTACCAACTACCCGAACAAAACCAGAGAGCACTGAGGCCGAGTCCCGAGGATCGCACAACGTAATCACGTGCGTGCCAAGTACCCCATCTACGTCGGAATTGAAGAGGGCAGCGAAGGATTGATTCGCAGAAGTCACATGCCCCTCGGCGTCAAGAGTTGCACGGGCAACCGAAGTGAGGAGCTTGGGCTCGGCAGTCATCATGGTTTGATTGTCGGCAGATTCGCGTCTGAGATTGAGGTTCCCTGCACAATAACCGTCTAGGCAAATCTACCTGTGCGAGGTGTGCTGGCTGTCTGGCAAACTGTGCTCATGCCGATGCGTGAGGAATGCAAATTTTATGAAAGTCGCACATATCCCAACGGTGATACCGTCCGGAAATGTGACCTAGATCTTGCCCCCGAGGCGCCTTGGCGCTGCCCGGAGCCATGCGCTGCGTATCAACCACGCTTGGCTGATGTGAACTGGGCTCATGGCTCACTCGTGACTCCACCGCCACCCCCTGAGCCAGAGGGAGTCGGAGAGGATCCAAGCATCGCCGCCCTTCTTGATGAGGCCGAAGACATCATCAATGCGGTAGTGGATTCGACCCGAGCTGAGGTGGATGCCGAGGCACAATCGAAGGAGGCTGGTACTGGGGGATTCGGCAAGATCAAGAAGTTCTTCAACCGCGGCAAAGGCTAGATCTGGGTCGCAGAACCTGCTGCCTGTAATTCTCCTACGCGCATAGTGTAAATTACGTTCCGGCAGTTTCACCCCCTGAGCAACGTGAGTAGCACCGTGAGTACAGACTTGAGTACAGATCGCTTTAGCAGCGCAGTAGCTGCGGGCCTACCCGGCCCGGACTGGCTGAGAGCCCGGCGCAGTTCAGCAGCAGAGAATGCAGCTGAGATGGACTTTCCCAGCACTGATCTAGAGGAATGGCGCTATAGCCGAGTTGGGGATATCGATTTAGCGGCCTTCTCCTTGATAGCTCAGAGCAGCGGTGACGCAAGCACCGAAGCCCAAGACTTCCCGGTTGCTATCTCTGAGTTCCTCAGCGAACTCGGCCCACTCGCAGGATCCGTGGTTGTTTACAACGGACGAGTTGTTGCAGCGAACCTGAGCGAGGCCCTTGCGCAGCAGGGAGTGCTACTTGGTCCAGCAGCTCAGTACGCAGCGGCTGAGGGCGCAACCGAGGTGCTCGGTGCAGTGATGCATGAGGCTCCGGATTTGTTCGGTGCCTACAACGATGCATTCGGCGCCGACCCGGTGCTTCTTGATGTGCCGCGCAACGTCGTGATCGAACTGCCAATCGCCGTGGTGTTTTATGTAGACATTGCGAACTCGATCAGCTTTCCGCGGCTCTCGGTGCGAGGGGGCGAAAATAGCCAGTTCTCTTTTATTGAAGCATCCCTATCTGCCGATGTTCCCGCTGTAGTGGCACCGGTGACCGAAGTCGTTGTGGGCAACGCTGCACGGGTTCGCCACAGTGCGCTACAAGACGTTGGTTCTAGCGTGTATCAGATGGGCAGCTTTTTAGCCGAGGTGGGCCAAGATGCGACCCTTGATGCAGCGCTTGCCGCCATTGGTGGAAGCTACGCCCGCCTCCGGATGGACTGCCGGCTTGTCGGGCGAGGAGCTACAGGCAACTTATCAAGTGTCTATTTCGGTGATGGCAATCAGATGCTTGACCTGCGCACCTACCAAGAACATCGTGCTCCGGACACCACCTCGCACCTGCTGTTCAAAGGTGCCGTTGCAGAGCATTCGCACTCGGTCTATACCGGTTTGATTCGCATCAAGCCTGATGCGCGTGGGTCGAATGCCTATCAAACAAATCGAAACCTCAAACTCTCAGACAGCGCATGGGCCGAGTCTGTGCCGAATCTAGAGATTGAGAACAACGATGTGCACTGCTCGCATGCTTCCACGGTAGGGCCAGTGGATGAGGAGCAGCGTTTTTATGTAGAGAGTCGTGGCGTGCCGTCCAAGGTGGCCGAGCGGCTTATCGTGGCGGGCTTTTTTGATGAGGTGCTCAATAGCTTTGCTGTGCCAGCGTTGGCCTCGACAGCGCGTGATCGGATCAACAAAATCCTTGACCGGCAGGTGGGTGAGTTGTTGGCAACTGAGCCAGCTTGGCCCCAAAGTATTGACTCCCAGGCCGTTGAATCTTCTGAAGAACAATCATGAGCGAGCGCGCTGTAAGGATTTGTGCATTAGACGATCTCACCGAAGGCGAAGCCTGTCGGTTTGATGTTGAGGGCCACCGGCTGTGTGTGGTTCGCCTTGACCCACAGGTCTATGTGATCGGTGACCGCTGTAGCCATGCAGACGTGTCGCTGAGCGAGGGTGAAGTCGAGGATTGCGCGATCGAGTGCCCAAAGCACGGCAGCGCCTTTGATCTAAAAACTGGAGAACCGCTCTCGCTCCCCGCAGTTCGGCCCGTGCCGAGCTATGTGAGCTCGGTTGTAGACGGAGAGGTACACGTGATGCTCCTATGAGCGAATTAGTAATCAATAGCCTTCGGGCAACGGTTGACGGCAAGGAAATCCTCAAGGGCGTAACCCTTACGGTTCGCTCTGGCGAAGTCCATGCTGTCATGGGCCCAAACGGCTCGGGCAAGTCCACGCTGTCGAACGTGTTAATGGGAAAACCTGGTTACGTAGTCACTGGTGGATCCGTCACCCTTGATGGGGTCGATCTGTTAGCGATGGCCACTTGGCAACGCGCTCAAGCTGGTTTGTATCTAGCAATGCAATATCCGGTAGAGGTTCCGGGGATCAGCGTAAAGGACGTTCTGGCAGAGGCCTATGCGGCATCGAATCGTGATCGCCTGCTCGTGCCAGCGCTGATGAGCGCAGAGGCAGATTCAATTGGCTTCGAGCCTGAGTTCTTGGATCGTCCCCTCAACGTTGACCTTTCTGGTGGCGAGAAGAAGCGTAATGAGACCGTGCAGATGGCAGTGCTAGCGCCCAAGATCGCCATTTTGGACGAGTTAGATTCTGGGCTTGATGTGGACGCGCTTCGTGCAGTGTCACGACGAATTGAACTAGCTACAAGCGAGGGTTTCGAGGGCGGCGAGCGTTTAGGTGTGCTTGCAATTACGCATTACAACCGCTTACTAGAAGAGTTGCATCCAGATGTGGTTCACATCTTTGCCAATGGCCAGATCCTTGAGTCGGGCGGACCCGAAATTGCGACTCGGCTTGAAGAGACCGGCTACTCAGCTTGGGTTGAAGAGGAACAAAGGGCTACACCCACGATTGCGGCTCGACCCGTGGTTGATGATCCGTTTTTCTCTGATGGGCTTTTGTAGCCCGACACCTGTTTCTGATCTCTGACCAACCTAGGCTGGCTAAATGGCGCGACCCGATCTCTTGACTGATGATGAACTTGCAGCAGCTGTAGAAGAGCTTGCAGGTTGGCAGGTGGAGGCAGGGAAGCTTCGCCGAGAATTTAAGTTCGCCGACTTCAGTGCTGCTTTTGGGTTTATGGCAGCAAGCGCAACCGTGGCAGAGAAACTGAACCATCACCCGGAATGGTCGAATGTCTACTCAACAGTGGTAGTAGAACTCACCACCCATGATGCTGGCGGGCTGACGGAGCTTGATGTGCAACTGGCACGGAGAATGTCAGAGCTAGCTGCTTAAGTAGCGAAGTAGGTATCTAGGCGAGGCATCAAGGTGTCGAGCTGTCAAGATGCCGGGCTATCTCAGCGAAGTATCTAGGGAGGGGCCCAAATGGGTTTTCGAATGAGGAAATCGATTCAGCTGATGCCGGGGGTTCGTCTGAACATGTCTCGAAGCGGTTTGGGGATTTCCGCTGGAGTGAAGGGGTTTCGTGTCACCCAGCGCGCAGATGGCACCCTGCAGCGAACTATCTCGATACCAGGAACAGGGTTGTCTCATGTTGAGCGACTCGACGGCAACAAGTCGGGTTCCGCTAGATCAACTACGCCGCGAGGTGCTTCTGCTCCGGCGCAGACTCACCCTACGCCGCGTCGAAAGAAGCCCGGATGGTTTGCCCCTCGCGTAGAAAAGGACTTGTTTGCGGCAATGTCTGCAAGCGATGTGGATCGTGTCGAAAAGATCGCTCGCGAGCAAGAGCGGTATGTAGTTGCAGCTGCAAGTCTTGCAGGGCTGCTGCGAATGCAAGCCGAGCAGGTTCAAGCAGCCATCGACATGCTGATGCTGGTGTGGTCATCGGGCCAAGATCCAGCTAGTGACCCGTTCATACAAAAATATGTTTCGGTGAGTTTCAATCTGGTGTTAGCTCCGGGCGTGAGCGCGCCGCTTTCACTGAGCCGCAACACGGTTGGACTGGCTCTAGCAGAGCTTCTGCAGTTACAAGGTTTGCGAGTCGAGGCAGTCGAGATTGTTGAGCAACTCGAACCAAACGCTGCGAGCGCAATCTCGCTAGCCGAGCTCTATGCAGAACTTGGCCGTTGGTCTGATGTCGTGGAACTGACTGATCAGGTCACCAATCAAGACGATCTCACTGCATTGCTCTGCGTATTCCGCGGTGTGGCCATGCGTGAACTTGGGTATTACGAGGCTGCTCGGACCTCGTTGAAAGAGGCCTTGAAAACAAAGCAGCGCAACCCAGTGATTCGCCACCGCGCGTGGTTGGAGCGGGCACGGTGTTACGAGCTTGAGGGCAAGCGCTCGTTGGCTCGAAAGGATCTAGAACGGATTCTTGCAGAGGACTCAACGTATGACGGTCTCTCTGAGGCCCTCGCAGAATTGGTCTGAGTTAGCGCGCAGCGTTCTTCACGAAATCATCTAAGTGATCATTATCAAGTTGTTCTGTTCCGCTGTGGAACGTTCCCCGAATGTGCCTCCGCTTGGTGTCGTCATCAGTCCCGCGGGCGGCTGAATGCCAGAGATAGGCATCATGAAACAAGATGTCACCACGGTCGCAGTACAGCGAAATTTCGCCGGGGACCTTCTCAAATCCCAGAGGCATTTCAAATGGTGGTGGCTGATCAGAGTGGCCCGCAGCTTCAGCAGAACCCTCTGGAACTAGGGCATTGTTCGCGTTCACAAACGGTGCCGGTGTGTTCCAGCGGTGGCTGAACGGAACCACCCGCAAAAATCCGTTAGCCGGACTCGTTGCATCGATATGGAAGGTGAACGCCACCGAAGGCCAAATATCTAGATGTGGCCCGCTTTGCCAATCGCTATGCCAGCCAATACGGGTATAGCTCGATTCTTTCCCAGGCCGCGCATCCTGATACACGACTCCGAATCGTTGCTGTTCGAGCAGCCAGTGCTCATTGTCTAGCCAGCGGTCCATGAGTTCGAGGATGGTTTGGTTATGAACTGCATCAGTCACCGCTCCCGACAGGTCGGTCACACAGGTCACATAGTTCGAGAACCGAGCTGCTTTATCGCCTGCATCACCCTCAATGAGAATTTCGGTGCCGTGGCGCTTGTGCAGAGTTCCGGCTGTCAGTTGGTCCTGCGCAGAAATGCATTCTTGCTCCATGGCGAGGACTTCGGCCTCTGAGAAGAGCCCCCGCAGAGAAACAAAGCCGAACGTACGAAAGAACTGCTCGGCCTGATCGAGTTGATCGGGCAAAAAGATTCCGAACTGATCCGGTGTGGCTAAGGGTGTGCTCATGATGGTTGTTAGCAACGACTCTCTTGTGCAGAAGGGTCCTACAAGTATGCACGGGCTGACCCGGGTTTGGCTTTTCGCTGCCCTTTTCGGCCCCCCTATGTAATCTCTTGTTCATGTTGAGTTCAGGTAGCCCTTTGTTTCACCAACGACGAATTCCACGGGGGCGAGCAACTGCTGTCACAGCGATGCTCGGAGCACTAGTTCTGTCGGCCTCGCTTTTTGCCTGCACCGTTCCCCCGTCTGACCCGGGCAGCCCACCAACGACAGTGTCTCCGCTTCCAGATCCACCCTCGGAGTTCAGCGTCTTGACCTACAACGTGGCGGGCCTACCCCAAGAAGTCTCAAAGGAGAACCCAAAGAAGCACCTTCCGTTGATCAGTCCATTACTGAATGCGTATGACGTTGTGCTCACTCAAGAGGATTTTGATTGGTGGCAATCCGCTGCTGCAGCCTTGGACTTCACGAATTACCACACCCGCCTGAGAGCCGAGGCAACACACCCGTATCGAACTGACCGTCACCCTGGGCCTGCAGCAGTAGGCATCAACCCCGCGGCGCGTCCGTTGTTAGTTGGGGACGGAATCGGAGTCTTGTCGCGCTTCCCGCTCACTGCTGAAACCCATCACGCTTGGTCGAAATGCTACGGGGATGCTTTCACCGGTGCCGGCGACTGTTTGGCCATGAAGGGGTTCCGCGTGGTGACAATGACGCTTGGGGATGGCCGAGAAGTGGATGTGTATAGCCTGCACGCCGAAGCGGGAAGTAGTGACCGCGATCAAGCGCTTCAGGTACTCGACTTTGAAGAACTCTCTCGCTTTATTCGCTCTCGGGGAGCCGATCGCGCCATCATCCTTGGTGGCGACACCAACCTGCATGTTGATGACGGGTACCCGGAACTAAATACGGGTCTAGTCGACAGCGTGATTTGGGAGGAGTTCTTGGCCTCGACTGGATTGACCGAGGTCTGCGCTGAGCTTGCATGCGATCGGCCCGGCAGCATCGACAAGTTTGCCTACCGCAGCAACGGTACGGTGAACCTCTTTGCCACTGGAATCGAGTTTCCGGCAGAACGCTTCACTGCCTCGACTGGTGAAAGCCTGAGCGATCACACCCCAGTCGTTGCAACGTTTAGGTGGGAGATTCCAGCAGGCTGAGGCTCTGAGCTGAGGGCCTCGTCCAGGTTATGAACTGAGGGCCTCGTCGAGGCTATGAACTGAGGGCCTCGTCGAGGCCTTGCTGAAGCGTGTTCCAGCCGAGCGTTGCGCACTTAATTCGAACCGGAAACTTCACTACCCCGCGCAGCGCTTCAAGGTCGCCAAGTTTGAGCTCCGCTGCACTTGAATCTTCCTGAGAGTCTGAATCTGAATCTGAATCAAGACCCTCTTCGTGAATCGACATCATTGACTTGAATGACTTGGTCAAGTCTCGAATCTCGCCGATGCTGTGGCCTTTCACGGCTGCCGACATCATCGAGGCAGAGGACTGAGATATCGAGCACCCTTGCCCTCCGATGCGAATATCGGTCACCACTGCAGCATCACCTTGTGATGCGTCATCAACATCGACATACACCACGATCTCGTCCCCGCAGAGCGGATTGAACCCCTCGACGCGTACGGCAGGGGGCACCTCGAGTTCGCCCCGGTTGCGCGGGCTTCGATAGTGATCAAGGATGATCTCTCTGTAGAGGTCTTCAAGGCCCGACATGCGGTGATCTCCGTGTAGTGGGTTGCGGTGGGTGGGAGTAACGGTAGCTGTAACGGTATCGGTAACGGTAGGGAACAGTAGCGACTAGAACGTAAAGAACTCGCCCGCAGCTTCGAGAGCGTCGCCAAGCGAAGTGATATCGGCCTCGTTGTTGTAGATGTACCAACTAGCCCGTGCAGTTGCGCCAACTCCGAGTAAGCGCATCAGCGGTTTTGCGCAATGGTGACCTGGTCGAACGCAGATTCCATGCTGATCAAGCACTTGTGACAGGTCGTGCGGGTGAATGTCATCAAAGGCAAAGCTCATCACTCCACCGCGCAGCTCTGCATCTTGAGGGCCGTATAAAGAGATTCGATCTCCGAATCGGTTCGATAGGTGCTCCAAGGCAAATGCAGTGAGTGCTATTTCATGTTGGCGAATTTGGGCCATGCCAAGCTGGTTCAGGTAATCAACTGCGGCGCCGAGGCCAATGATTTCTGCGATCGGCGGGGTACCGGCTTCGAACTTATGGGGGGCTTCGGCTGCCAAGAAGCCGTCAAGGCGCACATCAAGAATCATGCCTCCGCCGCCAAGGAAGGGGGGCATTGCATCAAGGAGTTCCTTGCGCGCCCAGAGCACGCCGATTCCGGTGGGACCGAGCATTTTGTGACCAGAGAAAGAGAGAAAGTCGGCCCCTAGCTGGTGCACATCGGTTGGTAGGTGCGGCACTGACTGGCACGCATCAACGGCCACTACTGCACCCGCGGCGTGAGCAGCGTCGGCAATAGCACGTACCGGCGTGATGGTGCCCACCACATTCGACATTGAAGTCAGGCCGACCATCTTGACTCCGTCGAGCAGCGAGTCCAGGTTGGTCAGGTCTAGCTGGCAGTCTGCGGTGAGCGGGATCCAACGGATCTCTAACTCGCGCTCTGCTGCGAGTTGTTGCCATGGCACGATGTTTGCATGGTGCTCAAGATGAGTCAGCAAAATGGCGTCGCCATGGGAGAGGTTTGCAGCACCCCAAGAGCGCGCAATCAGGTTGATGGATTCCGTTGCGTTCTTGGTAAACACAACCTCGTTGGGGTTAGTAGCGCCGATAAACGAAGCAATCTTTGACCGCGCAGCCTCCATTGCGTTGGTGGCTTCCTCGGCCATTGTGTACGCAGCACGATGAACATTTGCGTTGATTGTCTCGTAGTAGGTGTCCATTGCCTGCAAAACCGCTCGAGGCTTCTGCGAGGAGGCTGCCGAATCTAGAAAGACAAGCGGCTTGTCGTGGACAGTGCGAGACAAGATGGGGAAGTCGCTCTTGATGCGTAGAACGTCGAACGCATCCGGCACCTGCCCTGCTGCCTCGGACTGATTTAGCGCCATGCCTCAAACCCTTCAGCCTCGAGCTTCTTTGCTAGGTCGGGACCACCTGAATCCACAATCTGCCCGTCAACGATGATGTGTACAAAGTCGGGAGTCAAGTAGTCGAGTAGACGCTGGTAATGAGTAATCACTAGAACGCCGATTTCGGGTCGGTCTGCACGCACGGCGTTTACTCCATTTGCCACAACGCGTAGTGCATCTATATCGAGACCTGAATCGGTCTCGTCCAAAATCGCAAGCTCCGGCTCTAGGATGGCCATCTGAAGAATCTCGTTGCGCTTTTTCTCGCCGCCGGAGAAACCCTCATTCAAGAAGCGGTCTGCGAATGCAGGGTCCATATCGAGGCGTTCCATCCATTCCATGATGGCCAAGCGGATTTCGAGCACCGACAAGTCGATGCCCTTTCGTTCTGAAAGGGCCTGGCGCAGGAACTGCCGAACCGACACGCCTGCAATCTCTTGGGGGTACTGGAAGGCAAGAAACATCCCGGACTTGCCGCGAACGTCGGCTCCCCACTCGGTGATGTCTTCGCCCTTGTAGCGGACGGTTCCAGAGGTGGTGGCGTATTCGGGTGACCCCATCAGAGCGCTAGCTAAGGTGGACTTGCCTGATCCGTTTGGTCCCATGAGTGCGTGGACTTCGCCGCGGTCAACCGTCAGCGACAGGCCCTTGAGGATTTCTGCTGTGGGTTGAGCCTTTGGGGCAACACGCAAGTTGGTGATCTCAAAGAGGGGGGAGGGCTCTGTGGTCATAGGGTGAGTCTATTTCTCCTACGCGTGTAGGGGAAATAGGGGGTAGCAAAAAGAAGATTTTGCCGCTCCGCACCGAGGGGTTACCTAGCAGTGCGGAGCAGCAAAATCGGGCAGAGCATGTATAGCCCAGAGTCTGCATGAAGCAGAGCCTGTATGAAATGCCTCAGCCAGTGAACTCGATTGGCGCAGCGTCAACGACGACTACCCGCTCGGTGGTGACTCCAAGCACTGAAGCTGGCGGAACTGCGGTGGTGGGCACCGTGGTTGCGCCAAGCACCGAAGTAGGCACGGTGGTCGTGGGTGCTTCGGTGGTTGTTGTGGGTGCTTCGGTGGTTGTTGGTGCTTCGGTGGTGGTTGTGGTCTCTTCGGTGGTGGTTGTGGTCGAACCACACCTCTGCACGCTCTCGTCGCACGGCTTGCTCACCTGGCCTGCACCAGCCCCTGCAGGGCTGAGGACTAGCCACGCCCCACTTACTGCCACGATTGCAGCGAGTGAAACGATGAGTCGGCGGCGAAGGGATTTCCCCTGTACCTGAGTTGCTTCAGTTTCAGTACTCATATCAGAACCTCCAAGATTCTTCTTTTGTGGGTCTGATTACCCTCGCTCAACTCCGTCGAATGAAACAGGGTCGAAAGTCACCTTCGAGATGTCTCGTCGTGGACTTGAGAGAGTTCGAGTCTGAGGCTCTCGCTGTGAACTCGTTCCCGGTTTAACCAGTGAACTCAATCGGCGAAGCAGTCGCTGCGATCGGCTGCTGCGCAGTTACTCCAAGTACTTCAGTGACGGGCAACGTTGCAGACGGAGTGGTTGTGGGTACAGCAACTGAGGTCGTCGTGGTTTGCGGCACGGTTGTCTCTGGTGTGGTTGTTGGGACTGTTGTGGTCGAAGTGGTGCTTGGGCTTCCCTGAGACTCGGGGCATTTGTCGGCCGTTGTGAAACTGTCTATCGAGACGCAGTAGCAGCTTCCCGAGGAACCAGCCTCGCAGTCGGGCTGTGCGCTAGCCGTGCCAGCTCCAGCAATCATCCAGGCTCCAGTGCACGCAATAATCGCTACGAATACTGCGCCGGCTCGACGGGCCGACCCCGCTATTGAAACTTGCTCAGAGGTTTGTTCCGGATTCATTCTTCCCTCGCTTGTTGGTAGGCGGCCGAACACTCGCTCGGCGCGGTAGCAGTCTGAGAGAGGGTGCTTAGCTGCTACTTAGCTCGCCTGCAGCTCGCACGGAATCGGCTCCTGAGTGCGGGTCTTGGCCGACAAACCGGCTCGCCACGCCCATTACCAGCCCCGATCAACCCACTCCTGCAAGTGTGGGGACTCGGTGCCGATAGTGGTGTCGGTGCCATGGCCGGGCATCACGATGGTCTGCGCATCGAGCGATGCAAAGAGTCGACGGTCAAGCGAGGAAATGATCGTGGCAAAGTCCCCGCCCTCAAAGGAGGTATTGCCAGGGCCGCCCGGAAAGAGCGTGTCGCCGCTAAAGAGCAGCGGCTTGCCCTCGACCTGAAAGCAGATTGAACCCGGGGTGTGGCCCGGGGTGAGAATCGTGCGAAGGCGTAGTCGGCCAACTGGTATCACTGCGTCATCTTCAATGATCTCGTCGTAGCTGTCCAACATCGCAGCATCAGCCGAGGTCACCCCGACTGAGTACCCAGCATCACGCATCTGCGGTACTGCTTGGATGTGATCCCAGTGGCCATGGGTTTCTAGGACCCGCCGTACACCAAGGTGCTGAGCCAACTCCAAGAGTTGCTCATGCTCGTTGGCTGCATCGATCAGTACTGCGTCGCCGGTGTGTCTGCAGCGCAACACAAAGACGTTGTTGTCCATTGGGCCCACAACAACTTTGTGAACCTCTAGGTCGGTATCTGAATGATGAAGGGTGCTTGGCTCTTGCTCCATCGTCCTATTCTCGCGCTGCGGAGTGTGACAGCACACTCTCTCGGTGGCGCAACTTGTTCATTCAGCAGGCTCAAGAGCTAGGTGTGCTGAGTACTGCGAAGCCCAATGCCAGCGCGACTGGGATCTGTCCCGGGTCAAAGGTCAGGTATGTCAGTGGCTTCGGCAACCGATCGGCTGCAGCCAAGTGAATGGCATCAACAGTGCGAACTGGTTGCGTGCGCCCAAGCTCGGCAGCGCGGTCTAAGCAACGTTGATCTACAGGAACAATGTGGATGCGTTCCCAATCGTCTCGCATGGCTCGGCGAAGTTCGTCTGTGCGCTGCGGATCATCACCGAGTCGATCTACCAACATGAGTGACTCGGACAACGCAAGTGCGCTCGCACACCACTCATCGTCGATGCTCATTGCCTGTAGGGCCGACTCTCGTGCTGGGCCTTCAAGATAGCGAGCAAGGAGTGCCGTGGTGTCTAAAAAGAGTGTCACCGGCCTCGCACCTCTCGCACGAGTTGGTCGATGCGTGTTCCAGCCCAAAGTGGCATGGAAAATTCTGGCTCTGGCCGGTCAGTTCGTCGAGCAAGTATCACCTGGCCGCGAGCCGCTAGGTCCTCCACGGTGAGCTGTGCATCAGTGGGCTCTAGGGGGCCAAGTTGTGCAACGGGACTGCCATCGACGGTAATGACGATTCGCTCACCTGCACCAGCACGACGAATTGCCGCAGAAACCTCTCGTCGCAGTTCCCTTACCCCAAGATGCTCCATCCCGTCATCATAGAAGATCTAGGAGTACACCCGTGTACACCTGCCGATGTGTCGGCGGTGCATGCTCGGTGTAGAAACAGAGAAGTAAAACTGACTACTACTTGGAGATCACCGTGAATTTTGCCTTCAGCGAAGAGCAAGAAGAACTTCGTAAGGTCGTCAAAGACTTCCTTAACGCCAAATCAGACGAGGCCGCTGTTCGCGAGCTCATGGACACCGAGGCCGGATACGACGCCGCCGTATGGACTCAGATGGCAGAGCAGATGGGCCTGCAGGGACTTGTGATTCCTGAAGAGTTCGGCGGATCTGGCTATAGCTTCGTTGAACTCATCGTGGTGCTGGAAGAGATGGGACGTCGCCTGATCTGCGCCCCGTACTTCTCTACCGTGGTGCTCGGTGCTCAGACGCTTTTGCACTCGGGTGACGAAGCAGCCAAAGCCGCCTACCTCCCTGGCATTGCCTCTGGCGAAACCATCGCAACCCTTGCCTACACCGAGCCCAACGGTCGTTGGGACGAGGCTGCAATTACCGCAACGGCTACCAAGTCGGGTGATTCTTGGACCATTGACGGAACCAAGTTGTACGTCCTAGATGGCCACATCGCCAACCTCATTATCACTGCCGCTCGAACTGATGCCGGCGTGAGTTTGTTCGCAGTCGACGGCGATGCTGCGGGACTGACTCGCACTGCACTGTCCACCATGGATCAGACACGCAAGCAGGCTCGTTTGGAGTATGCAGGAGTGTCAGCAACCTTGATCGGAACTGACGGCGCAGGTTGGGACACTCTCTCGACGGTGTTGGACCTAGCCGTTGTAGCTCTTGCAGCCGAGCAGGTTGGCGGCGGCCAAGAAGTGCTCGAAATGGCCGTTCAGTACGCCAAAGATCGTGTGCAGTTCGGACGACCGATTGGCTCCTTCCAGGCGATCAAGCACAAGTGTGCAGACATGCTGCTCGAGGTTGAGTCGGCGAAGTCTGCCGCGTACTACGCCGGCTGGTGTGCAGCCGAGCTCAATGAGGAGCTGCCTTCGGTGGCCTCATTGGCAAAGGCCTATTGCTCCGAGGCGTATTTCCACGCAGCTGCCGAGAACATCCAGATTCATGGTGGTATTGGCTTTACCTGGGAACACCCGGCACACCTGTACTTCAAGCGTGCCAAGAGCTCAGAATTGCTCTTTGGTGACCCGACCTATCACCGCGAATTGCTTGCGCAACGCATTGGCATCTAACGCATTGCTCGCTAGAGCGCTGTTGTTGAAGCGCACAAATATCTAGGAGCTAGTCAGCTAACACCCGGGTGGTGAGCAACGATACGAGTCCCGCATCTGCACCAAGATGCTCGGCTAGTTCGATGCTGACACCCGGGTGTTTTCTTTCTGCCTCGGCCACGGCCTCGGGCAGGTCTCGCATGACGTGATTGCCGGAGTTCAAAAAGTGCGGCAGCAGCCTGATGTGCACTGCCCCCTGCTCAACGGCTGTATCGATTGCATCCGCAATGGATGGTTCTGCAAGTTCTAAGTAGGCGGGGCGCACCTGGATGGGCTGTGGCTCAAGCCCAGCTTGTGGCAGTGCCTGACCTTGGATTGATTGGGCCTCGTTGGATTCGGCTTGGACCTTCTCGCACAGCTGTGCATGCTCTACCGCAGCGAGCGGGTTTCGGCTGCCGTGAGCAACCAGAAGCACAATCCTTGGGGCTACCTGAGAGGGGAGTGGGGTGTTGGAATCAGCACTGGTCATCCCATGACGGTACGGTGCCGGTACGTGACAGACAAC
>WLJI01000042.1 GCA_009701845.1 Actinomycetota bacterium
CGGAGGGCTGAAGTGCAGAACTTGCTAGTCCGGCGAGTGCAACGCCGCTCGCCTGAGTCGAACCTGCGGTCTCAGTCGCCCCTGCCGCCTCAGTCGATCCTGCTGTCTCAGCCGACCCTGTCGCCTCAGCCGTCTCGGGTAGACCCAGCACAACGAGTGAAAGGAGTACGCAGCTAGATGCAATTCGGGTGAGCGACTGTGCAGCGGTGACGGAACTCGGCTTCGTGTACTTGCGGCTGCGGCGGATGCTAGCTAGGAGTGCCATTGGTTTCGCTCAAGAAGCACGGCGCGTAATTGGCTCGGATAATCAGTGATGATGCCGTCGACCCCAAGGTCGAGTAATCGATGCATCTCTTCCGGGTCGTTAATTGTCCAAGCATGAACCTGGCAGCCGCGTGCATGGACTGAGCCAACAAATGCTGGTGTTATCAGCGAGATCCCATTTTGTTTTACCGGGACTTGCACACAGTGGTAGTCCGCAGATCCTGATCCTGATCCTGATCCAGATCCAGATGCGCCGCGCAGGCGTGATGCGGCCATCAGTTGCGCAACCTCTTTCGGGGATGCTGCCGTGCATTGTTGGTCCCCAAGCAACTGGCGCAACCTGCGTAGGCGTCGATGAGAAAAGGCTGCAACGCAGACTCTAGAAATGGCGTTGTGCTGCTGCAGTGTCTGAGCGAGCGTTTCTACTGCCGCATCGGACTTGGCATCTATGTTGAAAAAGGCCGAAGGGAAAGCTTCAAGAAGCTCTGCCAGGGTCGGGATCGGCTCAGTGCCCTCGATTCGGGCTTCACTAATTTCAGCCCAGCTCAGTTCTGCGATCTTTCCCTGCTCGTTCGTAACCCGGTCGAGTTGGTCGTCGTGAAACGCAATAAGGACGCCATCTGCACTGAGGTGAACATCGGTTTCAAGATGCCGATACCCCAAGAGGGTCGCAGCAGTAAAGGCTGCCAAGGTGTTTTCGGGTGCGTCCTCTGTGCCACCGCGATGAGCAATAGCTAGTGGATGCTCTTGCGCGTAAAACTCATGTTGTCGCACCACACAAGGTTACCTGCGAGTTTCGCTAGCAAAGAGCATGCAAGAGTGAGACCGTGACTAGTTCTCAGGAAGCAGCGTCTGACCGCTCGCTTCGCGGTTTGGCAGTTATTGCTGTGGCGATAGTTGCTGCCATCTTGCCGGCGTTCTTTCTCGGTTCGCTTTCAGTCGAGATTCGCGCCGAGTTGCGATACGGCGAGACTGCAGCTGGCCTTGTATTTGCGGCGTTTTTTGCAGCTAGCGCTCTGGTTTCCTCGCGGGTGGGTCGCCGGGTGGATCGCGTCGGACCAAGGATTGCACTGAGCTATGCGCTCGCTGGCACCTGCGTCATTGAGTTCTTTATCGCTCTTGGTGCGAACCAACTTGTGTGGCTGGTGCTTCTTTCTGGCTTGGCAGGTATCTGTAATGCAACAGCGCAGCTCGGGGCAAACGTGTTTATTGCAAGGAATTTGCCTGTTCACCGTCAGGGCATCGGATTTGCCGTGAAGCAATCCGCAATGCCTGGTGCAGCGCTGATTGCCGGGCTGCTTCTACCCTCGATCGCTCTCACCATTGGGTGGCGCTGGGTCTTTGTGACTGGTTCGGTGCTGAGCGTTCTGGCGCTTGTCGCTGTGAGATGGCGCCTAGCACCGGAGCGCACTCAAGAAGGTAGTGAAGGTGACTCTCGGTCATCAAGCGATGCCCGCAAGAAGTCTGTAACGGGGGCGCATTTAATGAAATCAGACGCTTCGAGCGACACTTCCACAGCATCAGCGTTACCTGTGTTTGCCCTGTTCATGCTTGCTGTGGCGGCAGCTTTCGCCACTGCAGCGGCGATCACTCTGGGTGGGTTCTTCGTTGAGTCAACGATCAACTCTGGGGTGACTGCAGCAACGGCTGGCTATGCCTTTGCCCTCGGCAGTGTCATCTCTATCCTTGTTCGACTAACAGTCGGGTTCTACGCGGATCGGCACATGGGAAACCTTCTCGGAGTGGTCGCGATAATGATTCTCCTAGGTTCGTGTACCTCTCTCATCTTTGTTTTCCAGACTCCTGCTGCGCACTTCATTGGGCTGCCACTGGCTTTCGGTGCCGGTTGGGCGTGGCCGGGTCTGTTCAACCTGTCGGTAGTGCGTGCTTCCCCCGGCTTTCCCGGCAGGGCCACAGGGATCACACAAACAGGTGTGTACGTTGGGGGAGCAGTAGGGCCAGTTCTCTTTGGGCTTACTGCCGAACACTGGTCCTACGCCGCTGCTTGGGTTCTTGCAGCAGTTCTCGGGGTGTGCGCTGCAGCGGCCGTACTTGTTGGACGGAGATTTCTTCACCGACCTTTATCTCTTCAGGCTCGCTGAACGCCTGGTTCGAGGGCCTCTGTGCTTCTGAGCAATCGGATTGCTAGATGCTTCGGCCAGCGTCTTGCCAGTACTCGTCTTTCAGGAGGCGCTTGTAGAGCTTGCCCGTCGGGTGACGAGGAAGCTCTTCTCGGAAGTCAATGCTCCGTGGGCACTTCACATCCGCAAGGCTCTGCCGGCAGTAGGCGATGAGTTCGGCGGAGAGAGCGGCCGCTTCAGCATCGGTACCAGGCATCGTGACGGGTTGCACCACGGCCTTTACCTCTTCGCCAAAATCCTCATTTGGCACTCCAAAAACTGCAACGTCGCTCACAGCAGGGTGCATGGTCAACAGGTTTTCGGCCTCTTGCGGGTAAATATTTACCCCACCGCTGATGATCATGTAGGCCTTGCGGTCCGAGAGGTATAAGAAGCCGTCGGAATCAACGCGGCCGACGTCTCCTAGGGTTGACCAGCCAGCGGTGTTGTAGGACTCTTTCGTCTTCTCGGGGTCGTTGTGGTAGGTAAACCCGCCCTCGGACTCGAAAAAGACCGTACCCGTTTCTCCGACCGGTAGCTCACTGCCATCCTCGTCGAGGATGTGCAGAATGCCGGCGAGTGGTTTTCCGACGCTCCCTTTATGTGCCATCCAATCCTCGGAATTGGCCCAACAAAAGCCGTTGCCCTCGGTGCCTGCGTAGTACTCGTGAATGATCGGACCCCACCAGTCGATCATCTTTTCCTTCACCGGAACCGGGCACGGTGCCGCTGCATGGATTGCAACCTCGAGCGAGGACATGTCGAACTTCGCCCGCTCTTCATCGGTCAGCTTGAGCATGCGAACAAACATGGTGGGGACAAACTGTCCGAAGGTCACCTGATAGCGCTCAATGAGTTGCAACGCATCGAGGGCATCGAACCGCTCCATCACAACAACGGTGCCACCCGCACGCTGCACCTGCATAGAGAAACGAAGCGGAGCCGAGTGGTACTGCGGCGCAGGCGAGAGATAGACCGTCTCGGTGTTCGCGCCGAACAGCCCAGCTACAAGCATGTACAACATGTCTCCAGTGCCAAGCGGTGCATCTCGTAGTGGGACTTTGACTCCCTTTGGACGCCCGGTGGTGCCCGATGAGTACAACATGTCCATTCCCTCGGTGGGCTCAACGAGTTCGGTGACGACTTGAGCGGCCACAGCGGCCTCGAAGGACTCGTAGCCATCAATCGTCGAGTCAAGCAGGAA
Organism: Actinomycetota bacterium; assembly: GCA_009701845.1. Taxonomy (GTDB): domain Bacteria; phylum Actinomycetota; class Acidimicrobiia; order Acidimicrobiales; family Microtrichaceae; genus IMCC26207. The sequence goes on from WLJI01000042.1 coordinate 3,589, forward strand.
ACGATGTTCCACCTGCGGAGTCAGCATCAATAATTCGCGAGCCAGCTCAGACTTGTATTCAGTGCTAATGAACACGCGTGCCCCAGAGTCGTTCACGATATAGGCGACCTCTTCTTGGGTGAGGCGCGACGAGATTGCGGTGTAGTACAGCCCCGCATAATGAGCGCCCCATGCGAGCGACAGATACCAAGGATGATTCTCGGCGCACCAGGCGACGTGGTCCCCGGGCTTGAGGCCCAGCGAGTGCATCAGGTGTGCAATCTGAGTTGCGCGCTCGTGCAGTTCCCGGTAGGTCACGACCAAACCGGTGCTCGCCATGATGTAGGCGGGATGATCGCCTCGATCTTGGACGTACCCGCCCGGGTAAAGAAGTTGATCAGTCACTGCTGTCCCCCTAGTGAGCCTTTCGAACGAGTCAGATCGTAGTGCCTTGAATGAGTCCTCACTCGTTGCTGGCTCCGCAGTCGCAACAACGCCTAGCAGCGCGGTAGGGCCATCTTGAATCAGCGGGCTACTTTCGTGTGGTGGACCAGTTCGACCGTTTTGCAGAGATCTGTAGTGAGCAAACACCACGTCTTGATAGTGGACTAGCAGTTATTGCCTCTGCGTTTCATGCCGAAGCGACCGAAGCGCTGCTCATCCAGAACCTAGATGACCTTGCAGATCAGATCGCTCGAGAGCATCGAATGTCTTTCGGCACCGACATCTCGCAAGGTTCACCACGTGAGTTCTGTCGGGCACTCTTTGGAGTCGCTGGATTCCAAGGTGATAGAGCCCAGTATTCGAATCCGGCTAACAGTTTGCTTGATCAGGTTCTTGAGCGTCGACTGGGACTACCCATCACACTGAGCATTCTTGGTGTTGAGCTGGGGCGGCGCTGCGGGATCAATTTCGTTGGTATTGGAATGCCAAGCCATTTCCTCATCCGGGAAGTTGGGAACGAAGAAGAATTCTACGATCCATTCTCTGGCGGAGTGGCCCTCTCCTTGAGCCAAGTCCAACTGCTGTTTCAGTCATTGCAAGGCCCTCAGCAGCGGTTCGATCAAGCCTATGTAGCTCCCACCGAGCACCACCTCATTTTGCTGAGAGTGCTCAACAACCTTCAGGTTGCGTATACGCGACTCGCTGATCGGCAGCGTCTCTTGATCACGCTCAAGCTCAAAACTGCAATGCCTCAGTGCCAGCCCGAGACCTTTATGCAGCTAGCGAATGTTCTGGGAAGTGTCGGAGATTTCATCCGTGCAGCAGAGATGCACGATCGATTATGCGTTGCTGACCCGCGTAACGTTGCGGCACATGAGCAAGCAGCCCGAGAATTCAGAGCCCGACTGAACTAACACTTCTGCCCTGCACTAACTTGACCGAACAGTCAAGTACCCGTGATTGTTGAAACTCTCAATCTTGGAGGATGTATGTCAGTGCTCGTACTGCCCGAGGAGTCAATCGATCCCGATCAGCAGCGTGTAGTGGATGCTTGCGTTCAGCTCCTCGCAGAGAAGTCCCCAACGGATTGCACTGAACAAGAATTCCTCGAGGCGCAGTTTGATGCAGGCCTTGCCTGGGTGCACTTCCCCGAGGGGAACGGCGGGCTAGGAGTCAGTCCAGGACTTCAACGCGAGGTGATCTCCCGTCTTGCAGCCCAGGGAGCGCCTATTGGGGGAATGAAGAATCCCATTGGCTACGGCATGTGCGCTCCTGCAGTTGAAGTCCACGGATCAGATGAGCAGAAGAAGATGCTCCGCTCTTTATTCTCGAACGAGCACATCTGGTGTCAGATGTTCTCTGAACCAGGAGCTGGATCAGATGTTGCCTCGCTAGCGATGCGCGCTGAACGCGACGGGGATGAGTGGTTGCTCAACGGCCAGAAGGTATGGACGACGTTGGCTCATATTTCTTCCTATGGACTCGTCATTGCGCGAACAGATCCGGACCTTCCCAAGCATCGAGGAATTACTGCATTCATCGTCGACATGCATGCCCCTGGGGTCGAGGTCAGGCCTCTGCGGCAGATGACGGGTGAGGCGGAATTCAACGAGGTCTATCTCACGGATGTACGCATTCCCGATTCGATGCGCCTTGACGATGTCGGCCGAGGCTGGGCTGTATCAATCACGACGCTGATGAACGAGCGGGTTTCTATAGGCGGGGGTACACCGCCGCGTGGGTCGGGCCCGATTGCTCAGCTGCTTCAAACGTGGAAGAGCCACGGAGAGGGTGACCCAATTCAGCGTGATCTAGTGACCAAACTTTGGATTGATGCAGAGGTGAACCGACTGACCAATATTCGTGCCTCGCAACTCCGCAAAGCTGGAACTCCTGGGCCCGAGGGTTCAGTTGCAAAGTTGGCAATGGCAGAAAATAACAAGGCAATTTATAGCTTGGCCCTCGACATCATGGGTGCCGCGGGAATGCTGTACGAGTCCTACGAGTTTGGTCGTCCACGCCACGCACTGTTCTCAGATGACATGTACAAGAATTTCCTTCGCGCACGAGCAAACTCAATTGAGGGGGGAACTTCGGAGGTGCTCAAAAACATCATCGGGGAACGAGTGTTGGGCCTTCCTGGAGATGTTCGGGTAGATAAAGTAGCTGCATGGAAAGACGTTCCCCGTAACTGACGAGCCCGTTCGTGTGAGGTTCATTGGGCCGTTGAAGCAGCTGCCAACCCAGCTGCTTCATGAACCGGCCTAGCCTGAAGCCATGGCACGTCGAACGAAGATTGTTGCAACTATCGGTCCAGCCTCGGATTCGGAGGTCGTGCTTCGTCAATTGATGGAGGCCGGTATGGATGTTGCCCGGCTTGGTCTTGCCCATGGAAGCATCGACGATTCTCTTGAGAGATTTCGACGTATCCGCGCTGTTTCTGCTCAAGTCGGCCGGCAGGTTGGGATCATGGTCGATCTGCCCGGGCCGAAGGTGCGCTTGGGGAGCTTTGGTGATTCAGCGGTAGATCTAGCTACCAATAGCACCGTCTTGTTGTATCCCGGACGAGAGACCTCGGACCCATCTGCTTTAGGCGTGGACTACGAGAACTTGCTTTCCGACGTTCATGTCGGTGACCTTCTCGCAGTCGGAGATGGCAGCGTGACGCTTGTTATTGAATCAGTCGATGCAGACTCTGCGACGGCGCGAATCACCCACGGTGGACCCGTTCAGGGTAGGCCTGGGCTGCACGTTCCTTCGGAGCGGCTCGGCATTTCGTCACCAACTCCCGATGACCTCGTCAAGCTCGATGCCTTCTTGGAAGTGGGCGTCGACATGGTTGCATTCTCGTTTGTCCGCTCCGGCTCCGATATGCGCAAAGCCGGCACTGAACCGCATCCGCTTGGACCACTGCTCGTAGCGAAGATTGAGACGCGCGCAGCAGTAGAGAACATTCAAGGAATCATCGAGGCATCTGGTGCTCTCATGGTTGCTCGCGGTGATCTTGGCTCTGAACTAGGTATTGAAGAACTGCCCCATGTCCAAAAGCAGATCATTCGTGAGTGCATTGCGCTCGGCAAGCCAGTCATCACCGCAACGCAGATGCTTGAGTCCATGGTTACTGCACCGTCGCCTACCCGCGCAGAAGTGAGTGACGTAGCCAACGCAGTGTTCGATGGGACGTCCGCTGTGATGTTGTCGGCTGAAAGCGCAGTTGGTCATGACCCGGTCAACGCCGTTGCCACCATGGCTCGAATCGCTGATCGAGCCGATCAGGACTTTGACTACGAGGCGTGGGCCCGGCGGATTCGCCTGCTTCGCAGTGAGGCCTTAGGAGATGGTGCTGCACGCATTACCGATGCGATGACAGGTGCCACTTGGCGAGCGGCAACCGAAATGAATGTGGACGCCATCATCTGTATCTCAGAATCTGGGTTTACGGTTCGTTCCATTGCTCGGTTCAGGCCGAGTATGCCGCTGATTGCTTTCAGCCCACTTGAACAAACTCTGCGGCAACTCACACTCAGTTGGGGGGCGACACCATTGCTCGCACCTCACCGAGTGGAGAGTCTCGCAATGATGGATGAGCTTGTGAATCTTGCCCGAGACTCCGGCCATGTTCGAACAGGTGACACCGTTGCGGTGCTTGCGGGTGGAAGCAGCGGAGACGGTCCCCAAGCAGCAGACGTACTACGCGTTATGACTGTGGCGTGAGTCTGCGTTCTCCAGGAGAGGCACTCACGAGAGAGGGCCTAGCGGTGCTTGTTCGCAATCGGCCGGAGGTGGACCCTGACCTGCCCGCTGTGCTTTTTGTGCACGGGGCAATGGATCGGGCTGCAAGCTTCAGTCGTGTTATGCGCCGCCTGCCAGGATTCAACCTGCTTGCGCTGGATCGGCGCGGATATGCGGGTTCCCTTCCGGCTGGGGTCTGCGCCTCGCTAGAGAATCATGTGGATGACCTTGTCGGAGTGATTGACTACAGCGGCGCTAGCTCGGTAGTGGTGATTGGGCACAGCCTGGGCGGAACTCTGGCCCTGGGCCTTGCTGCTCGTGCCGATCCTCGGGTGAAGGGCGTGGGTGTGTTTGAGGCCCCGATGCCATCTCTGGACAACTCGTATGCACTTGTCGGAGGCGGGGCGATTGAGTGCGGCGACGAGGAAGGTCCCGAGGCAGCTGCAGAGTTCTTCTACCGTTTGATGGTAGGTGAAGCCACTTGGAATCGTCTACGCGAGCGCGATCGCGCAGCGCGTCGCTCGGAGGGACCCGCCCTGCTCGCCGAACTGCGGTCGCTGCGCACACCCGGCTCTACCGTGGATCCACACAGCATCTCGCTTCGCGTGATGATGGGTGTGGGATCCGAGACTCGCAGAAGTATGGCTGAAAGCTCAAACCTGCTTCAGCTAGCCCTGCCCTGTTCCGAGATGTTCGTGATCAACGGGGCTGGTCACGGCGCACACCTATCACACGCAGATGAATTTGCTCGGTATGTGAAGGCTTGTGTTGGGCTCGCGACTCAACTCTGACTGACGAGCGCTAGGAACTTGCCATGTGAGCAGCGTGGAGTTCACCCCTGCGCAGTTCGGTGCCTCAGACCCTGAGTACGATGTAGACATGTCCGACGCTCCAGTTCAACTCACACCTTCCGGTCCACCGCAGACAGTGCTGTCTAGCGAATCCCCCGAGTTGCTCTCTGCACTTCAAGCGGCTCTCTCGCTACCGATTCAGGAGCGCCGAGCCGTCGTAGCCGAAATCGTTGCGAATAACCCACGGTTCCTTGATGGCTGGGCGCAGCTAGGGCGACTTGGTCGAGACGAGGTTGAGAGCTACGCGTGCTACCGGGTTGGCTACCACCGTGGGCTTGATCGCTTGCGGGCATCAGGCTGGCGCGGTAGCGGCTATGTGCGTTGGGAGCATGAGACCAACCGCGGGTTTCTGCGCGCTCTTGAAGGTCTCCGTGAGATGGCTGCCGCTATTGGCGAAGTAGACGAAGAGGAGCGTTGCAGGCACTTTCTGTATCAATGCGATCCCAGCCTGCCCGAAAACCTTTACTGAAAGAGTCTCAACGCGGCGGTGAGTGCCGCTGCAGGTTTGGGTGAGCGCGCCTACACTTCAGAGATGTCAGACACAGAGATCAACCTAGCTGCGAGCGCTTCCATACAGGGGATCCCTGCTCAGGGAGTTCAGGGAGACGATCTGCTCGATGCGCTTCGGATCGAGCGTCAAGGGGATTTGGATTGGCGTGGCGGTAAGGCTTTCAGCTTGGTCTACAACAGCGACGACCCAGAACTTGAACGCGTGCAGCACGAGGTCGCTGCAATCTTTCTTCATGAAAACGCTCTCAACCCATTTCGCTACAAGACCCTGCTGCGAATGGAGAGTGAAATCCTCGGGATGGCAAAGGCGCTCTTTCATGCGGGGCAGGCAGCACTTACATCGGGTGGGACTGAGTCGATCTTTCTTGCAGTGATGACCGCACGCGAACGGGGGTTTGCTCATGGCATCAGTTCCCCGACTCTTGTATGTGCTGAGACTGCCCACCCTGCATTCGCTAAGGCTTGTCATTACCTTGGCGTAGAGATGATTCGGACAGAGGTATCTGCCGACGGCCGGGCAAACCCGGAGGCTATGCAAGCTGCAATCGACGAAAGAACGGCCTTGGTCGTGGTCTCTGCTCCGTGTTACCCGTTCGGGGTGATCGACCCGATCACCGAGGTCGCTGCACTTTGCGAAACTCGGGGAGTGTTGTGTCACGTTGACGCATGCCTTGGCGGCTATTTGTTGCCGTTCTGGGAGGCACTCGGTCAAGCAGTCCCCCCCTGGGACTTCCGGGTCCCGGGCGTGACTTCAATGTCTGCTGATATTCACAAATATGGTTACGCGTTTAAGGGCGCATCTACGGTGATGTATCGGGATCGGGACCTGTATCAATACCAAATATTTATGTATGACTCGTGGCCGGGCGGGCTGTATGCCTCGTCCACAGCGGCGGGCACTCGGCCAGGATCGCCGATTGCGGGCGCTTGGGCCACCATGAACCACCTTGGCATTGAGGGATACATGCGCTTGGGGCAGCGGGTGCTGAACGCTACAAACGGACTGAAGGATGGAATCAACTCAATTGACGGGCTGAAAGTGACCTCAAATCCCGATATGTCTCTGTTCGAGTTTGGAGTAGATCCACTCTCTGAGAGCGGCAGGAGCCTGAGCATCGAAGCAATCGGAGATGTCATGGATGACCGCGGTTGGAACCTTGATCGTCAGCAAGGTGGACTGCATGTCATGACGTCTCCCGGCCACGACAAGATCGTTGAGTCCTTTGTCTCTGATTTAGATTTCGCAGCGAAGAATCACGGTGCTGCTCGCGGCGAGGAGCACATGTATGGCGGAGTCGTTTCTTCTTGAGTCACCGAGGAATTGAGTTTCACCGCTAGTTTGTACTGAGCCGAGTACGGCGATTCTTGCTAGTTCCCACTGATTGGGTCCTAACCGTTGAGATAGAAATCTTGGAGTGCTAAGTGATCGAAGAGATTGATGTAGATGGGCTAAGCGCCCTGCTCGAGAATGGCGTCGTGCTCATCGACGTGCGGATGCCCGATGAGTACGAACAAGCTCACGTTCCCGGTGCACTCTTGATCCCACTTCCCGAGCTGCCAGAGCGCCTTGGAGAACTACCAGATGAAGAGACCGGGTATGTGATTTGCCATCTAGGCGGTCGCAGCATGAAAGCCTGCGAGTTCCTGCAGACCCAGGGTTACATCATGGTAAATGTGGCAGGCGGAACCCAAGCTTGGATCGAGTCTGGCAGAAGTACAGACTCTGGGTTTGATCTCGGCTGACTTTATGGCGGCTTCAGCGGGATCGGATTTTGAACTTATCGAAGATGACAGAGCTTTCGCGGAGCTAGTCCAGCGAGTCTCGTCTGAGCCCTGCTATGCAATAGATACCGAGTTTCACCGCGAGCGGACCTACTTTCCTCAAGTTGCGCTTGTTCAGATCGCCGATAGTCATGGCATTGCCCTTGTGGATGCCCTCCAGGTTGACCTTCATCCCTTTTCCAAGGTGCTAGAGGGAGACGGCCTCGCAGTGATGCATGCTGCTCGCCAAGACATGGAAGTCATGGAGCGGTCATGTGAAACGATTCCGCGGCGATTGCTTGACACACAGATCGCTGCGGGCTTCTTGGGCTACACCAGCCCATCGCTATCTACTTTGCTAGAACGAGAACTTGATGTCATTGCGCCGAAGGCTGACCGTCTGACTGATTGGCTTCGCCGGCCATTAGGGGACGCGCAGCTGACCTACGCAGCTAGCGATGTCGCTCACCTGCTTGAGTTGTCTGCTCAGCTGATGGGGCGGATCGAGGACCGGGGGAGGACAGCCTGGGTCAATGCAGCATGTGAGGAACTCCGCACCGAGGATCGCGGCCCAAGAAACCCCGACGATGCCTGGAGGCGAATCAAAGAAGTACGCCATCTGCGAGGGGCATCGCTAGCAATTGCACAGGCTGTTGCAGCTTGGCGAGAGACCAAAGCGATCGAGACTGATCAGACCCCGCGGTTTGTGTTATCGGACCTAGGGGTGGTGGGCGTTGCAGCTGCCGTACCGAGCACCGTTGAAGAGATCCGGTCACTTCGAGGAGTTGAGGGACGGAACCTGCGATCAGGCATGGCAGAAGAACTGCTCACTGTTGTGCATGACTCCCGGTCAAACACTCCCACTCGCGCTCCGGTTTCGCATTCTCCCGAGATGCCTTCCGAACTCAAGCCTGCGCTGCCACTTGTGAGTGCGTGGGTCAGTCAGCGCGCACGTGAACTAGAACTCGAAACCTCGCTCCTCGCAACTCGGTCAGATCTTGAGGATCTCCTCCGAGGAGTGCCTGATGCTCGTTTGACTCTTGGTTGGCGTGCAGAGCTGGTCGGGGAGCCCATCCGGCGATTAGTGAGTGGGGAGGCAACGTTGGCATTTGATCGCAAGGTTGGGCTCCTACTTGAGCCACGACATCCTTAAGCCAGACATCTTTAGGCCAGACATCTTTAGGCCAGACATCTTTAGGCCAGTAGAGCGCCTACCCCCACCACGACTAGGACTGCGATCCCGACGGCGGCGAACCGTAGGTCGCCCCGACGAGTCCAACGTTGCACAAACCAAATCACTCGACCAAGCGGAATAGCAATCAGTAGTACAACTAGAATCAGGCCGAGCTTTTCTGCAGCAGGAGGGGGTAGTAACAGAGTTACTACAGCTAAAAGCCCGACAAGGACTACTGCTCGCTTGAGCCAGACAGAGAGCGCAAAGAATCGATTTGGTCCGTGAATAGGCCTAGGAAACCTCTCCTCGCCGCTGTTTGGAGTAGCGCTACTCACCAAGAACCACCGATGACTATTACCGCTACGACTAGGAGCAAGGATCCGGTCACCTTGCGGACGGTACTGGCCTGAAGCCCCGACTGCAGCCGAGCACCGATGAATCCACCAAGAAGAGCGCCTGCAACCACTGCCGCTGCTGGACGAACTTCTATTCGGCCTTGGATGCCATAAATCAGCAAGGCAGTAGAGGCAGTTATTCCAGAGACAAACGTCGAGGTTGCCGCTGCTACCTTGACAGGAACTTTCATGACTTCGCTCATTGTTGGGGTCTTTAAGAAGCCTCCTCCAACTCCGGCGAGACCAGAAACAACTCCAGTGAAAACCGAGATCCCCAGGCCGTACCCAACATGCTGAGCGTGATAGGGGACAACAGCATCGTTCAGTACGTATGTGCCGCCGAGGGTCCCCGGCCATTCTCCAGCTGGCTCATCATCAAAGATCCCCACCGGCTGATTGCGGAGTCCCTTGCGAACTATTGCAGCAATTGCGCCTGCCAATGCTGCCGTTCCAAGAATCCGGGCTAGCCATTGTTCAGAAATGGAGGCAGAGAGCAGAGCGCCGCACACTGTTCCTATTGAGGCAAAGAGCTCTACTGACAGCCCAAGTCTGTGGTGTACAACCCCGTCGTTGAGTTGGCGAGAGGCGGCTGCTAAAGATCCTGCAGCCACGGCGAGCATTCCTAGTGGTGCAGCGAGGCGAGGCTCGACGTTGCAGAGCAACAGAACTGGCACAAGCAGGGTTGCGCCGCCGATGCCGCCGATTGCTCCGACAAAAGCGCAAAAGGTGCCTAGGAATCCCAGAATCAGTATGGATGGCACTACATGCCTCTGTCAGTTGACGTGAGCCCGGTTGCACAGAAATCGTGACAGTGAAGTCTCTGCTCAAGCTGTCGAAGGCCCTTCAGAAACAGCGAATTTGGCATGAACTTCCTGATCAGATCTTGGCTTTCAGTAAATTCATGCACTCTGAGGTTGCATTCTAGCTATGAGGCGCGCGCATGATCTCACCCTAGGCGCTACACTTGCGCACTCAGTCAACGATGACGGGGAGTCCCACCGTGAAGAAGGGTCGGCACCGCAGATACGAAGAGGCACGTGCTTTGAAACGCGGGCCAGACCTTGATATTGAGGCACTCTTCACAGATCTCGAAGGTGAACCAATAGTTCAATCCGCAGTAGTGCAGCAAGATCTCGACGATGACATCGAGGCAGATCTTGACGTTGACGCGAGTGATGATCCGGGCGAGTACGAAGACGATATTGACGAGTCAGGCGCCCCCGACTCTGAATCTTCTTCTGAGTTCGACTAACCGAATTGCAGCCCGTTAGGGCCGCAGAGAAGTTCTTGGATGCGGCCAGTCTGGGCCTCGGTTGCCTCAACACGCTGAAGCAACTCTGCGTGATTTTTTCGTGTCTGTGGGTTTACGAGTGAATCCAGGGCTGCAGGGTTGTGTGCGAAAGGGTTCAGAGCCAGTTCTCTGAACTTGAACAGAGGTTGAAGTCGATTGCTGCGGCGAGACCTCATGACCCGCGCCCGTTCTCGCTGGCTTGGCTCTTGTGTGCGAATCCCACTAAGACGTGGATCAGATAGCCATCGACGAGCCAGATCTGATACTTGGCCGATGTGCTCTTGGTCAACGCTCAGGCGTTGGAGCAGGTCAGGGGGCAAACTCTGCAGGGCGATCTGAGCCCGGCTGAGTGAAAAGACCGAGCTCACGAGCATGCGATTCTCCGGAGAATCAAAGCTTCGCGAGAGAACTGAACAAACAAAGATGTCTTCGTTTCCTAGGGCGCTTGCCCTAGCAGTGACAGTCTCCGACCAGAGCACTGGGCCGCGAATGGCGCTTACACAACGCTGCGAGACCTTCGCTGTGGTGCGCTTCATAGAGCCCACCGCCTGATCAAGATGCCGAAGAAAGTCCGACGCCTCCTGCGAGGATGCAAGGGTGACAGAAATCAGGTCCTCAGCCTGAGAAATGGTGATTCCAAGTAGTGCCGACGCAAAGAGTGCAGCTTCTGTTCCGGGTGTTCTTCGCGACCAGAGGGCACTTGAGGGGCTGAGGTTTGCAGCACCTGCCGCTGGGTGAGTTGTGGCTTCTGGATTCATGAAGACAGCAGTTCTTCGCCTAGGAGTTCTGAGATCACGCGTTGCGCTTCGGCTTGTTCTGCAGGGTCAAGCTTTTCCGAGATGAGACGGTGTAGGCGGACCCCTTGTCGGTGATCTATCCCTTCAAACTGGGGTAGAAAATACGCATAGAACATTTCGTACAAAAGGCGGGACTCGCTAATGCCATCCTGAGCCCTTCGTTGGGCATACCGAGCGGCATCCACGTAGATCGCTGGGCCGAGCTCTTTCAGAGTGCGAAGCGGCAGTAGGTTGCGGATCACCTCCCCTGGGCCTGCCAGGAGTTGCTCATAGACGGCATCAGTTGGAGTTCCGACCTCTATAAAGGCAAATCTCCGCATCAATGCGTACGACATATCAAAGAGCAGATGCTTGTCCATGGCGTTCATCGTTGCGATGATTCTCCAACTCGAAGGAACCCTGATTGGGTCGGTTCCCTCAGGCGATTCAGCCCCGTGCGGCACCAGCGAGATCGGCCTGACCTGACCTGATCTACGGAAGGGGAGTACCACAGGAGCCCCAGACAGCACGGTGAACAGCTGGCCAAAGGCACGGTCAAAGTTAGAGCGGTTCAGTTCATCGATGACGAGCCACTTGCCCGCCTCGATGGCTTCAACAAAAAGCCCCGGCCGAAAGATCAGCCCCTCTGGGGAAGGCTGAAGGCCGCCAATTGTCTCGAACGTTGTCCATTCGGACGTAGCCGTTGTTGGCTGGTAACCGGTACACATCAATGCGTGGCGGGCCTGTTCTGCTGCTAGGTAGGCAAGCGTTGTCTTCCCTGTTCCTGGCGGCCCGGTCAAAATGACATGCTTGCCCGAGTCAATTGCAGCAACGAGTTGATCGACCACAAACTCCGGAAAGATCATTCCCTTAGCTACCGCAGCTGCGGTGAGGTCCGCTGATGAAAATGATGTCATAGAGGAGTTGTCGACTCATCTAGCGGTGTTCTTGAGGTTGACCCCGTTCTACAGTGTGCTGCTCTTTCGGACCGCAGGGTGAGGGACCCATGTTGCAGGCTGCGATGCACCGAGAATCTCGAGAAGTTTCTCGTAGACTTCCGCTCCAATAAGTCGGATAATTTCCTCGCTCAAGGTGATAAGGACTGACTCACTACCCACAAAGGCCTCGGGGCTCTCGGTGCACCACCAGTGAAACTCGTTGCCGCCTTCTCCCCAGTCCCTGCGCATCCACTCGCGAAGCGTCCAAGTGGTGTGGCCAACCTCGTCGATCTGATGAGAGAGTCGAAGCGGTAGCTGCCAGCAAACTTCTGGCTTCCAATCTAAGAAACTTTCGCCAGCTTCGACTGCTCCAACATGTAACGCGCACCCGGAGCCGCTGTGAAAATCGCTCCGATTCAAGAAGATGCATGCATCCTCGTGAACTCGTGTCATAGATTCCCCGGCTGTGCTCTTTTGGAATGGGCCACCAAGCTGCTCAGCAACCTCTTTCAACTGCCATTGCTCAGCCGTGAGACGTGCAGCCGCCTTGCGAACGCGTTTGCGGTCCGGCGAGTCTGCAAAATGTGCACCGTGAGAGCAGCAGCCCTGGCCGAGGTCTGTTGCGTCCTCGTCTAAAATCCCCTTGCAGCCCTGACCGAAGATGCACGTCCAATTGCTTCTGAGGAAGCTTGCGTCAAAGAGATAGGTGTCGCCATCAAACTCAAAGGACACCCACTCTCGTAGAGATGGTTCGGGTGGGGTATGAGCAGTAGTGAGCACGGCACCAACAGTACCCACCATTGAGGATGTCTGGAACTACCTTGGGGGGATGGCGAGCCCATCACCCGTTGCGACCGAGATAAACACCGACACGCTAGATGGCAACGCTTCCGTTCACGCTGCTGATGCAGCCTTCGAGATGCTCTACCCGATTGCGGTCGGGCTTGGTCGGCGAATCCTTGATCGCGACGGGCTCAACTTGAGCCACTCGCTACCAATCGCAGAGGACATAGCTATTCAGGTGTTTGTGCAGTTGCCAAGGAAACTCGTTCTTGAGCAGAAGTCGGTTTCTCGGATTTGTCGACTCGTGGCTGATGGGTGTCTTGAGGCCTTGTTGGGGGATCAGACCTGGGTGTCAGTGCCCCGTGAGCTTCTCCCACCCGAGACGGGGTTTTCGGGTGAGTTGCCGCTGCGCGAGCTAGAGGCCACCTTGAGCGAGATGCGTCGTTCCGATCGACGAGTTGGCCTTGTGGTTTTTGCGGCGGGGCTCACTCCGAGTCACGCTGCTTCGGTTCTCGGCATTGGTTTGGACAAGGCGCTGAGCTCTATCAATAGAATCTCGAAGCGGCTTCATGACCGCCAGGTTCTTGGTCTTGGCCCTAAGTTTGGGGCTCGCCCGACATGAGTTCAGCATCGGGTCATGGTGCCGACGCAGCAGAGCTAGGCGTGAAATCTCAAGAGCAGCAATCTTTGATTCTACAAAGTCTCGCTGAGCCAGAAGTAGATACCGCGGGTGCTGCGAAACGGGTTTCTGAGCTACGCGAAGCCCGAGCATCGCGCCGCAAAATGCTCGGAGGAAGCGCTGCAGTTTTCTTGCTGCTCATCGCAGGTGGTACCTGGTTGCTGCTGAGGGACTCCAGTCCCGAGTCGGTTCTTGCGGATCGCTCCGACGAGTCACTTCTGCGATCAACCACAACTACGACTTCAGCGACACCCCCTTCAATTGCAGTCACAACAAGCCTGATTCCCCCTCCGCTGACTGTTCCAGCGACTGCACCGGCATCCACTCTTCCAGCAGTTGCACCCGTGTCTTCAGATGCGGTTCCGCCCAGCACGGCTACTCCAGTGCGGAATCAACCGATGACCGCAGAGCTTGTTGTATCCACGAATCAGATTGCAGCTGGTTCGGTGATCGAGGCCAAGCTGCGATGGTCCGATCCCGACTTAGCAGCTGGCTACTCAGCACCGCATCAGGTCGAGAATTGGGGAGACCCGGTTGTGTCGGTGGCAGTTTCGCCAACGCCGATTCAGCCATGCGAGTCTGCTGGCGCACCTGCTCAGGGGGAGACAGTCTCTCGATTCAGTTACAGCACACCAGGGCAGTACCTGCTCAAGATGACGCTGGATACCTGCGCTGGACAGGGCAGCTACGCGGAACGAGTTGAGCGAACTCAGATCATCACCGTGCTTCCCCCTCGTTACTCAAACCCCAGTTCCCCTGACTCCCAGGACGTAGCCGGTCAGGCATTTGCTGTGGCGCTTTCCACGCTACCCGGAGCTGCGCCATTCCCAGCTTTAAGTAGCGCCACGGCGGAGTACTTCCCAACCGACTCGGCAGCTTCGCCGCTACCGGTTCGGGTCAACTCAGAGGTGCAACAGTTCACGGTCTCTGGAACTGCTTCAGTGTTTGTGGTTCCGTCAAATGCAGCGGGCCGGATTCGGGTGACCTTTGCAGACCCATCAATGTGCGCCGAGACCGAGCCGTTTAGCGCGGTTCCACCAGGTTCGCTAGCGCCAGTTCTGCAACTTCGTGCAGTTCCGTGTGTGTAGAACCCCCAGATGAGAGCCCAGTCGTTCTTCGAGGGGATCTAGACCAAGACAGTCGAATCATCAGTGTTAGGCACCCGACCGTACAGAGTGGTTCGTTGTTCTAACCTGCGCCCTAGAGGCTCTACAAGGTTGCGGAAATCCTCGGGTGTGACGTCCGTTCCGTGGCTCGCTCCGGCAGCGCGAGAAATATTTTCATCCATCAGAGTTCCGCCAAGGTCATTGACACCCGCTTGCAGCAGTTGAGAAATGCCTTCTAATCCAAGCTTGACCCATGACCCCTGAATGTTGTCGATGTAGCCGTTGTAG
>WLJI01000043.1 GCA_009701845.1 Actinomycetota bacterium
AAGCGTTGAGTCCCTCTGCGGCATGGTGCAATCAGTTGAGTCGTTGCAACTCATCTTCAGCGACCCGTCAGTCAACGCCGAGCAGACAATGTTGAGGATCCTCAGTAACTTTGACCGCTATCTGCAGGTATCTCCGCCAGAACTTACCGACAACGTCGTTGGCATAAGGGAATCGATGATACTCCTGCGAAATCAACTCCGTGATGCAGCCTGGAACGGAGCGAACCCATCGCTTCGGCCGATCCTTGACGGATTCCGCTACGAGAAATCACCGGTTGAGAACTTCCAGCAGCAGATCAGAGAGATCGAGTTCTACAACGCTGCAACGTGCCCGCAGTAGCGGGCAGCGCCCGCCATCAGGCGGGCCAGGTTTCTACCTGTAGCACTGCAGAACCTGACGGCGGATCAGGAGGCTGATATGAAAAGGGCAGGTCATCTGCTACTTGATAGCGCCATTTCTGGCCGTTTTCGTCAGTAAAGAAGTGCACAAGATCAGCCTGCATCGACACAAAGCCGAGGGCCATCACAATGCGTGGATGGTCCGACTGATTCTCGCTTGAGCCGTGGATCAACGCATTGTGATACATCACCGCTTCGCCGGGCTCAGTTGTGAGGCTCACTAAACCATCGAGATACTGATCGATTGGCTCCGGAGGAGTCCCACGGTAGGGAAGGTCCAAGCGATGACTCCCCGGCACCACACTCAACCCGCCGTTACTCTCGTCCGTTGCCTCGAGCGGTAGCCACACAATCCCGCTGACATGTTGGGTTTCATCAACAAAGGACCAGTCTTGGTGAGGGTCTAGAAAGCTTCCTTCTCCAGGAAACTTCACCAAGATGCTGCCCACGTAGAAGCGGTGATTACACATCATGGCATCGGCGACCGGCTGCAGTTCTTCCCGAACCGCTGCGTCTATTACTCTGCGGATTTCGGGGGTGTCATTTCGATACAGGGTGAAGAACGGACCACTCCCGGGCGGAATCAATTCGGTCATCCGCTGACGAAGAGCCTCAAGACGCTCGGGGTCAACGAAAGGCACAACGGCGAAACCCTGCTCGCGAAACTCTCGATCCGCAGACTCACTCAGCAAAAGCGGAACCCGGTCCACGCCATCACTCACTCGCGTCATGACCGGAGCCTATCGGCGCCCGGGCGGAGATGCTCTCAGCGGCAGTCGATTCGCAAAGGATTCCCTGTACCATGACACTCATGCGGAACTGGCTTGAGGCTATCCGAGGGCGGGGTCTGGATAGTCGCGCAGAACCGGCCGCTACTGGGCCTCGGCGCAGCACCTTGCGTGACCCAGTACTCCAACGACAGTTTGCCGATGTTGGCTTTGTGGTGGTCGATCTGATTGACCCGGCAACCGTTTTGGCTCTGCGCAAGCGCTACGACTCAATGGATCACGAACAAAGAACACAGTTCGATTGGGTAGATGGCTTCAACACCTCTATCTATGACAAGAGGCCGGAATACCGCGCCGAGGTATTCGATCTCATGCAAGAGCACATCAGCCCTGCACTAGCGAGCGTGCTGAACGATTACCAGATCATGTTCGCTAACTTCATTGTGAAAGATCCGCATTCAGACATGGTTCCGCCACATGTGGATTGGACCTTCCTAGACGAAGAACAGTTCAGTTCGGCCACCGTGTGGTGCCCACTTGTTGATACAACGCCGGCAAACGGAACTCTTGGGGTGGTGTCTGGGTCGCATCGAAGGATCAATTTTCTTCGGCCATCCAACGTCCCAACCTATGAGCGCTGTGAGCTAGCAGTGGCCGATATTGAGGACCGCCCGGTGATCTCGCTCCGAGCGGGTCAAGCGATCGTCATGGACAACCGCGTTGTGCATTTTTCACCGCCAAACACCACCGACCTTGACCGAGTAGCAGTGGGATGCGTTGTTGGGCCAACCGAGGCCGAACTGCATCACTACTGGATGAACGAAGATTCTGAACTCATGAGGTACCAGATCGACCGATCCTTCTACTTAGACTTCGTCATCGGCTCGCCTCCAATGCAATCAAGCGGCGTGCTCAGCGCCAGCGTCGTATCTCACGGTGTTTGATATTTCCTGCACATTCCCCCCGACTAGAGCCACTTCTGGAGCGAGATGACTACACCTGTATACGCGGGGTTTGACCGTCAAGAAGACGGCCGAATCAAGCCGCCAAACATCTTCAACGATGCGAGTCTCGAAACCGCATTCTGGGCAGATGGATTCGTCAAGGTTCCGCTGCTCTCGCCAACCGAGATGAACAGCCTCCGAGAGAAGTTCTCTTTGCTTGCCCCAATGGACGGTTTCGACCCACGGAACTTAGAAAATGCTCGCTGCGATTACCACTGCACCTTTCTTGATCCGAATCGCGAATACAGAAGGGAGTCAGATCAGCTTGTGCGCAATGCTATGGGCGAGCAGATCAAGGCGGTACTTCCGGGCTACCGAATCCTGACAAGCAACGTCTACGTCAAGCCGCCTGGTGCCGGGCGCTTTGAGATTCACCAGAACTGGCCGACCATCGAAGACATCGACATTCCCACCTTTACGGTGTGGGCGCCCCTGCAAGATACCGGCTTCAAGAACGGAACGATTCGCGTTGTTCCAGGCGGTCATCGTATTTTCCCCGATATTGCTGCCGCAACATCTGATCGCTTTTTTGATGATTTCGAGACTGAACTCATCGAGACGTACCTAGAGCCAGTAGATGTTGCGGCCGGTGAAGCGCTGATTTTTGACGATTCCCTGCTGCATTGGTCAAGTGACAACCTGTCCGAGAATCCTCGCATCACATTTCAAATTGAGATGGTTCCACAAGACGCTCAAACAGTGCTGTGGATCCGTAACGCTGAGGACCCGACTCAGTTTGACCTTTGGGAGGCCGGTACCAACTTCTGGCTCGAAGACGATATGGAGTCAGTGCTTGGCCGTCCTGCGGGCCAGAAATTCTTAGGCACGCGTTCAAATCCGAATCAACACCTCAGCCTCGAAGAGTTTGATGCCAGCATGCAGCGAGCAGGAGAAATCCGGCGCGCCAAGTACGTACTTGACTGAGACAAAGCACTGCATCAGCAGCATCAACTGCTCTGCAAAGAAATCATTCACCAATGTGCCGATTTGGTGAGTTTTTGTCAGGCAGGCCAAGGAGCTTCTCCCCCACTCCAACAACAACACCAGTCTGTAACGCTGCAGTTGAGATGACGTGCAGAGCAAACAAACCTGCAGCAAACTTGAGTGCGCTCCGCCCCCTGCGATGCTGGCTCTTTGCCTCCACGCCCACAACTAGGAGGTACGCAGCACCGCAAAGGCTTGCAATTTGCCAGCGGCGACGCCCTGCCGCGCCGAGCACCACAAGACCAGCCCAGGGCAGGCCTGCAGCTAACACCACACTGGGAATGTGCACATAGATCCCTGGATAGCGGACCAACTTGGATCCAGTTCGATGACGTTCCCGAGCTTTGCGAATGAACCAGTCCGAGATTCGATCAGGGTAGCGGTCATGGCGAATCGTTAGATCTTGGCGCGTTTGAAACGACGCGCCGTGCTTGGCAGCACGGCGGCAGAAGTCAAAGTCGTCTAAGTCCCATACCATTTGTGCATCTGGCAGACCGACCAGCGCAAGAAGATCGCTTCGCAGGACAAGGTTGCAAAAAGGGACCTCGTACCATTGAACCGGATGATTCCCCACCCCGATATGCCCCCAATACCCTTCAGCCAGAATGCTCGCGCCGACCTGTGCCGCTAGCGCTGCTCCAGCGCTGCTCCGGGTGGGCACTTCGGGGCCAGTCCAGATCTCTTGCGAGTTCGCCGGCAAACTCGCAGCTACTGCCAACCACCCCGGTAAGGGAACCGCGTCGTCATCAAGGAAGGCAAGCACTGAGCCTCGTGCGTGTTCAACCATGAGTTGTCGAGTGAGATTGAGTTGCAGCGGATCACAATCAATAAGCGTGACCGGCAGGTTGGTAGCGCTCAAACAGAGCGACCCGACCGCACCTCCGACGATGAGTTCGCAAGATGCCACATCTGATTCGCTCAGCAGCGCTTGAAGTATCCCCTCGATGAGTTCTGGTCGCGAACACGCTACGAGCACCGAGACTTCCGGGTGAGTTGATTCAGTCATCGTGAAGCTGGACGACCAAGAGCAATCCTTGCGGCATCACTCGCCAACTGTGGGTACCTTCGTAAAGACACCGAAACCGCAGTCATTGCAGCACAGGACCAGGTGCAATTGCAGGCGTCTGGGCCAAGATACTTTTGCCGAAAGGCTTCGTACGCGGGGCCAGAGAGCACCTCACCCATGCGGTAGTCGTGCTCACGAAGGTTTCCTACTGACTCCCAAATGGTTTCGCAGGGGAAGACCGCTCCGCGCTCGTCAAGAACCACGAGGTGCTTGCCAGCTTCGCAAATGGCGCCCATGGGCGTCTCCCCCGTCATTGCTTCACGCAGAATCCGATGTGCCGAGACTTTGGCAGCACGCATCGGCAACGTAAACAGATCCCGCTCTCCGGTCGAATCGCCCGACACTTTTTCGGCCGGACCCCAAAAGCGATCAAACTCTTCGAGTTGCTCAGTGGATGCGCCATCAGGCGAGATTTTTTCGTGCGGAAAGGTGAGATGAATCCGGTCAACTTCAATTCGTTTGCGAAGGCCCTCGACGATGACATCGATATCATCTCGGTTGCGTTCTAGCCACACCAGATTCACCTTCAGTGACAGGTTGCTGTGACGGCTGCGGACGGCCTGAAGCTGCTGAAAGGTTGCGATAGCTGACTCAAAGAGTCCGTCTATTCCTCGACTGAGATCGTGCCGAGCACCTAGATGATCAATCGACATCTGAAGCTCCACAATCACATTCGGATTGCGGGCGACAAGTGATTCGATCGTGTCAAGCATGACCTCGCCATAGGCGAAGTTTGAGGGTATGCCAATAACAGAAGTACCACAGTGATCAATGAATGCTTGGCATATATCCCCAATGTCTTTACGCACGAACGGCTCGCCCCCAGAGAGCGCCAGGTAGTGCAAAGGCCCATAGGCGGCGGCGATCTTGTTGACCTCTTCGACAGTGAGTTCCTCACTACGCCGAGTCGGATTCTCGACTGAGTCTTTATAGAGACAGAAGTCGCAACGCGCATTGCACCGAGAGGTGACAAAAAAGATCAACGTCTGCGGCAGAGTGGAGCGTTGACGAAGCGCAAGCGTCGAAGATCGAAGGACCGCTGGTACTCGACCAAGGTTCATCTGTCACGAATATTCGCTAGGGATGACACCCGTTGAGGCTACCACCAGCACTCAGTTTTGGGCCGCTCGCTGCTCAACGCTCTCCCCGTCTGAGGTTCACGAGGGACCAACAGATTGAGGGCATGCTTTACCATTTCGCAAAAGATTGGTACCCGCAATATCCACGGGTTGTTCAATCTCTGTCAGCCACACTTCAAGTGGACCTTGCCCGATGACTCCAGAGACCTCATCTTGTATCGATTGATCAAGACGTGGTGCGGAGAAGGCCAAATCGGCATACAGGGTCAGCAGCAGAGCCGGAGGAAGCGAGGCAAGAGGATAGGTTCCCGACCGAATCTGCTCTGCGGTCGAGCACAGATCCTCGTCTGGAATCCAGCCACTCAAATAGCGAACTAAATACCGGTCGACCCATGGATACAGTTTGGCTTCGGGTGCTGCACGCACCGTTGTGGCCACTTGCTGGGCAAGCTGATCGAAGCGCTTCTGATTCCAGTTAGGTTCCGAAACCGAGGCCAGCAGCTTGCCATCTGGCTTGATCGGACTGAGGGCACTCGTTATCCAAAGCGCCGGGCCAGACCACTGAGTCACCATTCGGCGCTCCCCATAATTCATCCCGCTCGGGCTGGTCTCGACTCGTGCATTCAGGCCTCCCACAATCAGGTTTGAAAGAAGCGTATCGGTGGCAATTTCGTTCAGTCTCCCGCCAGCCTGAGGGACGAGAACTGCCTCGCTGCTGTCGAACTCACTCAGGGTTTGTTCAACAAGTGGGTCGATCAAAGCATCAATGGTGAAGGCGCGATCCTTCACATCTTCTATCCGTTCGGGCCCTGACATGCCGAGGGCAATCACAGCCAGAGCTGAAACAGAAAATACTCCGGCACGCAGAGCTTGAACCCAACGCAACGAAATGAGCGCTACGAGACGCTCACGTGTGGCAAGAAACAGGGAAGCAAAAATGCTGAACCAAACAAAAATTGAAACCACCACCAGCCAGCCAAGCTGGAATGAACGCAGAAAGTCCTGTGGGAGCTGCGTCACGTTGAGCCCGGTACCGAGCAAAACCAAAAGGGTGACGATTCGCAGTTGCCGCTCGTTTTGTACCATCGCTGATCGGCTTCGCCACCAGAGGTAGCCAAGCAACAGTGCTATCAGTAAGCCCGCCACGAGCGACCCGCGAATGAACTCCTCGGCGTTGCCTGCCTGAGCAAAACTCTTCGTGATCTCTCCCCATCTTGGCGGCACCGCAAACACCCAAGCAATGGCTCTTGGAAACCCAGAGATCCCTACATTGGGTTGAGGGTTGGTCACTTCTAAAATCAGTTCGCGGATGTTTCCACCTTGATGCAGCACAGCATCTAAAGCTGGCTGGAACCAGGCAACTGCAGCAATCAGCCACCCAACCTTGATGACCTTCTGAAGGTCATGCTGCTGATCTGGTTCTGTCGCTGCTCGTCTTGATCCTGCAAGTGCTAAGCCGGAGAAAACGACTGGACCAATAATGATGAGGGCATGGGGGATATAGGACTGAGCGCAGAACGATCCGAGTCCGACCGCCCACCACCAAGCCCTAGGCGTCCCCGAAGCCGCTGCCCAACTTGCAAGCAGCGTGGCCGTGATTGCTAGAAGTGAAATCGAAATGTTATTTCCCTCCCAGAACGCTCCGAGAGCCGGTACTGCAATAACGACCGGGGCCATCACCCAAGCGGCTAGAGCCACCGTTGCGCCAGCTGCTCTCCATGCCGACCAAACCGAAACTGCCCAACACAAAAGCGTGAAAGCTGAAGCAGCCAGCAGAGCCCCCGTCCGAACGCCAAACAGTCGAATGAATGGGGCAAGTAAGTCCATGGGTAAAGGGCCAAGATGCGACCCCTTTCCGATGCTTCCAAGACTCGTTACGAGCCCAAGCAGGGGGTGGTCGACTGTGCCAACCTGAGATGCTCGCATCATCAGCGTTGCTGCGTGCCCAGTTGGCTGCCACCCCGCTCGATCTGCCCACCAAACGCCGTGCGCAATAAACCCGACCGAGAGAACGCCCATGGTCGCGGCGCCAACAAGATGCTGCCGAGTCATCCTTTGCTGCACCGGCACCTCACCAAACGAGGCAAAGCGAATCACGTTCCCCCAAGCCCGGCCGCTAGTGCTCGTAGCTTTACGAAGAACGTCAAGCAACTCTTGAAGAATCCGGCCTGCACTAGTTCTGACTGCCTTGGCGGACGTTCTCAGCAAATATGTGAGGCGAGCTACAGCTCGGCTAGGGGTGAGCATGGCGACAAGAATCACTGTCGCCCCGAGGAGTGGGAACAGCACCGGAGTTTGCGAAGCTGCGGGAAGTTCCGTCGCCGAACGTCCGCTGAGAAGTACTGCAGAAGCCGAAGCTGCGACTAGTAGAAACCGAATGGCGACTCCCCGGCTTCGCTTCACAAGGGACAGAAAAACGGCGCAGCTCGCAACGACGCCAAGGCTCCACCCCACCCAGTTCCATCCAGTTGTCCGAACGTCAATTTGATTCCATCGAGTTGGGCTCAGTGTTAAGGCAATCAGACAAAACGCGCCGACCACACTCCAAGTAGCGGCGACACGCAAACAGACCACACTGCTCAAGCGGCTTCCTGCCCGATACATGCGAGTGACTTCCCAGGTGAGAGCCGCTGGCGCAACAAGCAATACCGGAGCAAGCCAGGCGACCGTCGGTTCAAGAGCCGAGATAGTAACCCGGCCGAGAATGGCCAAAGATGTTCCTAGAAGTGCCACAAGCAACGGCCAGACTGGCCGCCTTGTACCGCCCTGATTCCGTGGCTCTTCAACTCGCCTCAACACAAGCGCAGCCAGAATCGCCAGTTCTAGAGCAAGAGAGACTTGCAGTGCAGCGAGGGCGGGTACTGCGCTGAACTGCGCAAACCGGGATCCGAGATCGAGCAGTACCTGAAGTAGCGCCAGAAGCCATGCAACAACCACGAGTCCACTACTCGACACCTTCGCAGCTTGGTTGTTTTTGTTCACCTCATCCAACCCGTCCACTCAGTCATCGGCTGCACTGGGGTTGCTCCCACCCCGAGCAGAAACTGTTCCCCTCAGGAGTCTGGAATTCTAACAGTGCCGTCCCCTCATCCCACCCGTGAGTCAACGCCAAGCTGAGGAGGATCAGAAGTAGTTACTTGCGAATACTCACGCTCGGCCCGATACGAGCAAGATCACGAGCAGTGTCTCGGATTGATTGCATCGAGGACAGCGTCGAGGTGCCCACTGAACGAGGGAAATAGTCCACGCCAATCTGCTGCAGTGTCGCTCCTGATCGCAAAGCCCTAGCAAGAAGTTCGGCGTCAAAGAACAGTGAATTGCTCATCGGTAGACAAGAGGTCACCGACTCTCGCCGCAGCAGCTTTGCCGCAAAGTTCACATCTCTCACGTTCAAACCAGTCACAGCTCGAACCGCCGAGTTGTAGACCGTAGACAAGACCTCTCGCCGAACCCCCTCGCCTGTCCGGTCTAGGCGGTAGCACGAGACGATATCTGCATCATGTAGCTCGGTAGCGCGGAAGGCCCGCTTACAAACCAGTGGGTCTACGGGTAGGTCGGAGTCGGTGTAGAAAATCCAGTCGGAACTGGCTTGTTGAAACCCTGTCCGAAGCGCTCCCCCCAAACCTTGATTGGCTGCGTGATGCACAACTCGCAGGTACGTGTTCTGCTCAGCAAGGGAGTCAAGAACCTGCGCAGTTGCATCCGTGCTGCCATCGTTGACTGCCAAGATCTCAACCTTCGATACCACGGCAGTCTGAATAAGCTCGGTTGCAGCTTCACTCACCACCGCGATAGTCCGCTCAGCACCTTCAACCTCATTCCAAAAGGGGAGGACGAAGCTCAAGCTTCGAGAGGGGCCATGCACAGCTACAGAAGGTACTACTGCGACCTCGATCTGTAGCCATCATCGATTTCTTATGGTTTTTGGTAGCCTGAGGGGATGCGAGCACTGATTACGGGCGGGGCAGGGTTTATTGGGTCCCACCTTGTTGATGCCCTTGTTGCGCGCGGCGATGAGTGCACGGTGCTTGATGACCTCAGTCGCGGATCTAGAGACAATCTTTTGCACCTTGCTGATCGGGTCACTCTGGTTGAAGGTTCGGTCACCGATCAGGACTTGGTAGAAGACCTCGCACCGGATTTTGACGCTATTTATCACCTGGCCTCGGTCGTTGGGGTGAAATCCACAATTGCCGATCCTGCGCGAGTGATTGAAGTAGCAGTCACTGGCACGGCAAACCTGCTTCGCTCTGCGGCCCCCGATGCATCCTTTCTTGTGGCCTCAAGTTCTGAAATTTACGGCCGAAGCGTTGCGACTCCCTTCGACGAGCAGACTCCAGGACTACTCGGGCCACCTCAGGCGGCGCGCTGGAGTTACGCCCATGCCAAGGCATGCATGGAGCACCTTGCACTTGCTTCGGGGTCTACTGCTCGGCGACCGGCCTCTGTCATCCGTTACTTCAATGTTTTTGGGCCTCGCATGCCGCGCTCTGTTGACCCGTCCGTCATCACCTTGTTCTTGGACGCAGCCCAAGCAGGCCAAGACTTAGTCATCTATGGCGACGGCTCACAAACTCGGAGCTTTGTGTTCGTTCAAGATGCCGTGGACGGAACCATTGCCGCTTGCGAACGCGGCTCGGGGGCTGTGGTGAACCTCGGCGGCCCGCAAGAGACGAGTATTGCCGATTTGGCTGAGCAGATTTTGAGCACCACGAGTTCAAACTCAACGGTTCAGAGGATTGCCCTTCCTGCTGCCTTGGGTCTGACCTCCGAGGAGCCTCACCGCCGCAGCGCAACGGGCGTTCTCGCGGCCGAACTGCTGGACTGGAAGCCACAAACCTCGCTGAACGAGGGGCTGAAAACAACTTGGTCCTCGTGGCCTGCATAGCGGTGCTTGCTGTACCGCAGCGATGCCCGCTGAACCCTGAGAGCTGGTGTTCTTGACATGCTCCTCGTTCGCCATACAGTTCGCTTGGCAGCCGATTTTCTGCTCTACGCCAGACTCAACAAAGCCTGGTGGCTACTGCCGGCAGCCGCCCTTCTTATTGTTGCAATCGCACTCGGTACTGCGACTCAGGCCGTTGTCCCCTACGCGGTCTATACCTTCTTCTGATCTGATGAACTACTAGTTCGATGGGCCATCAGTTTGTCTTAGGGGTGAGTGGGCTGTATCACGATGCAGCCGCGGCACTGTTGTGCGACGGGCAACTCGTTGCTGCTGCTCAAGAAGAACGCTTTACCAGAGTCAAAAACGACCCAGCGCTTCCGGCTCACGCAATCGAGTACTGCCTACAAGCGGGCAAGGTGCCGAGCGATGCAGAACTCACGGTGGCGTACTACGAGAAACCGGTCAGTTCTTTCGTTCGGGTACTCAAAACGTTTACGGCTGTCGGCCTGAAGGGAATCAGTACCTTTCCTCGGGCGATGGAGGAGTCGCTGCGCCGAAAGCTCTGGGTGTCGTACGGAATCGATCGAACACTCAAACAACTCGGCTTTTGCCCAGCAGGGCAGACACTCTTCGCAGAGCACCATATGAGCCATGCTGCCGCAGCATTTTACCCCTCTCCTTTTCACTCTGCGGCTGTGCTCACCTTTGATGGCGTCGGAGAATGGGCCACCTCCTCTATTGGGCTGGGCTCGGGTCGCAAGATCGACCTTCTGCAAGAGATGCGGTTTCCCTCCTCGCTCGGGTTGTTGTACTCAGCATTCACCTCGGCCTGCGGGTTTGGTGTGAACAGCGGCGAATACAAGCTGATGGGGCTCGCCCCTTTTGGTGAGCCTCGATACAGCGAACGAATCTTGGGCGAGGTCATCGACCTGCGCGACGACGGATCCTTTACCGTCAACCTTGACTACTTTGATTACCTCGCCGGCAAACGCATGACGAGCAAGCGGTTCGATCAATTGTTTGACGGACCGCCACGCAAAGCCTCGGCTCCGATAACTCGGCGAGAATGCGATCTTGCGCGCTCCATCCAGGTTGTCCTTGAAGAAGTTGTCCTCCGAGTTGCACACCATGCCCACACGCTTACTGGCTCAGACCAAGCAGTTCTCGGCGGCGGCGTAGCTCTGAACTGTGTTGCGAACGGAAGGCTTCTTCGTGAAGGCCCCTTTAGCGAGGTCTGGGTGCAGCCAGCAGCGGGCGACGCTGGGTCGGCCCTAGGTTGCGCGTTGTGGGCTTGGCATGAGGTTTGCGGAAGCGAGCGGCCTGACCCGGCCGGCCAAGACTCTATGAAGGGGGCACTCGTTGGCCCGCTACCAAGCGAGACAAGTACTTGTGAATCCTTCACAGCACTTGGTCGACCATGTGAACAGTTCATCGACTCGGCGGAACTCGCCGGAAGAGTCGCAGATCTTCTCGCAGATGGAGCGATTCTGGGTATGTGCTCTGGGCGAATGGAGTTCGGTCCACGGGCCCTTGGCAATCGCTCGATCTTGGCGGACCCTCGATCACCCTCGATGCAGCGCCGGCTGAATTTGAGCATCAAGAACCGCGAGTCATTTCGACCATTTGCTCCAATAGTTCTTGCCGAACGCTCATCGGAGTTCTTCGAACTTGATTGCCCGTCGCCGTATATGTCGTTCGTTGCACCTGTGCGTGGCGCACAGGTAGCTAGCGCCGACTTGCCAGATAATCCCGCTTTCTCGGACATGATGGACCTCTCGGCACGCCTTGAACAGGTGGACTCACCCTTACCAGCCGTGACCCACGTTGACGGCAGTGCTCGAGTACAAACAGTCGACGCTCAACGCAATCCACAACTCCACAGCATTTTGATGGCTTTTGAGAAACTCACCGACTGCCCAGTGTTGGTAAATACCTCGTTCAACGTTCGAGGTGAACCAATCGTGTTGACCGCTGAGGATGCCTATCGTTGCTTTATGACGACCCAGATGGACTTCCTTGTGATTGACGACTGCCTCTTTAACAAAGCAGACCAACCGCACTGGACGGGACACAACGCAGTCATTGTGCCCGACTAAGTCGTGTTGTGGCTTAGCCCTGTTGCTTTGAGAGGTCCTGGAGTTTGGGCTGCAACTCCTTCAGCATTCTTTCGGCCACGAGTCTCGAACCAAGTTCGTTGGTATGCACGGTGTCCCAGTAGATGGGCTCGGTTTGCCCATCAAAGACCCCAGACAGGTCGGTCACGCCCAGAGCGCTCAGACCGGCCCGGGCCGCATCAGAGGTTTCGGTCCAAGCCCTGAGCGAGCCTTGATCGACCTTGACTGCGGCAAGAGTGTCGGCATCGGCTGAAGATTGGGGCTGCTTGGTGCGAATATCTGGCTGCCAAAAAATCAGCACCGGCACAGACGACAGCTCGGAGAATTTCCGGATGACCTCGATCCCGCTGCCATAACGCTGTAGCACCATCTGCCCCGAGGCGGCAGGGGTCAGTTCCTTATCTGGGGTGCGAGCCTTGCTAGGCGGAAGCAGTGTTTGCCTCGTTTCCGACCCCTGTGCAGCATTGGCTGTTGCGCGCTTTTTCAGAACTGCATCTAATTCGCCATCGATGAGAGACGCAGGCTGTGGTGAGGCCCCCTTCCCCTGTGCGGCTAACACTCCTTGAAGTGCTACGTCATTTGCCCCGTCGTAGATAACCACTAGGTCTGGCTTCTGCTCGCTCTGCAGTAGAGCAATCAGCAGCATCGCTGATTGCCAGTTCACGGTGGCGGGAACAGCAAAGTTGTGAATTTCTAGGGGTACCCCTTGGTCCTGAGCCAGCTTGACGAGTTCCGAGGGGATGGTGTGTTCGTCACGTTGGCCTGCACCGAATGCAGCCGATCCGCCGAAGAACCAAATAACAATCGGGTCGCCAAGCGCAGGGTCTGCTGCGGTGGTGCGGCGCTCTCCGTTGCTAACGTTGATGTACTGAGAACTCACGTCCTTGATGCGCCATCCGCCCACTGCTGCGTTGAACTCTAAGTTGTTCCACGCATCCAACAAGTTGACTCGAAGATTCTGCGCCCAGGGCGCATCCTTGAACGCTGGATCCTCCTCGAAGGGACGCGTGAAGGTGCTCGGGCGGTCCTGCTGCGTTGCTACCTCTTGAGCCGAGTCGGACAACGAAAGCTTGATGGGACCAACTCCCATCAGCAGCCCAACAACCACGAGAGCAAGAACTGGAACGAGCAGGCGCAGGTGGCCACGCCGACGGACCTCTTTGTTGGGCCTCGGTTCTCGCATGGCCATGCTTCGAGCTTGTGCTGGCTCGCCCGACTCCGATCGAACACCGTCAGTAGCGACTGGCACCCAAGCCGAACTGCGACTCGCCCATCCGCCGTCTAGTGGTGAGTACCCAAACATGCGAGAGACCACATTGACCGGAATGACCAGCAACACCATGATCAGAGTGGCAAGAACGGCCGTGACTCCCTGACCTACTGCTCGGGCACCGCGGGCAATTCCCGAATCAATCACATGAGCAGTGTGAGGTGCTCGTGCATACAGCTCGAGTAACGCAACGGCGGCAAGTCCAAGCAGCAAGAAGCTGACAAGGGACGGGGACCGGTACCACAACAACATCGAAACAATCAGTGGCCCAAGAGCAAGCCCGGCGATTGCCGGGGTTCGCTGTGGCCAACGCAGTGGCAACGACCAGCGGATGAGAGCACCGTAGGCAAGCACTGTTCCAATGCCAACCACAGCACATGGGAGAACAAAGCCAACCCGTACGGCAGCCATTGCGATGCCTGCCAGAACAACGGCGGCACACAGCGACAGCCACCGGTGCAGTCCTAGAGTGCCAGGCTGCAAAATCCAGATCAGCAGCACACCAATCAGCAGCAGGGCTGCTCCGATTGCAAAGTCTTGTAGTGAACCGAAACCGACCCGAGCGACTGCTGAACCGCAGCCAAGTAGCAACACTGCGAACAGCCTGAGAGTGGGAGCGCTGGCCCCCACCGCCCTGCTCTGCCGCCTATCAGAGTTCGTGCGCACAATTGGATTCTACTGTTCAGAGGGCAAAGACGCTCTTTGTTCGCTTGCCGAGAGAGGCTCTCAACCCTGCGCGTCTGTCGTGGCTCTCAGGCCAGCTAGAAACCGCTCCGGAGTCATGCTCTGTGGTGGACGCTCAAGTATTTGGATTGGCTGGACGTCTGGATGGGGCCGACCTTGGTGAAGTTGGTTCACGTAGCTGTCAATATCAGCCTCGTACGCCTCGACTTTTCCCTCGGGGGTCTGCTCATCAGCAAAGTAGAACTTGAGGGGAATTTTGCTGGGCGCAAGCATCCCGTGTGCTGCAAGGCGCACCTCGTCTGAGCTATTTGGCGGCGAAAAGTGAATCACGCCCGAAACCATCAAGATGAGTTCCCCGGCCAAACAATCAAATCGCAGTGCCGCTGCCCGCACTGAGTCCAGAACCTCATCAAAGGTTGACGGGACATGAAAGGAGCGAATCATGTTTGTGTAGCGGTGAGACCCCGGCACCACATGCAGGGTCCCGTTGAATTCATTCATGTCGACAAGGGGTATCCAAGCGTAGAAACTCGTTGCCTCACGCTCATCCACGAGTGCGTAATCCTGATGTGGCCCAGGTTCGTTATTGGTCGAAGGTGGCTTCACCGAAAAGTCTAGGCGCATGAGTTCGAGCTGCTCTGGGTCAATAACCTCGGCGATCTTGGGCGCAAGGAGAACCTCTAGCTCTTCAGTAATAAAGGCACGGACATCATCCTCAGGAATCAAGATGGTGTGAAACCATGCATCGCCGATCGGCCGGTTCATCCGCCGCACGGCTTCGGCAAAGATTTCTTGGCCGCGTGCCACCTCTTCCGCAGTCAGTATCACGCCAAGGCGAACAAAGCCGTCGCGGGCTAGCGCATGCGCAACTTCAGGGTCTTTGATGCCAACAATTTTTCGCAACGGGGCAAGCGTCACAGGCGCTGAATCTGGCAGGTCTTCAGTGCCGGAACTGAACGGCGTTGCGC
Organism: Actinomycetota bacterium; assembly: GCA_009701845.1. GTDB lineage: Bacteria > Actinomycetota > Acidimicrobiia > Acidimicrobiales > Microtrichaceae > IMCC26207. Next base: position 15,185 of record WLJI01000043.1, read on the forward strand.
CGAACTCGCCGAGATCAATTCCGTGAAGTGCCCCAATCGCCGTTGCAGTACTGAGGGCTTCCGATGCCCAACCGAAACTTTCTTGCGGGCCGCCGTAGTAACAGATTGAACGCTCCCAGCAGCCTTCCGGACGCTGCCGCTGCAGCAGCATTTTTGCAAGGACCACGCAATCTTCTGGGTCTGCATCAAAGAGCCGGAGCACCCGTAAGGCATCGGCAAGTTCAAGGTCACTGCGAAACCCGCCCGAGGCTGCGTCTTTAACAATCCGAGAGATGACCAGATTGCGCAAGCCAGCAAACCGCTCAATTCCATCACGCGCCGAAATGGCAATGCTGCGGTACAAACTGGTTCTGCTGCGATACCAATGATCCTCTTCAATCTCGGTCCCGGCCTCTACAACAGAGGCCACCCACTCAACTGCAGCAACCGGGGCAAGCTGCGGCCCCAAATAGCGGATGACGTTTGCATTTACGGTTACGTCAACGTCTGATGGGCTTGCCTCGGAGTTCTCCCAGAGCTCTACGCGTCTTGCTTGAGCAGCACCGGAGCGCTCCGAGCGCAGGGCCCAACGGTACGACAAGCTGCGGATCTCGGACCGCGGCAGCATCCAGGTATAGAACCTTCCCAACGGGTCACGATTGGCCAAGAGGAGCTTCTGGTTAGCAGTTCCAGCGGAGCTACCGACTGCCAAAGAACAACATGCCGTGTCGTCTGCATCGGGCGGCGTGTAGTCATGCAGCTCAGCTGCCTTTGCCCAGTATCGCCACAGACCAGCGCCCTCGCGCTGGCCCGTCAAATAAAGCGCCGCTCTCTCTCGCATGGCTTTGGTCTGCGGCAGATCTACCCCCTCGAGAGCGAGTGAGGTCAGCGCCGTCACAAAGTTCACGCTGTCTGGCTGCCAATCCTGCGCCGCGATCAAAGGACTCGAGAAAGAAGGGAATTCGCCCGAGGCTTTCTGTTCAGTGGCCAACCAAGCTGCTGCAAGTTCCACGGAAGCTTCAATTTGCTCGTTCATGGAGCTTGCCTCTGATTCGGCACGCATCTATTCCTCAGCTCTCGACTAGCAAGTGACCGCAAAAACTCCTAGAGAGTGAGGATACCTGAGCATTCCCGATTAGCTTAGGGAATATATGCAAGTCATCCCGGGGACGGATGAATCGAACAGCAAAGGCATCCAACATGGGTCTTCTTGATAGGTTCCGCAGCAAAAGTGAACCCGCCACCCGTTCGGAGCAAGAGGAAGCAATTCCCTCGGTCTCGAAACAGGAACCTGAGCCTGCGACCGAACCGGAATCCGTGCCTGCACCCGTACCGGCAGCCCCGAGCAGCGAAGTAGATCCAAACCGGCCGCACCTTGGCGAATGGCTTGACCTGCAGTTTGATGAGGTCTCCAATCACCCCGACGCGATCGAGCGAATCTATGCAGGCACGCTCGACGGAATCTCGATCCGGGGAGTGTTCACTGAGGAAGAGGTGGCAACGGGCGTACTGCGCGCTCGCGAGCATTCCAAAGAGTTCAACGATTACGGAAAGCAGATTTTCTTTGGCACTGCAATCGTTGGCGCCGACGATGACCGCGCCGACTATTACGCTGCAGCACCGATTATCAATGACCGACTCGACTCCCTCTTCGATGTTGACTTTGTGGGGCGTATCGGGCAGGTGCTCTCGGCTGTTGGCGCAGGTCGCCCAGCGAGCGTTCCCTCAGAGGAGGGGCGGGGCGATTACGTTCCCATCACGATTCGCTTTCTTCCGCCCGACGGTGGAGTTATGCATGCTCACACGGCAAACGAGTTTTGTAATGCCTGGGGTTCGTACGAGCACCTGCGTGAAATAGCGCGCATGTGGAACTCGTTGAGTTACTTCGTTGTTGGCCAAAAGCCAGACACAGGCGGCGAACTGGTTTTGTACGATCTCATGTGGGATGACACTCCCGAGGATGTTCGAGCACTTCCGATGAGCGAGGAGCGCGATGCGCTGCTCGAGCGCTTTGGTCGAACCCCCATCGACCTAGAGGTGGGAGACATGATCCTCTTTACGGGAGGACGGATCTGGCATCGAGTTGAACCCGTCTTTGGCACCCAAGAGCGAGTGACTATCGGAGGGTTTGCCGCTCTGTCACAGGACGAAGAACAAGTCTATTTCTGGAGTTAAGTACCGGTTCTAGACCTCACTGCCGAGCAGTGAATGCAGGTCTTCAATTCTCAGCTCTACAGATGGGATCGTGATCCGATCGATCTTCTGGCCATACCTGTCGTCACCATCACCGTGCCAGAACTCAAAGAAGAACCGCTCATCAATCTCCCAGACTTGAACGTCTAGGCCGTCCTCATTGGTGCCAACTTGTTGATGCCATATCGAGGGAACCTCTTGCGGAACCATGACAAACTGAATAGCCAAGCGGCGTTGATCTGTCTGGTTGGGTGGCGAGTAGTGCACCAATGCATCGTCGAGGATCACTGCGTGACCGGCTGGCACCTCAACAGGAGTCAACAACTCGTCAAGCGTCGCCTGTTCGATTCCCCCAAAAGCTTGGTAGGCCCACATGCCGCGGCGGCTGCGAAGCGATCGGTGACTTCCGTCGAGCATGGACATCGCTCCGTTGTCGAGCACACAATCCACAAGGGCAACCCACACCGAGACTGATGCATAGCGGGACTCATCAACCACCGAGAGGTTTTGGTGAGTCGGGACTAGGCCAGTACCGGGAAGTTTGTTGACGAAGTTGGCGATGAGTGGCCGGTAGTCCATCAAAACTCGATCGGCTTCGGGAGCCAGCACTGAATTGATCAGGGCATAAGCCTGACGGCGAAACTCCGGTCGGGAATGAATGATGCTGAACTCGGCGTAGGTGTCGTTGTAGTCCTCGGGCTTACTGGCCCCGCCCAGCGATTGAGCAATTGAGTCATATCCAGAAACCAACTGATCAACTTGCTCGGCGGAGAGAAAAGGCATGACCACATAACCGCGACGTTCGAACTCGCTTTGTTGTTCTGAGTCCCGGAGAACCGTCCGACCAACGTTGCACGA
>WLJI01000044.1 GCA_009701845.1 Actinomycetota bacterium
CATGAAGCGTTCATCGCTGCGCGGTACCCCAAAGATGGTCATGATCACCCTGATGGTGAAGGGCACGGCAAGATCTTGTGCGAAGTCGCACTCCCCTCCCATGTCTGCGAGCTTCTCAACATACTCGTCAGCAATCTGCTCAATAGCCCCTTGAAGATTTTTGACCGCTGCAGGCTTGAACCAATCGTTCGTGACTTTGCGATATTTGTCATGTTCTGACCCATGAAGATGCACCAAGGTACGGGGCTGTTCTAGGCCAAGCATGTCTAACATCTCATAGGTGACATTCGGGCTCGGTGCAGACTGCTCGGTGTTAAAGAACACGTCGCTTCTGCGTGAAACTTCAAAGACATCCTCGTGACGAGTCACTGCCCAAAATGGGGTCCATCCCTCTGCCTCTACCCGCAGCACTGGAGTATCCCGGCGGATCTCTCGGGCGACTTCATGCCAGTGTTCCATGTCTCCGAAGGACTCCGGGTGAATAAAGATCTTTCCGCGAGGATCACTTCCTGCTGACAGAATCGGTTCAGGCATTGGGCTACTCCTAATGAGGTGTGGGATTCGATTTTGGGTTGGCTTTACTCAGGGTTTCACCCGCTGCTGCCGCATCGCGAGCAGCATCAGCGTCGGCCATCACATGAAAGCGGCGCGTGAGTATGAATAGCACGGTAACGACCAACAATGCTGTACCGGCACAAACGGTCACCTTCTGAATCCCGTACGAGTCTGAGGCCTTACCCCAGATGAAAATTCCAAGCGGCAAGGCGCCGGTGAGGCACATCAAGTAGATGGCAATCACCGTCCCGCGAAGGTCATCACGCACCACAAGTTGAATCGTGGTGTTTATTGTCGAGGCAATGGCCAGATATGCCCCTCCGAAGCACAGCAGCGCAAGCACCACGGTTATGTACGTAGGTGCGAGGCCAGTGGCAATCACCGAGCAGCCATAGAGGACCATGGCGCCACTCAAAAGCTTGGAACGCTGAATCCTTGGAGCGACCGACAACAAGGCGGGGGTAAAGATCACTGATCCAATACCTGCTGCGCCAAAGAGAATCCCGAGGCGCACACCCGACACATGAAACACCTCCTCGCCGTAGACGACGAGGTAGCTAAAGAGCGGGCTCCCGAGGCCCGCCACCGCAGCTATTGCCATGCAGCAGGCCAAAATAGGCGGCGAGGACAGCACATAGCGGCCAGCGTTTCGGATCCCAGCGACTGCGCCGCCAGAGACAGGCCTGCGAGCACCATCGCTACGAACGCGCAGGCTCAGCAGAACCAGAATCACGATGAGAAAGGATGCGGCGTTGAGGGCAAACGCCCATGAGACTCCAATCCCAGAAACAATGATTCCGGTGAAGAGCGGGCCAAGCGCACGAGCCGCGTTGAACTGAGCGCTGTTGAGCGTCACGGCATTCAGCAGCAAATCTCGGCTGACCAACTCGGCGACGAAGGACTGCCAGACCGGCGTGTTGAGCCCCGCTGCTAGCCCAGAAACAAATGCGAGACCTGCCAGCCATGCAGTGGTCACAGTGCCGGTGTAGACCATCACAAACAGCGCTATTGCGCAGGCGGCCTGCGCTGTCTGCGTGCTGATGAGCAGCGTTCGCCGGGGAAACCGGTCAGCAAGACTTCCCCCAACCAGCCCCATCATCATGAATGGAAGGTATTGAAAGAACCCCGTCACTCCTATTGCCCCAGCCGAACCAGTGAGCGAAAAGGCCACAAAGGGAATCGCTGCGCTCTGCATCCAGCTGCCAGTGTTTGACACAAGCGCTGCAAGCCAGAACCGCCGAAAGCTCTGCTGCCTCAGGGCATCAAGTGCTCGCGGGGTTGAGCGCTGAGGTGGTGGAGAAGCCTCTGGCATATCTGAAAGCGGAGCGCTCATAACAGCAGAGGTCGCAGCTCAGTCCTGCGATTCTCGAGGCGACGCACGATTCGAGGTTACTTCTCCTGTCGCAGTGGCGGTTTCAGGCCACGAAACACTGCCTTCGTCTAGATTGCCGGCTCATTCTTTCTGCTCCAGAAGTGTTACCGCCTAACATGCGTCTATGGAACAGGAGGGCTCCGATTCAACTGACTCCCCGAAGAGCCAATCTCCCTCCGATCGGCTCCGAGAACTCGCAGCCGCATCTCGGCAGATCGAAGAAGCAGAGCTACTGAATCTTGAGGTAACGCTAGAAGACGCACTCGGTCCCGCTCGGGCCCCCACAGGCCATGGTGAGCTTGTGCGGCTTCCTCAGGAAGAGCCCCGAAACCCAGACGAACTCGATGAGCGGCGTCGCTCCGATGTCAACGAATGGGGACGCTCGGAACACATGCGAGAGATTGCTCGGCGCGTGTATGACCCCATCTATAAACGCTGGTTCCGAGTTGAATGGGAAGGCTTAGAAAAGATCCCAAGCGGAGGCGCCCTACTAGTAGCTAACCACGCTGCGGCCATCCCCTCGGATGCTCCCGTCATCATGCACGGAATCGAAACCGAGCTCAATCGACCGGTGTACGGACTTGCAGATAACTTCTTTAGAACGATTCCTGTGGTTGGAACGCTCTGGAACCGGCTAGGTGGTTTGCCCGCCCACCCCGACAACGCCTATCGGCTACTGCGAGAACAAGACCAGCTTGTGTTGGTATTTCCCGAGGGCACCAAGGGGCCGTCGAAGACCTATAACGAGCGCTACCAGTTGCGCAGGTTCGGCAGGGGCGGGTTTGTAGAGATCGCGATGCGCGCCGGCGTGCCCGTGGTTCCCATTGCAGTCGTGGGTGCCGAGGAGTCAATGCCCACTTTGTTTAGAGTTCCGTCGGTTGCACGGGCCCTTGGCGTGCCGTATCTGCCCGTTACTGCAAACATGCTCGTAGCGGGGCCGCTCGGTTTACTCACCTATTTCCCGGCCAAGTTCAAACTCAAAGTGCTTGACCCGGTCTACTTCGATGTTCCCGCAGACCGAGACCGGTACTCTCGCTCTCGGGTCATGGACGAGTCCGAAGCAATTCGCGATCGAATCCAATCAGCGCTCTATACCATGTTGCGCGAACGCAGAAGCGTGTGGTTCGGCTGATGCCCAACCAGCCACCCGCTCCAACGAGGCTCGCCCGTAGAGCTTCCGATGCTGTCAATATCGACCCTGACGGACCAAGGCGCAGAGTCCTCGTCACAGGTCTGGGAACCTTCTGGGGTGGACGCGTTGCACAAGCATTAGAAGCTAACCCTGCAGTTGAAGTCATTGTTGGCCTTGATACAACCGAACCCACCGTTGAGCTCGAACGAACTGAATATGTGCGCGTTGATGCCAACTATTCGATCCTGTCTCGCATCGTGCGCGCAACGAGAGTCGACACAATTATTCACACCTTCTTGGTGATGGACCCAACACAGATGTCTCAGCGGGCCATGCACGAGATCAACGTGATTGGAACCATGAACCTGTTTGCTGCCGCATCGGCTGCGGCTTCAACTGTTCGTAGCGTGATCGTGAAGTCCTCAACGGTGGTCTACGGCTGCGCCCCCGAAGACCCCGTTTGGTTTACAGAATCAACGCCAAGGTCACGCCCTGCCAAAGAACCAATTGAACGAAGCCTTGAAGCAGTCGAGGGCTATGTGCGAGATTTCGCCGAAGACAATCCGCACGTCAACGTGGCCCTGCTGCGCTTCTCGAACGTGATTGGCGCCGAGTTAGAAACCCCGCTGACCCGACTGCTACAGCTTCCCGTGGTTCCGTCAATCTTTGGCTTCGACCCCAGGTTTCAGTTTGTGCATGAAGACGACGTCATCAAGTCCATTCTCTTTGCGTTCGACAATGACTTACCTGGCGTATTTAACGTGGCGGGCGACGGCCTCTTGCCTTGGTCAGAAGTAGCAGCGCTCTGCGGTAAACGAACTGCGGCTCTGCCACCGTTTGCTACCGGGCTCCTCACCTCACCCCTGCGGCAACTGAAGTTGTTGGATCTTCCCGAAGAGTACGAGGGACTCTTAAAATATGGTCGCGGAGTGGATAACCACCGGCTCAAGAACTTTGGGTTCCGCTACGAGCACACATCCACAGAGGCGGTTGAAGCATTCATCCGGGCAGTACGACTTCGCAAGGTCGTCGGGGCGAACGAGCCCTCATATCGCTACGAACGCGATGTTGAGCAGTTCTTTCGTCATTCTCCAGCAGTTCGCAAAGACCGTCGTCAGGCTTGAGCCGCTTCAACCCAAGCAGCGACTTGTGCTGCAAGGTCACCCTCAATACGTGACCACTCATACTGCTGGCTAAAGAGCTGCGACCCGGCTTCGCTCAGGCGTTGTCGCAACTCGCCATCAGCCATCAAAGAGACACAAGCCTCGGCAAAGCTCGCTGCGTCATCTGCAATCAGAACGTCAACGGAGTTTTGAACGGCGATTCCCTCGCAGCCAACACGAGTTGTTACAAGTGGGATGCAGTGAGCAAGCGCTTCAACCACCTTCAGTCGGGTGCCGGCGCCGACGCGAATCGGCACGATGGACACATCTGCAGAATCAAGCTCGGGTGCAAGATCGTCAACAAGTCCGACTAGGTCAACGCCTAGTTGCGAGCCAACCCAGGCCACCCGATCAGGATTGCGGCCAACGATTCGTACCTGGGCCGCTGGCATCTTGGCTGTGATCAGCGGCATGACCTCCGAAACGAACCACTCAACAGCCTCTGCATTTGGCTCATAATCCAGCGCACCCACGAACAGCATTTTGGGGGTAGCGGTCTGCAGCACCGTTCGGTCTGAGCGGACCTGAACTGGCCGCTCGGCACCGTTGCCCACGACATGGGCGTTTGCGCAGCCCGAACGCTCAACATCTAACTCGCTGCACACCACCACTGCAGCTACCTGATCAGCACATTGACGTTGCACAACATCCCAGCGTCGCTCATCAACGAAGTCAAAGGCCCTAGAGATTCCCCACCGTGTGAGCAGTCTCATCCGATCAATCGCGCTGCTGCCCGGAGCGAATCTTGGCGGAGTCCTGCGTCTGAGCTTCAGCGAAAGGTTTTCCAAGTTATCGAAATCAACGATTTCAACGGGGCCACCTTGGCGCTGACTCCCCTCCGTCTTGCTGCGGGCTGTGATCGCTTCTTGAACGGGCCACCACGTATCAAGGTGCGAGTACCAGATCAGATCTACAGGAGGGTCGGACTCCAGACGGGTGAGCACCGCATCGACTAGCCCAGAGGTATCCATGGCCCGCAATCGCCTTGGCGGTCCACCGAGCAGCCACGGCCAGAGCCACGTACGCATCGGAGTTTCTGGCCCACACGTGAGCGCAGTGACCGTTTCAAGGCCCTCTACTGCGGGGGGATCGATGCGCTCCGTGCCGGCAGAGTGGCGATCCACTGCGATCAACTCAACCTCGCCGGCTCGGCCCAGCCCAGCGATCATGTGGCTCAGGCGCTGCCTGTACCCATCGACGGGCGGCCACGGATACAGTTCGGCAACCACCAAGATCCTCACGGCGAGGCACCTTATCTGTTGAGGGGCCCTCACGCCGTGGACCATGCCATTCGGAGCGAGCCATGCCCAGCAATACTGTGCCCAGAATTACCGTCGAAAATATCGGACGCGTTGGACTGATCACCCTCAACGAACCCGAGCGACGCAATGCCTTAAGCCTAGAGCTCAACGAGCAACTCATCAGGGCGATGGACTCTCTAGAAGCCAACTCTGATATTGGCGCAGTTGTGCTGACAGGTTCGGGCAGAGCATTTTGTGCGGGGGCAGATCTCAGCCAGCTAGGTGCGTCAAAACGAGAAGGCCTGCTTCGAATCTACGAAGGCTTCCTGAGGGTCGCTAGCTCTCCGTTGCCAACCGTGGCGGCAGTCAACGGCGCAGCTGTAGGTGCAGGGATGAATCTCGCGCTCGCTTGTGACCTACGAATTGCCGGTGCATCTGCTCGATTCGATACACGGTTCTTAGATCTCGGTATTCACCCTGGCGGCGGCCACACGTGGATGTTTCGAAACATCGCTGGTCAACAGGCCACGATGGCTGCTGTGCTATTCGGGCAAGTGCTTGACGCAAGCGAAGCAGAACGGGTTGGGTTGGTTTGGAAATCAGTCGAGGATGACGAACTCATCAACACAGCAGTCACCTGCGCTGCACGAGCAGCAGACGCACCGTCAGAACTCACTCGGCGAGTCAAGCGAACCATCCAAGATGTGGCATCGATTCAGAGCCATGAAGATGCAGTTCAACGCGAATTGAAGGATCAGGTCTGGTCGATGGATCAGCCTGCCTTTGCCGAAAGCCTTGCGGCTTTACAAAAGCGAATTAGCAGCGAAAGCAACTAACTCGTTGCCGAACGGCCCTGCTAGGGGTGCCGGTAGATGCTCGGCCTGTCAGGGCGAGCGCTCGGGCTACCAGACCCATTCAGTAAGAAGCTGATCCCGACGGCCCTGCCACTCCTCGGAAGTAATCGCGTAGCGAATATGGTCTTCCCAGGTGCCGTTGATCTCTAGATAGCGCTCGGCTACCCCTTCGTCTCGAAGGGAGAGTTTGGTCACCACACTCCGACTCGCGGTGTTCCGAGGAATGATCGAGATCTGCACACGATGCAACATGAGTTGTTCGAAGGAGAACTGCAACACTGCCACGAGCGCTTCTGGCATGTAGCCATTCCCAGCAAGCTTCTCGTCAATCCAATACCCGATGTAGCCGCTTTGATGCGCTCCACGATGTATGGAATTGACGTTGATCTCACCGCCAAAGCTGCCATCAACAAAGATCCCGAAGCCGTAGCCCGTTCCCAGCTGGATCTCTCGCATACGCACCGAGCAACGAGAAGAGAAGGCTTGACGATCCTCAACCGTGTCTGGCTGCCCCAGGATTCGCTGCGGTTCCCATTTGGTCAGCCAATCGGTACAGCGCCTGCGAACCTCACGCCATTCATCAAAGTCGTGCAGGTTGAGCGGGCGCAGCAGTACTCGTCGGCCGTGTACAAGCATCGGTGTTGTCATTGCTTGAGAGCTTTGCTTGCGGCGGAGCACGATTGGAATCCTAGCCAGCCTGAGACAACGCAGCCTCTCGGCCTCATCTGCTGCTGAGACTCAGCGTGCCATGCAGCCTGAGGATGACTTTTAGCGTCTGCGACGAGGTGACTCATAGCGTCTGCGACAAGATAAGGCCGTCAAGGATGTCCGACTCGGAGACGATGCATTCCTCGAATCCGAAATACCGAAAGATCTCTACCAGCACACAGCAGCCCCCGACGATGACATCAGCTCGTTGCGCTTCAAGGCCCGGGTTATGCACGCGATCTGCCACCGCTTCGGTGGCTAGTGTTCGAAACACATCCTCGGCGGCATCTTTGGTCAGCACAAACCCGTGAATTGCTTCAGGGGTGTACTCCAACAGACCCAACTCCACAGCTGCCACATTTGTCACCGTGCCAGCAAGACCAATAAAGCGTGCGGCGCTGCCAGCACTAGGTACTTCTCGTGCAACATCGTCAAGGTGCTGCTCAATGACGCTGATGCAGTTCGACAGTTCCTCGGCTAACGGTGGATCGTGCAGGAGGAACTTCTCGGTCATTCGCACGCAACCAACGTCAATCGAGATCGACTCCTCGACGTGGCCTCGCCCAACTGCAAACTCGGTGGAACCACCGCCGATATCAACTACGAGGGTCAGAATATCTTTGTCCTCTAGGGCAGAGGTTGCACCTAAGTAGCTGAGCTCCGCCTCTTCTGACCCGGTTAATAACTCTGGGGCTTGGCCCAAAATCTGCTCGGCCGCCAGCATAAAGTCTGCGCTGTTGGCAGCGTCTCTTGCTGCCGATGTAGCAGCGGCACGAAGGCCAACAACGCCAGCGGCGTCCATCAGCGCCCGGTACTCGCGCAGCACGTCCAGCGTGCGCTCAATGGCTGCAGGGTCAAGTCGCCCGGTGCGGTCAACCCCAGCGCCAAGTCGCGTGACTCGCATCAAGCGCTCCGTTGCAGTCACACCGTCTGAAATCAACAGACGAGTTGAGTTTGTCCCACAGTCAATTGCCGCATACTTCGGTGCGTTCACTCAGGTACTCCAGGGTCTTGCGGGCGAGGTACTTCTTCATGGGTGCGCGCGGCATGGCTAACAGAAGCGGGCAGGTTCAAGGCGAGCTGATTGTCTACCCATCTGCCTACTGGGTCGTCTCCACCAACTAAAAACCATGCGTAGTGCGTGTGCAAGCATTTCACTCCCCTCCGAGTACCACCCACTCCACCGAATGGCCGAGGGCCAGTCCACGATGCTGGGATGAGTGCATCGCGTTGTGCTGCATAGGTTGCGTGCGCTGTTGCTAACTCCAACGGATCCACAGCCTCTTCTGCTAGCCGCACCCCGCCGGTGGACTCAAGTTGGCCAATCCGCCGGTTGAGTTTCTTGTCTAGCAGCCAGTAGCGCGTCGGCATCGGCGTGCCATCTTCGAGTAGTGGCAGGTTTGCAATTACCATCGGGGTCCCCTCGTCTGAGCGAAGCATCACCTCAAAACGGCCCTTTGGGCTTCGGCCGAGCAACTCGGTCACGGCATCTATATCGCCTTGATTTGTGCCAGAGGTAGTTGGGCTGGCTCCATGCGAGCTGCCGACTACTTCGATGGGGGGAACTGAGTTTGCTTCCGCTCCATCAACCATTGCGACACCGTAGTGGGATGCTCCACCGGAACGGAACTCGGAGCAGAAACTCGGCGTGAGCAGTCAGACTCGGGGATCACGAGGGAGCAAGTGTTGCTTGTTCAAGGGGTTCTTGCACCAAGTTAAAGGGCCACACTCGCGGCAGAACTAACCCGGCACTCGCTGGGGGAAGAATTGAGTAGGACTCTTCGCCTTCAAGGACGAGGCCGTAGTCTCGGCGCGCAATTCGCTGAATCTCGGAGGGGTCGTCGAGGCGATCTCTACGTGTGGTCAGTTCTTGGTTCTGGCGCTTCAGGTCCGTCAACTCTGCACGATGTCCAGCGATCTCGTGTCGTTGGGCCATATACCCGCGAGCCGGAACCAACAGTAAGGCTACGGCTGCAGCAAGTACGAACAGAAATATGCCAAACCGTTGCAGGACCACGGCCCGCGGCACCGCAGCCTTCGCCGTCTTCCGAGACCGCTTCTGGCCCCCTGAACGAGCTGCTCCCGAGCGCGCAGTCTGAGATGAAGCTGCCGGTCGTTTAGCTCGCGTTCGGGAGGACAGCGAAGTCACCTCAAGCAGCTCCACCGATGGGGGCAAGTGCCTGCGCACCGCGGAACACCGCAGATTCGCCAAGGTACTCTTCGATTCTCAGGAGCTGATTGTATTTTGCGACTCGATCCGAACGCGCCGGGGCACCAGTCTTAATCTGCCCACAGTTTGTGGCAACAGCCAAGTCTGCAATCGTGACATCCTCGGTCTCACCCGACCGGTGAGACATCACCGAGGTATAGCTATGACGGGTTGCAAGCTCCATTGCCTCGAGGGTTTCAGTGAGCGTTCCGATCTGATTCACCTTGATCAGAATGGAGTTTGCAATCCCTTGGTCAATTCCACGGCCCAACCTTTCGCTATTGGTGACAAACAGGTCATCGCCTACAAGTTGGATTCTTGACCCGAGTTTTTGCGTGAGGTCTGCCCAACCTTGCCAGTCCTCTTCGTCCATACCATCTTCAATCGACACAATGGGGTAGCGATCACAGAGGTCCACGAGATAATCGGCGAACTGAGCGGAACTGAGCGAACGGCCTTCACCGGCTAGGTGATACTGCCCGTCTGAATAGAACTCGCTGCTTGCGGCGTCAATGGCAATCCCGATTTCTTCGCCGGGGATACGACCACTTCGTTCGATTGCCTCAACAAGCAACACCACGGCCTCTTCATTTGAACCCAGATTTGGAGCGAATCCACCCTCATCCCCAATCGAGGTAGAGAGCCCGCGTTCATGCACGACCTGCTTGAGCGTGTGATAGGCCTCGACACCCCAGCGAAGCGCCTCGGAGAATGACGCAGCCCCAACGGGCATCAGCATGAACTCCTGAACGTCGACGTTGTTATCTGCATGTTCGCCGCCATTGATCACGTTCATCATCGGCACCGGAAGCACACAAGAATTCGGTCCGCCAACGAAGCGGTACAGCGGCATGCCGACCTCTTCCGCAACGGCCTTTGCTGCGGCTAGCGATACTCCGAGGATGGCATTCGCCCCCAGTCGTGATTTGTTCTCGGTGCCATCAAGCTCACACAGCCTGCGGTCTAGATCTCGCTGATCCGAGGCATCGAAACCCAACAGCGCGTCAGAAATCTCTCCATTTACAAAGCTCACGGCCTTGCTCACACCCTTGCCGAGGAATCTCTTGGGGTCGCCGTCACGCAGTTCGGCTGCCTCAAATGCTCCTGTTGATGCTCCCGATGGCACGGCTGCGCGGCCGACGGCCCCGGAATCGAGAAGAAGCTCAACCTCAACGGTGGGATTGCCACGGGAATCAAGAATCTCCCGGGCGAGAATGCCTTCAATAATGCTCACGTTGCTCCCTGATTTCGGCCGAAGCCTTTGATCTGCGCTGTTCTACGGCGCAATGCGTCTCTGAGTTAATCCAGTCAACTCTAGGTAGCTGCGTAGCCTATCTGCCCAGCCGAACCCCCATAGGGATTACAGGTTGGAACGAATGAGTTCTGCAAATGCCGCTGCACCAGGCGGCCGAAGGTGAGTACCGTCGTTGGCAAACCAGTCGGGGTGTTGGGTCGCTAGGCCAAACCAATCGACGAGCACAGCGTTCGGGTGGCGATCGGCAGCGGCTGCGAGTCGCTGATTCACAAGTTCCTGCCAAGGTCTTCCTACCTTGGCATTGACAAGCACTACCTTGCGATCGCCGGCAATCTCAAAGAGTTTGTCTAGGTCTTCATCACTAAAAATGCCGTTGGTGCCAGCGTGAACAACCAGCGTGCTCGGTATCAAACCTTCTCGCTCGTACCACCCCACCACGTCAAGAACGTCGTTGAACTGCCGGCCTACTTTGGCGTCAATGCGAATCCCAGGGATAGCCCCAGAGACAGCCGGAGACGCCCCAAGCAGCACCGAATCTCCTACTGCGACCACATTCGCTACTGCGGCAGGATCGACTGCAGGCGGAGCGGTTACTGCTGGTGCTCCCCCCGTTGCATTTGGGTCCACTACTGCTGTTGTAGGAGTTGAGCCCTCGGGAGCCGCACCGGGCGTCGTCGAGGCAGTCGGGATGGTAGAAGCGGTTGAGCCATTGGCGTCTCCGGCGAGGTCTGCTTTTTCAGCTGGGCTGCCGCCAGTAGAAGGCTGCGCTGCCGAGCCATCTGCAGCGGCGGGGTCCTCAAGGGCGGGGGCCGACAGCGCTGCTAGCTCAAGTCCTTCGCGCTGGCTACTCGTGCTTGCCGCTCGAAGCCCAACCGTGATCATGACAAGCAGCAACAAGAAGGTCGACGCCATTGTGAAGCCTCGTCGCAGCAGCTTCGCGCGCTGGGGTCCAGAACTGCTCTTGAGGTCACGCCACCAATGATTGAGAACGCCGTTGCGGACTGGAACCTCTACGAATCGATACGAGAGTTCTGCAGCACCAAAGGTGAGCACCATCCGCAGCAGGAACACGGGAAAGCCCTTGAAGGGCACATCGAGTTCAGGCCGGGTCACCACAAAGATCGGCCAATGCCATAAGTAGATCGCGTATGAACGCAGACCGATCCACACCAAGGGCGGCCAGGCTAAAAACTTCGAAAGCTTGGCGGCTGGATGCACAAGAACAGCAATGACCACAATGCAGGCAATATCGAGCGCCAAAAACCCGCCACGATAAATAAACGGGTCGAACTCATTGACTCGAGTGAGGAACCATCCGATAACTACTAGGCCCACGAGGCCTGCAGTATCTAGCACTCGCGCGGCGCTTCGGGCTGCGGGAATGTTTGAACGCCACGGTGCCCAACTCAACGCTAGGACCGCTCCTACGAGCAGTCCGGCAACTCGCGTGTCGGTGCCGTAGTAGACACGAGACGGATCGGTATACGGCTCGAACAACAGCGCCATCTCTATCGTCGAAGCCAAGGCCAAAACAATGATTCCAAGGCGCGCCTTACCCTTGCCGAACTTGAGCAAAACCAGCGCAAATATGGGCGGAAACAGCAGGTAGAACTGTTCCTCTACGGCTAGCGACCACAGGTGGCGAAGCATTGGCGGGCGACCAGCCTGAGCAAAGTACGACTCTTTAAGATAGATGTCCCACCAGTTGCTGACATAGGCCAGAGCGGCGAGCACATCGCCGCCCATGCGTCCAGCGGCATCGGTGTACACCAGAATCGCTGCGACTGAGACCACCGCAAGGAGCAGGTACAGCGCTGGCAGAAGGCGTCGCGCACGACGGATCCAAAACTGTTTCAGATCGATCTGACCCTTGGTCATGCGCTCCTCGGTGAGCAACGTGGTAATCAAGAACCCGCTGATCACAAAGAAAACTTCTACCCCCAAGAACCCGCCGGGGAGCAGAACAAAGTCGGCATGATAAAAAACCACCGCCAGCACCGAAATTGCGCGCAAACCATCAAGTGCTGGCTGATAGCCAAGCTTCTTGACTTCCTGTTGGGGCGCGGTGCGCTGAAGAGTGGTGGTCACCGCCTGTCATTCTTGCGCATGGCGTGTGTGTTCTTGCGCCACTCAGATGAGTTTCGGAGAATCTCGTCAGCTAAGAGAGATCACGTGCGCTCAGCCAGGCGAACCTCAAATGAGCTGACTGCGCGAGCAAAAATGTTCGCCTCGATGACAGGTTCCGAGATCACCTCTGGAGCTTGGAAGCGTCGTGTGAGCTCTGCAAAGAGGATCTGAAGCTCAAAGCGCGCCAAGTTGGCACCCAAACAGAAGTGTGTTCCGTGACCAAAGGCTAAATGCGGATTACTAGACCGCGTGATATCAAAGCGGAAGGGATCTTCAAAAACTTGTTCATCTCGGTTTGCCGATGGGTACAACAAGATCAGGCGATCATCTTTCGCCACCGGAAAACCGCCGACAGTTGAGTCTTCAACGGCCGTACGAAAGAAATTGCTCAATGGGGTCACCCAACGGATCAATTCCTCGACAGCCCCAGGAATCAACTCCGGTGAGTCAGCCAGCAAGTTCCATTGGTCCGGGTGATTAGCAAAAACCCTCAGCCCGTGCGCAATCACCGTGCGCGTTGTCTCTGCGCCTCCGGCAATAAACAACCCCGTCTCGTGCAACATCCGACGCTCCGAGTACCCGGACTCTCCGGCAATATCAGCGTTCGCCCAAACCGAGATCAGGTCATCGGCGGGGCACTCGATACGTTGGGGCACGAGCTCTTCAAGCAGGACCACATATTCGGCGATGGCTGTTCCTAAGCCAATGAGCGCATCCATGTCGTGCGAGGCCGCATCGAAGCGCATGATTGCCTCGGACCAGTTCTTCACGTCACGCCAGCGTTGCTCAGGAAAGCCCAACAACATGGCAATGAGCCGGCTCGGGAGCGGAGCTGCGAGTGAATCGATGATCTCGACCTCACCCTGTGCAGCGATACCATCAAGCAACTCGCCAATTGTTGATCGCAACCACGGTTCATGCTCACGTGTTGCTCTCGGTGTAAACCGATTGGCTACCAAACGTCGCTGCTGCTGATGGCCCGGATCATCCATGGAGATGATGTTGATCTCTTCAGGGGCCCACCACGACCTATATCCGCGCCCAGAAACAAACACAGCACTATTGCGCTCGACCTCGGCTAGATCAGCATGTCGAGTAACTGCCCACAACGAGTTTTTGTGGTCTCGATAAAGTGGTTCGTTCGCCCTCATCCAGGTAAAGGCGGGATGAGGGTCTCCTTGATAAAACTCGGCATCGAGCAAATCGATTTCGAGTCGGCTGTCTCCACCAGGTAGCGCTGTTGGATCCAGGCTCATAGGTGACTGTCTAGCACAAAGACCTCAAACCGCCTCGGCCTTAGCCTGCCTCGGAATGGGTCACTGCTGGTTCGCCCATCCACTCGCGCAGCGTGTTCTTCAGTTTGGTCTGCTGAATAAAAATGTCATGTTCCGGCTTGATCCCGCCCTTGGCCTGCGGTGCCTTCCAATAGAAGCTCAACCACTCTTGTACGCCCGACTGACCGGCACGGTGCGCTAGATCTAAGAACAGCGCAAGGTCGAGGACCAAGGGTGCCGCCAGGATTGAATCTCGACACATAAAGTCCACTTTGATCTGCATCGGGTAGCCCATCCAGCCAAAAATGTCGATGGCGTCCCATCCCTCTTTGTTATCTCCACGAGGCGGGTAGTAATTGATGCGCACTACGTGAGCGATGTCGCCGTACAACTCGGGGTAGACCTCGGGCTGCAGAATCGTGTCGAGCACCCCGAGCTTGGAGACTTCTTTGGTCTTGAAGTTCTCTGGGTCGTCAAGAACCTCACCATCGCGATTACCTAAAATGTTGGTCGAGTACCACCCGCGTAGTCCTAGCATTCGGGCTTTGAATCCTGGGGCCAGAATTGTTTTCATCAGGGTCTGCCCGGTCTTGAAATCCTTACCCGTGATTGGCACACCACGTTCATGTGCGAGCTGCTCCATGCATGGAAGATCGATGCTGAGATTGGGTGCCCCGTTGGCAAAGGGGACTCCGCTAGACAGCGCCGCGTACACATACATCTGGCTTGGCGAGATGTTCTCATCATCTGCGCGGAGGCCGGCTTCGAAGGCTTCCACGCTTTGATGAGTAGCAGTCGGCTCTTGGTAGGCCTCAGTTGAACCACACCAGACCATGACTAACCGGTCACAGTCGTTTTCAATGCGGAAGGTTTCGATGTCGGCGATGAGTTGCTGGGTCAGATCCCATTTTGACTCCCCGGTTTTTACCCGAATCCCCTCAAGGTTGCGCACCCACCGCTGATCAAACACTGCGGGCATCGCAACTACGCCTTCTAGTTCTGCAGAGAGCGGAGCAAGGTCACGCTCATCAAGCACCCCACAGGTGCGGGCAGCTTCGAGGGCATTCGGTGAGATTGGGTCCCATCCGCCAAAAACAATGTCGTCTAGGCCCGCGAGGGGCACGAAATCCTTCAGCATTGGATTGCGCCCGTCTTCACGTTCGCCCAAGCGGATATGCGCCATCTGTGTGAGCGAGCCAATTGGTTCGGCAAGTCCTTGACGAGTCGCTAGCACTCCGGCATAAAGAGTTGTGGCGACGGCGCCCATTCCTGGAGTCAGGATTCCAAGGCGGCCGGCAGGGGGTGCGATCTTGAGCGGTTCAGGCATAACCACACACTGTACGCGGCAAATGGCATCTACCCCATGTTGAGGCAGTTCCCAGATCGTGCAGCATCTTCGCTTTAGGGAGAATCAGAGCCCGGCGACTCAAGAGTGCGGAGCTGTTGTATCCGAAGATCGGTTGCCTGTCGAAGTGCTTCTTCGGGGTCCCAGCCCCGCTCTTGTGCAAGGTCAACTAGCTGCAGCAGTGCTGCTCCCAAATCGCTAGAGACCGGGTCACTTGAGACCAGATCGCTAGAAACGGGTGGGGCCACATAACCCGGAATGGCAGTTGCACGTTTTGCCACTTTGAGCGCCCGTGCAAGTGCAGGCAACCCCACGGGAATCTCATCCAGAGCAGAGCTTCGACCATGTTCTTGCTGCTTTGAGGACTCCCAAAGCGCCACTACCTCGGCCACCTCAGGTGAGCCAACTGACGCTCCAAGGGCTTGTTCAATCATCTGATGGCGGGCCAGCAGTTTGTCGTGAATTGACCGCGCAACGTCTGCCAAGGTGAACCATCCGGCCTCTGCCGCAATCGCCGAGTGAAAGACCACTTGGTACAACAAATCTCCGAGTTCCGCACAGAGTTCAACAGCGCCAGCACCGGATTGCGCATCGTATGAGTCGATTGCCTCAAACACCTCGTAGGACTCTTCTAAGAGGTAACGCTTGAGCGAATCGTGCGTCTGCTCGGCCTTCCAGGGGTCTTGCCATCGAAGGCGTCGCAGAAGTTCTTCTAGTTGGACTATCTCGGCAGCGACTGGCGCAGCAAACTCTGGGATCCAGATTGACGTCAGATGATCCGGGCTGACTTCACGGTCGAGGTCAGACCAGTCGACGGAAAATATGCGCTCATCAGCAAGGCCAAGGCGTTGCAGAACCACCACTGCTGCAGTAGGCGGTTCGTCAATCGATAATTTGATATCGGACAACGTGAAAGAGCTATCGCATTGCCCAACAAGCAACGGACCTCGTTGGCCTGCAGCTTCAACCGCGAAACGATGGCCATCGATGAGTCGAACCCCTAGCTCAACAGGGTCAACTCCGAGCCGTGCCCAAGTGAGGTCCAAAAAAGACAGAGCCGGGTGGATGACAACTTCTACTCGGGGGTCGCTTAGCAACAACTCGACGGTGTGTTCAGCTACCACTGGCGAACCAGGTACGGCATAGAGCACCTCGCCGACGGTACCGAGTTGTGCAGCAACCTCGTGTTCCTCTGCAGCGGCACTCACTAGGGCTTCGCAGATGGACTGATACACCTGAGGCATAGACGTGGCTGAGTCGTACAGGCGGTCGAACCACTGCGCCTGCGGCATAACCGAGGCTGCAGGGTGACGCTCCGTGCGAAGAAACTGCCTAGGGACGGTCGCAATCAGTTGCAGTGCCCCGGCCGTCACCAACTCTGGCCCCGCCGGGCCTAAGCCGATCACGTGGATTCGGGGCAGACTCACGGGGTAGCAGTTGCAGAACTCAACCCTGGGGCAAGCAGCCCGCCGCCCGGAAGTTCGGGTGCAGGAGGAGGCAGGATCGCAGGCTGACCGCTCGGTCCGATACCCACTCGAGAGCCATAGCGGGGATTGATCTGAGCAGTTGCAACCAACAATTGCACCCATAGCTCCGGCCCCTGTGAGACCAAGTTCAAGAGCCCGGGCACTGCCTCTTCAAACGAAACCGTCCGCCGCTCGTCCACTCGAATCAGGTAGACAACCGGTGCGCCTTGGCTATCGGTTGCATTGACTGGTGGCGCAACAACACCAAGGGGGGCTGCTCCCGCTACTGCTTGTTGGATTGCCCCTGAAAGCACGGCCGTGGGAATGCAGTCGGCTGAGGTTGCAACAATTTTCACTTGAGGAAACAAACCCGGAAGTTCTTCGAGTAACGCAGGAGCCTTGAGTTCCTTCAGCACAGCACCTTGTACTTCTGGTTCGACTGCAGCAACCGTCATGCAGGTGAATTCGCGCGCTATCGGCAGCCGGTCAAAAAGTAGTTGCAAGTCTTCAGTACGTGATTCATTGATGGACTGAAACCGCTCGCCAAGAAGCGCCTGTGCGGCAAGGAATCTTACGAGAACCGTTCGGGTAGTCTCCGAGATCTGGCTTGGCGCACCTTGCTGGCCGAGCTGAGCATCGATCTGCTCACTTGCTTGCTCTTTCGCTTGAGCAGAAAGAGGAATCCCAAATCGCTCTAACTCGGCCACCAATGCAGTTGCTTGCACAGCAAGCAAGAGTGCCGCTCGGGCCTGATCCCCCGGCAACACGCTCTCGTCAGACGCAGAGCCCGGAGTAGCTCCAAAGACCTCATCGCGAGCCAGTGCATTCAC
>WLJI01000045.1 GCA_009701845.1 Actinomycetota bacterium
CTCCACCAACTACGACGAGGGTGATACCAACTTCGGGGCGATCACATCACTGTGGGACCAGCTACTCGGTAGCTACTACCGCCCCGAACAGCCGTTTGCGGGAACAGTGGGCGTTGGTCGGATGCCCGTCTTCCCAATCGCATTCGGTGAACTCCAGAAGGTCCCGCTCGCTTGGGAACAGATCAAACACACCAACGCGGCTACCTGGTTCAGTGAGGCTGGTTCAGTGAGCCTGGTTGAGTGACTCGGGCCGAGGAAGGGCCTCCCTCACAGCACAGTCGCCATATCCGCTCTAAGCGACGGTGGACTTTTGTTCTCTCGATGTAGTCCTGATCGAGTTAGTGTCACACCGAGGTTTTAGAGTCGTACACATGTTCGGTCACGCTACTTCTCGGAATGAAACAGGCGCAGCACTAGCTCTGCTTGATGACTTCCGAGATCGCGTGGCTGCTCGGACCGACCTCCTCGCTGCCGCTCACAGCATGGCAAATTGGGACCATGCCTCCTTCTCGGGCGATGAGTTGTGTTTGGCTGTTACCCAGATTGAACATACCCGCAGGTTTCTTGACGCTGCGTCAGTTCAAGTTCTTGCCGAGTTGGATTCACGCGGGTTTACCGATTCTGAACACGGCATGCGTACCGGTGCTTGGCTCGCTAGAGAATCAGGGTTATCAAACCCGGGTGCTAAGAGCCGAGTCAGAACAGCAAACAAACTTCGCATGCATTTCCCCAAAGTCGCAGAGGCACTCCGGAATGGGCAGATCAGCTACGAACATGCCGCAGCGATCACGAGTGCAGCAAACCCGCGCATTACTAACCAAATCGCAGATATCTCCGATCAAATCCTCAACAACATCACCGGAACAACCTACGAAAAATGGAAACAGCAACTCGGCGCAGTAGCCGAACTACTCGACCAACAAGGCGGCCACCGCCCTGGAGATGACATAGCGGACAACACCCTCCGCATGCACCGCGGACTGGACAACACCTTGTTCATCAACGCCCAACTCACAGGCATCCACGCACTCAGCGTTGAACACACCCTGAACTCCCAGGCAGACCAACTGTTCAACCAACACAGCAAAGACAACGAACTCAGCAACGATCTCCCCACACCGAACCGCAAAACCCTGCTCGCGCTCGCACTCAGCAACCTCGCCCACGAACACACCGCCAACAACTCCAACACCACCAATACCGTCGGCCACGGATCAGGCATCGAACTTGCTATCACCATCAATAACACCGACACCCAACTCGATCTCAGCAAGCTCACCGACCACAACAACCAACCCCTCAGCGCTGAACTCGCCAGCTACATCACCTGTAACCCCACCATCTACACACTCCTCACCACCAACAACGCAACCACCTTGCATCTCACCCGCACCCAACGTCTCGCCAACAAAGCACAACGCACAGCACTCGCACACAGAGACGGCGGCTGTGTCTTCCCCGGATGCACCAACCCGCCCCACTGGACCGACGCACACCACGTCAAACACTGGAACAACGGCGGAACCACCGACCTCTCCAACCTGGCATCACTCTGCCGCTACCACCACATGGTCACCCACCGAACTGGCTGGACCATGAGCATCACCCCCGACTGCTACTTCACCTGGATGACGCCCACCGGAACCACCCTTCACTCACAACGCCACCAAAGACAACAACCCCCATAAGAAGAAGCAACAACCACCTTAAGAAACAACAACCACCACCCCCATAAGAAGCAACAACCACCATAAGAAATCTCGCCACCCTCAGTACCGGCGAAACCAACGCGAGCAGGACCGTCAATGGGGCACGGTCCTGCTCGTTGTGGGTACTCCTCGTTGTGGGTCCTGCTCGTTGTGATGGTTGCCCATATGCGGCTCAGAACTCGGGCAGACTTCTCGGGTGAGTACCCCTACCCCGCTCGGCACGGCGCCGGCTAGATCCTGTCCTGCCAAGTCGTTTTTAGCTAGATCGTGTTTGGCTAGATCGTGCTGAGCCAGATCCTGCTGAGCCAGATCCTGCTGAGCCAGATTGGCGAGGCTGATTGGTGGGTGCTGGCCATCACTTTCTTGGTGGGCGTTGGTGCGGGGGTCCTTTCGGCGCTTCTTGGAGTTGGCGGCGCAGTCGTCACTACTCCGGCAATTCGAGCTCTCGGAGCCACCCCGATTTTGGCAGTTGGTTCAACGGTGCCTGCCATCTTGCCCGCAGCAATCTCTGGAACTTGGCGCTATGCCAAGGCTGGCTTAGTTGATTGGCGTGCTGCGCTCGGTCTGGGAATATCCGGCGCAGTCTTTGCTATCGCAGGAGCATTGACCTCTAGCTTTATCGACGGTCGAGTGCTCATGCTCTTGACGGCAGGTTTGATGTTCTGGTCGGGAATCTCAGTAGTTCGTGGCGGACGCCGCGCTGCTGAGCAAGGCCCAGACCTCGAACCCGAGGCTGGCGTTGATCGAGACCTCGACCCCGACCTAGACCCAGAGTCTGACCCCAGCCCTGAGGCTGGCCTTGATCGAGACCCCGACCCCGACCTAGACCCAGAGTCTGACCCCAGCCCCGAGGCTGGCCTTGACGCACCACGTCACTCGCTCCCGCTCCTCGGTTCCCTAGGTGCAGCGTCTGGGTTTGTGGCCGGCCTCCTCGGTGTTGGCGGCGGCATCATCATGGTGCCGGTGCTCACTGGGCCACTCAAAATCCCAATGAAATCTGCAGTTGCATCGAGTCTGGTCGCCGTGGCTATCTTCAGCATCCCGGCACTGATCACCCACATTCTTTTGGGCCATGTTGACTGGGCCTTCGCCCTACCGCTCATGCTTGGAGTCATACCCGGCGCACAGATTGGTGCTCGAATTACAATCGGCTCCTCTGATCGCACTGTCCGTCTGCTCTTTGGCAGCTTCATCATCGTCTTGGCTGTGGTGTACGGAACTGCCGAAGCTGTCGCATTCTTCTAGCTGCACTCATAGCCACTGTCCTGGTGGCATGCGGCCCTTCCACGAACCGAGCAGCATGGGGGCGGTTAGCACTCGCGTGCCATGAGTGCTAAATTTGGCTGGCACTCTTTGCAACCGAGTGCCAAGAACGCAGTTCCTACGGAGGACCCCCCAATGGCTAAGAACATCTCATTTGACGATTCAGCCCGCCGCAAGCTCGAAGCCGGCATGAACCAACTGGCCGACGCCGTTCGTGTCACCCTCGGTCCAAAGGGTCGCAATGTGGTGCTCGACAAAAAGTGGGGCGCACCAACTATCACCAATGATGGTGTCTCTATCGCTAAAGAGATCGAGCTTGAAGACCCGTATGAAAACATCGGGGCAAGCCTGGTCAAGGAAGTAGCTAAAAAGACTGACGATGTTGCTGGCGACGGCACCACCACCGCCACCGTTCTGGCATGGTCGATGGTCCGTGAAGGCCTTCGCAACCTTGCCGCAGGCGCCAACCCAATGGGTATCAAGAAGGGCATAGAAAAAGCCACTGCCTGTGCAACCGAAAAGATTCACGAGCTTGCCATTGAAGTTGACTCCAAAGAGCAGATAGCTCAGGTCGCTGGCGTCTCCTCGGCTGACCCCGCTATTGGCTCAACTATTGCGGATGCAATCGACAAGGTTGGCAAAGATGGCGTTATTACCGTCGAAGAATCAAACACCTTTGGCATTGAGCTTGAGTTTGCCGAGGGCATGCGCTTCGACAAGGGCTACATCTCTCCGTACTTCGTCACCGATGTTGATCGTCAAGAAGCCGTCCTTGAAAGCCCCTACCTTCTGCTAGTTGGCTCGAAAATCTCGAACATTCGCGACTTGGTCCCTGTGCTCGAGAAGGTCATGCAGACCAATAAGCAGCTTGTGATCATCGCCGAAGACGTCGACGGTGAAGCACTCGCCACGCTGGTCGTGAACAAGATTCGCGGCACTTTCACCTCGGTTGCCATCAAGGCCCCCGGATTCGGTGAGCGCCGCAAGGCCATGCTGGCAGATATTGCCGTACTTACCGGAGCGCAAGTGATTCTTGAAGAGGTCGGCCTGAAGCTCGACTCCATTGATCTTGATGTGCTCGGCCAAGCGGACCGCGTTGTCATTACGAAAGACGAGACGACCATCATCAATGGCTCTGGGTCTAAAGATGAAATTGACGGCCGAATTGCTCAGATCAAAGCCGAAATCGACAACACCGACTCCGACTACGACACGGAGAAACTGCAAGAGCGCCTTGCCAAACTCTCTGGCGGAGTTGCTGTGCTCAAGGTTGGCGCTGCAACAGAGGTGGAACTCAAAGAGAAGAAGCACCGTATCGAAGACGCAGTGTCTACAACCAAGGCCGCAATTGAAGAGGGCGTAGTCGCCGGCGGTGGCGTGACCTTGCTTCGTGCTCAGCAGGCAGTGTTAGAACTCGCCGACACGCTCAGCGGCGACGAAGCAACGGGTGCCAGAATCGTGGCGAAGGCCCTTGAAGCACCGCTCACCCAGATTGCCGAAAACGCGGGCCTAGAGGGCGGAGTGATTGTCTCGAACGTGCGAGCACTGACCAACCCAAATGAGGGTTTGAACGCTGCTACCAACGAGTACGAAGACCTTGTGGCCGCCGGAATCATCGACGCAGCCAAGGTCACCCGTTCTGCGCTTCAGAACGCAGCCTCAATCGCAGCGCTGTTCCTCACAACCGAGGCCGTCATCACCGATGCACCCGTATCAAGCACCATCTCCTCACCAGACATGGGAGGGATGGACTACTAGTCCAGCCTTGCCACTCATGACAGACTGACATCATGACTTCGCCTGCCACACCCTCTGTCGGCCTTGCCGTGATGCACTTGTTCTTTCATGTGAGTTCGCGCACTGACAGAGAGGGTGTGCTGAAAGCTATTTCTGCCGCTCAAGAACAGGGCGACCAAGTCGTCACCGCTGCAATGCTTGGTCACAAGTGCGATGTTGCCGTGCTTGCGCTCTCAACCGATCAGTGGAATCTTCGACGCTTACAGACAGACTTGGTGATCGCCGGGCTGGATCTCACAGAGTCCTACGTTTCGCTCACCGAGCTGTCTGAGTACGCAGCGGGGGTTCCCGAAGAGATGCAGCAGGCCCGGCTCTACCCAGTTTTGCCGCCAGAAGGTAAGCAGGCTTTCTGTTTCTACCCGATGTCTAAAACCCGCAACGTGGGAGCCAACTGGTATGAGCTGAGCTTTGAGCGACGCAAGGAACTGATGTACGAGCATGGCGCCTCAGGCCGAAAGTTCGCAGGACGACTCGTGCAGCTCATTACGGGTTCGACTGGTCTCGATGAGTACGAGTGGGGTGTGACTCTGTTTGGCGATACGCCAGACACGATCAAAGAGGTGGTCTACACCATGCGCTACGACCAAGCATCCACCCAGTACGGCGAGTTCGGCCCATTTTATGTGGGCATGGTTGAGTCGCCAGAGGTGGTCTTGGACGAGGTGGGTGTGTGAGCCCAACTCGTGGCTGACCAACCCCGCAGCAAGACCGCTCGCAGCAAGACCGCACGCAGCAAGACAGCCCGCAGGCTGGTGATTGGCGGGCTCTCCCTGCTGGTTCTGGCTTTGTTGTGCATAGAGGTCGGTGGGCGAGTTGCGACGCAGCGAATTGCGGAGGATCAACTTCGCGCTTCGGGAGTTGCTGGTGGAGTTGAGGTCACCGTTGGAGAGTCATGGTGGAAGCCGACGATTCTCGCAGCCATCCTTGATGGTCGAGTAGATCACATCGCCATTCGCCTACAGGACGCAAAGCTCTACGCGCTTCCGGTAGCCGAGGCCGACTACATCCTGAATGATTTACGAATCGATCTCTCGCTACGCGAGCGCAAAGTCGTTGCCTCCTCACTCGGATCTGGCTCGGTCCGCGTTCTGATTGATCCGACAGCGATTGGCGCGCTCGTGGGGGTTCCTGCGGAAATCCAAAATGGGGTACTTCTGCTCGGGTCGCCACTTGAACCGGCCGAACTTTCTGTTCAGGGACCGAACCTGATTGTTGATTCTCCGCAATTGCGAGCGGCGGGGCAGGTGACCTCGTTGCAGGTGGCCGACCCACAACTTTTGCCTTGCGACCCGCAGGTTCGGATCTTTTTGGAGATGGTCGAACTAGCTTGCACTGGTAATTCGCTGCCCGGTGTTCTGCGCAATTCGATCGGTGTCACTACCCCCGCTGTACCTACGACTCCCAGTGCGCCTGGAGACTCCCAACCAACACAGCTTGAGCCGTCTGAAACTCTAGAAAAGCCCGCTGCTGCGAGCAGCACAACCTCGCTGGGTAGTAACGATGGCGGATGATGAGCAGATGT
This sequence comes from Actinomycetota bacterium, assembly GCA_009701845.1. GTDB lineage: Bacteria > Actinomycetota > Acidimicrobiia > Acidimicrobiales > Microtrichaceae > IMCC26207. Next base: position 6,292 of record WLJI01000045.1, read on the forward strand.
TTGCTGAGCTCTCCCTAGAGTTGGCCCAGACCATCGACGATGTTCTGGTCGACTGGGTAGTCACCACCATCACCAATCGAGCGGCCGCTGCGAATCTCCGGCTGAACGAAGAGCAACTCGACCTTGCAGCCCGGGCTGGAGAGCAGTGTCGCTCGGAGGTCAGTCCAAAGATGCGAGCGCTCCTGATCACTGATCTTGACGCTCAACAGAGCACCCCACTAGCGCTTCTTCGATCCTCTACTAGCTATGCCACGCAGGTGTTGCAGCGTGTGGGAGTACCGCCAGTACGGCGCGACGAGTTTGAGCAGCGAGCATTTCCAGATGACATCTATGCCCTAGCCCCAGCCTCTTTCAACGATGTTGACGAGCGTCTGCAGGAACCTGGCTTGCTGTGGGGTGCAGCCAAGGCTCACCTGCACTTGCAGCGTCGACGAAAGAGCGGACAGCTATGAAGATTGTTGCGTTGATTCCCGATCTGATGGATAAATCACGTTTGAGTTCACAGCCCGGCGCGCATCAGATTGAGTTTGTTGGCTCTGCCGCACTGCTGCCGATTGTCGCAACTGGTGCCGACCTCGTGCTGGTTGATCTTTCTCGGCCCGGGGTGGCAGATGTGTTGAGCGCCGTGGTGGAATCCTGCGACCGAGTGATTGGGTTTGCGCCTCATGTTGAAGACGCAACAATGGCTTGGGCGCTCTCTGCCGGTGCCGAGGTACTTCCTAGAAGCAAGTTCTTTCGCCGCGCAGCTGAACTGCTGACTGACTAACTCACTGCCACCCAAATCACTGCCACCCAACTCACTGCCACCCAACTCACTAGTAACCAACTAGCTGCTAGGCGGCGGAGTCCAGTTGCTGTCGATCGGCCGACGTTCAAAAAACAGACAATCCTCGGGGCAGTCGAACGGCATGTCTGATGCAGCGCCAAGGCGGCAACGTTGAACGAGTTCGGTAGGAGTTACTGAGCGAGTCGAATAGTGGCGACAATTGTGTCGAATAGCCATGGGCCTGAACTTTAGGGCTATTTGATTGTCGTAACCCACTGGCTAGCTGAACGAAACATGCCCGAAACACGTTCCCCGTACTGTTCCCCAAGCGAATCCCAATCCAACTACCGGTGCGAACCATTATCATTCGGTCTCATCGGCTGTCCATGCAGAATCCCGACGGCTAGTCGGGGACGTCACCATGGTCGAGGGGAAAATCCCTGAGGCCATATGAGAAAGGAAGTGTCCCAATGAAGTTGGTCACTGCAGTAATTAAGCCATTCAAGCTAGATGATGTGAAGAATGGCCTCAAGGCAGCCGGAGTGGTTGGTATGACGGTCAGCGAGGTACGCGGATTTGGTCGACAAGGCGGCCATACCGAGACCTATCGCGGCACCGAGTATCAGGTGGACTTTTTGCCGAAGGTCAAGATTGAAGTGATCGTGGACGATGCAGAGGCAGCATCAGTAGTCGAGGCGATTTCCGCCGCAGCCAAGACCGACAAGATCGGCGACGGCAAGATTTGGGTCACGAGCGTTGAGGACCTTGTCCGAATCCGCACTGGCGAGCACGGAGTCGACGCAGTCTGATTGTGAGCGTGCTTCCTCTCGCTGGGTGACTCCCGGGAGGGCGACAGGAAGCACGTGAGCCCTGTCCTGCAAATCCTGTACCGTCAGTTCGCTAGGTCGAGCCCGATACTGTGAGTTCGCCGACGGTAGTTCGGTAGATTAAGGAACATATGTCCTACGAACTGCAACGCAGCGACTTCTTGGACAACAGGCAACTCAAAGGGCGAGATTTTTGCCTCGCATACACAGAGTTGATTGAGTCTTGGTTAATCGAGATTTTTGATTCGAGTGCGGTTGGGACTTCAGGTATTGCCCTTGTCGCAGTTGGCGGCCAGGGCAGATCCGAGCTTGCCCCTCAATCTGACCTTGATCTTCTCCTTCTGTACGACCGCGATGCTCCCGCCAAGCAGGTAGCCGCTATTGCTGATGCCTTGTGGTACCCAATCTGGGATGCAGGGCTCAAACTTGGTCATGCAGTTCGCAGCATAAAAGACACTCTTGCTTTAGCGAATGAAGACCTTGTCACTGCAACGGCGCTTCTGTCTGCCCGCCATATTGCCGGTGACGCGTCGTTAACTGCCGAGCTTGCAGAGAAGGCAAAGGTGAATTGGCGCAAGCGTGGCAAGCGCTGGCTTGGCGAATTGAGCAGTTCAGTTGAGGATCGCCATAGCAGTGCAGGGGAGCTTGCGTTTGATCTAGAGCCCGATTTGAAAGAAGGCCGTGGCGGGCTTCGCGATGTGCATGCTATGAGTTGGGCCCGTGCTGCCGGGGCCGATATCGAAGAGTCGCTCCTACTCTCTTTAGCCCCTGCATATGAAGAGATCTTGGAAGTGCGAGTTGAGCTTCACCGCTGCACGGCCCGCCCCGGCGATCAACTCCTGCTGCAGGAACAAGATGCTGTGGCTGCAGCTGTTGGCGATGCCGATGCCGATGTTTTGATGGCACGCGTAGCAACAGCTGGCCGAAAGATTGCCTGGGCGAGTGACGAGAGCTTTCACGAGATCAAGCTCTCTCTTGGTGGGCCATTCAGAGACCGCTTCCGCCGGGAACGCCAACTTGATAACGGCCTGATTCTGCGAAATGCACGGGTGTGCCTAGGTGAGGAGGCGAAAGCTGACACCGACCCCTTAGCCGTGTTGCAGGTTGGATTAGCTGCAGCCCAGGCCTCGGCGCGCATAGAGACTCGGACTCTCGAGGCCCTGTCACATGCACCTGCCATTGCAGTTCCTTGGCCGCTCGAAGCTCGCGAGCTCTTCGTCGACCTTCTGCGCCACGGCCCTGCATCAATTCCAGTGATTGAAACGCTCGATCAGTTCGGGCTGTGGACTCCTCTGTTCCCCGAGTGGGAGCCATGCCGTAGTTTGCCGCAGCGCAATGTGTTTCATCACTACACCGTTGACCGCCACCTGTTGGAATGCAGCGCCGAGGCAGCCTCGTTAGCGCATCGAACTCCTCGGCCCGACCTATTGGTGATTGCGGCGCTCTTTCACGACATTGGCAAGGGCTACGCAGGTGACCACAGCGAGGTGGGAATGCAACTCACCGTAGAGATTGCAAGCCGTATGGGGTATGACCCAGAAGATGTCAGAACACTGGCCTTCCTGGTGCGCTATCACCTGTTGTTGTCAGAGATCGCTACTCGGCGCGACTTGGACGATCCCGCCACGATCGAGGGCGTGGCAAAGATCGTTGAGACTGCCGATCGGTTGGCGTTACTGCGGGCACTCTCTGAAGCCGACGGGGTTTCAACCGGGTCAACCTCTTGGGGTCCTTGGAAGGCACAACTTGTGGAGCAGTTAGCTGCTCGTGTGGCCAACTTGCTCAACGGGGTAGAGGAACTCTCGGAGCGTTCGAGCTTTCCGAGCGAGGCGCAACGTCAACTCATGCAGAGCCCCGGAATTCACCTCTCGCTAGAGGGTGAGCGGATTACGGTGATTTGCCCCGACCGTCTCGGGGCGTTTTTTCGTGTAGCGGGAGCGCTCGCGCTGCATGACCTTGATGTGGTCGGGGCGAATGTCTATTCCGAAAACGGAGTAGCACTCGACGAGTTCCAAGTGCTTGTCGGCGGATCAGGGGTGATGCCATGGGACGACGTGCGCACTGACATCTTGAAATCACTTGAGGGTCGCCTCGCAGTTCAGGCTCGCCTCGAGGATCGGATCCGCCAAACACGGCGGCGACCGGGCAGAGGACCGAGACAGTTCCCTTCTCGAGTGCGATTCGATAACGACGCCACAGCGGGTGCAACCGTGCTCGAGGCAGTAGGCCCAGACCGCATTGGGCTGCTGTATGGGCTTACCCGCGCACTTGCAGACCTAGACCTGAACGTCTCATCGGCGAAGATACATACCATGGGCGAGGATGTCATTGACACGTTCTACCTGACGCTCGCTGGGGGCGGCCAAGTACAAGACGCAGATCACCAGGCCGAGATCCGACGAGCGCTGATGCATGTGCTCGAGCCCTCGGTCTGAGCGCTGCGAATGTTTGTACTGATTCTCTCTTTTGCGCTTGTAGCAGCGCTGCTCCCTGGGGTGGCTTCGTTACTAGGAAGGCGAGTTTTTTATGTTGCGGCACTTGTCCCAACCGGAGCATTCATCTGGGGTGTCTGGGCCTACTCGCAGATTGCAACTACCGGACCGCTCATTGAGCAGGCAGCGTGGGTGCCACAACTTGGCCTAACACTCGGGCTTCGCTTTGACGGCTTCGCATTTCTCATGCTGTCACTGGTGGCAGGAATTGGCGTTTTGGTCTTTGTATATGCGGGGTCGTATTTCCACACAGAGCCCATTATTGGAAGATTCGCTGCAACACTGTTGCTGTTTGCTGGGTCAATGCTGGGCCTAGTGCTGTCAGACAATTTGCTGGCGCTCTTTATGTTCTGGGAGCTCACATCGATCACCTCGTACTTGTTGATCAGCATCGAAGACAACAAGGCCGCTGCACGAACGGGTGCTCTTCAAGCTCTGCTGATGACTGGAATGGGTGGCCTGGCCATGCTGGGCGGATTTGTGCTGCTCGGCGAAGCGGCAGACACCTACTCCATGGCCGAGCTGCTAGCGCGCCCGCCCTCTGGATCGGTGGTCAACGTTGCGTTGCTGTTGGTACTGATCGGAGCGTTCACAAAGTCAGCCCAAGTGCCGTTTCATAGCTGGCTCCCGCGTGCCATGAATGCGCCCACGCCGGTGAGTTCTTATTTGCATTCGGCAACCATGGTGACTGCTGGGGTGTACCTAGTCGCTCGGTTCACGCCGGCCTTTGCCGAGTACAGCTTGTGGCGACCACTTGTGATTACGTTCGGTCTCACCACCATGTTGCTTGGGGCCTATCGATCCCTTCGGCAGCATGACCTGAAGCTGCTTCTCGCCTACGGAACAATTAGCCAGCTTGGGCTCATGATGTTGCTGTTTGGCGTGGGTACCAAGGAGTCGATCTTTGCTGGCTGCACGCTGTTGCTAGCACACGGAATTTTCAAAGCCGCACTCTTCATGCTGGTAGGCATTATTGATCATCAGACCCATACCCGAGACCTGCGAGTGCTTGGTGGCCTTCACACACAGTGGCCTGTTGTGGCAGTCACCGCAGGAATCGTGGCTGCATCAATGGCAGGTATCCCACCATTGTTCGGGTTCTTGGCAAAAGAGGAAGCGCTAGCAGCGTTAGGGGAAACCGGTTTTGCATGGGGAGCCCTAGTGCTTCTTGGAGTAGTGGTTGGGTCCAGTCTGACCGTTGCCTACAGCGCCCGCTTTGTGTGGGGTGCGTTTGGCCCACGCCAAGTCACCATGATTCGTGATCAGGATTACGTGGGCAATGAAGCTGTAGGGGAGCAGGCACCGAAGCCCTCGAACATGTTCCTGGCTCCCGTTTTTGTACTTGCTGCGTTGACGGTGGTCTTCGGTGTGCTGCCATGGCTCGTCGACCCGATGATTGCTAGGGCATATGAGTCACTGGTAGGAAAATCTACTGATCACCATCTGGCGCTGTGGCATGGCTTCGGCCAAGCCCTTGCACTCTCGGCTGTTGCCATCGGGGCCGGTTGCGCTTTGTTTTGGCGGCGTAAGCGGATCGAGGAGTTGCAGGAGTCGATGCCTCGGGTGCCAAGTGCTCAGCGTGGCTACGACCGCACAGTGAAGGGGCTTTTAGAAGTGGCAGACGCCGTAACGGGCTTTGTGCAGCACGGGTCGCTGCCTATCTACCTAGGTGTCATCTTGCTCACCATGATTGTGCTTCCCGGGGTGCCACTGTTGCGTGACTCAGTGATGCCAGACCTGTGGTTTGCCGACTCACCAATGCAAGTTGTGGTTGGTTTCATCATGGTTGTCTGCGCCTGCGCGGCCGCTGTTGCTAGGCGACGGTTCGCCGCAGTGATCCTTGTCGGTGCCGTTGGTTATGGAATGGCAGCGCTCTTTGTTATGCAGGGCGCGCCCGACCTAGCCATTACTCAGCTCCTCATTGAGACCTTGGGTGTAGCGGTGTTTGTTCTGGCCTTCCGGCATCTGCCCGCTGACTTTGTTCGGCCCAAGTTGCGCGGTAGTCAGGTTGCTCGGATTGCAGTGGCGGCGCTCGCCGGATTGTTTATCTTTGGCTTCACACTGTTTGCAATCGGCGCAAGGACAGAGCCGAGTATCTCGGGCGAGTACCTAGATAAAGCCTATTCCGAAGGTGGCGGCCACAATGTAGTGAACGTGATCGTGGTCGATTTTCGCGGTTTCGACACCATGGGTGAGATTGTCATGCTCGCTGTAGCGGCGCTCGGAGTGGCGGCAATCGTACGTGCGAAGAGAGCACCTACCACGGCTGAAGCAGAGTCCAGTGCTACCGAGGTCGAGGTATGACTCAGCGCAGGTCAGTCATCCTTGATCTTTGTGTGCAAGCCGAGTTTCACACTCTGTTGCTTCTCTCGCTGTACTTATTGTTCGCTGGCCATAACCAGCCCGGGGGAGGGTTCGCTGGCGGCCTGGTTGCCTCTTGCGCATTCGGTCTGCGCTTTGTTGCAGGCGGAGGCCAGGCGCTTTCTCGAAGCATCTCGATACCGCCCACGACCTTTTTGGGAGTCGGCATGTTGTTTGCCATTCTGACAGGTTGCGTCTCATTGCTCAGTGGCCATGAGTTTTTAGAGAGCGCCATCTTGTCTGTTGACCTCATGGTGATTGGCAAAGTGAAAACCTCTTCAGTGTTGTTCTTCGATATTGGCGTGTACCTCGTGGTGCTGGGAATGTCGCTGCTGGTACTAGAACAACTCGGCGAGGCTGATGGATCAGACCCAGACGAGGTGCAGCCATGAGTGTCTTGTCTGCGCTGATTGTCGCTGTGTTGTTCGCGGTTGGGGTCTATCTGCTTTTGCAGCGCACACTGTCTCGAATCATTTTGGGCTTAGCGCTCATGGGTCATTCGGCCAACCTGCTGCTCATGGTGGTCGGCGGTCGGGCCGGCAAAGCCCCCATCATTGGTGCATTCGGCCCTAACGACACTGTTGCTGATCCCCTTCCTCAGGCGCTTGCACTGACGGCCATTGTTATTAGCTTTGGCATCATTGCGTTCTTGTTGGCGCTCGCCTATCGCAGTTGGGTCCTCACCGAAAACGATGAGGTCGAAGATGATCTCGAAGATGCAAGAATCGCCCAGCTTGGCGAGGCAGAGATGCGCCGATGGTGGAGGCGATCTGAATGAGCGTCCTTCTGGTGCTGCCGATTGCGCTTCCGCTCCTTGCTGCCGCAGTCGCGATCATTGCTTATAACCAAAGAACCGTTCAGCGCATCATTGCTGTAGGAGCGCTCATCGCAGTGGTCATAGACGCTGCATTCCTCCTTGTGGCAGTGGAGCGAGACGGGGTGCAGTCAATACAGGTAGGGGCATGGGCGGCGCCGATCGGAATCACCTTGGTCGTCGATATGTTCAGCGCTCTGATGCTGATTATCAGCATGGTGACCGTGCTGAGCGTACTGATCTACGCCATCGGCCAGCCTGGTGTCGACCAAGACCAGCCAGTGTTCCATCCTGTGTACCTCGTCATGACCGCGGGAGTTGCGCTGTCGTTTACTACTGGTGATTTGTTCAACTTGTTCGTTGCTTATGAGATCACCCTGGCCGCAAGTTATGTTCTGATCACACTGGGCGGTCGCCGTGAACAAATCCGTTCCGGTATGACCTACATCATCATCAACTTGTTGGCATCGACGCTCTTTGTAGTGGGCATCGCATGGGTCTATGCAGCCACGGGCACGGTCAATATGGCTGACCTTGCAGTCAAAATTGCCCAGTTACCCGCTGGTACCCAGACAGCGCTCTCGATGTTTCTGTTGGTGGTATTTGGCATCAAGGCAGCAATATTTCCGTTGTTCTTCTGGCTGCCCGACTCCTACCCAACGGCGCGTATGCCCGTTACCGCAGTGTTCGCCGGCCTGCTGACCAAGGTGGGTGTGTATTCCATCATCAGAACTCAGACTCTGCTCTTTCCCCAACATGTACCGTCAACAATTCTGCTCGTCTGCGCAGGTCTCACCATGGTGATTGGTGTACTCGGTGCTATTGCGCAGAACGATATGAAGCGGATCTTGAGCTTTCATATCGTGAGTCAGATTGGCTACATGATTCTTGGCCTTGGCCTCTTTAGCGTGGCCGGAGTAGCGGGAACTGTGTTCTTTATCTTTCATCAGATTCCCGTGAAGACAGCTCTCTTCTTGGCTACTGGACTGGTTGAGGAAAGCACCGGGTCAACTGCGTTGAGCAAAGTTGGGGGCATGATTCGCAGAACACCCCTAGTAGCCGGGCTGTTTTTGCTAGCAGCGCTCAGCTTGGCGGGAATCCCGCCATTTTCTGGGTTTGTCGGCAAGCTCGGAATCATTCAGGCGGGGTTTAGCGCAGGTGAGTACGCAATTGTTGGTGTGAGCTTGCTGGTGAGCCTGCTGACGCTGTTTTCAATGATCAAGATTTGGAACGGGGTCTTCTTGGGTACTGCAGAAGACCCCACCCTCCGCCTAGCTGCGTCGACGGGCGAGACACGGCTCAGCACACCTGTGCTCATGCGCGGTGCCACTGTTGCCTTAGTGGGCGTCACGCTTGCTGTGGCTTTGTTTGCCGGACCCATCTTTGACTTATCTGAGCGCGCTGCACAGAGCCTCTTAGACCCCAGCGACTACATAGAGAAGGTGCTCGGATGATGACTCGGGTGCTGATAATTCTTTGGCTCACCACGGTGTGGATCTTGTTGTGGGGGGACCTCAGCCCGGGCAACCTCGTTGCCGGGGTAGCGCTAGCCACGGCACTTGTGCTGCTGTTTCCACCTGGGCCGACACAGCATGGCGGAGTTCATCCGGTGTCTGTGATTCGCTTTGGACTGTGGTTTGCTCAGGCTCTTGTCATTTCAAATTTGAGCGTCGCTCGAGAGGTCACGCGGCCGCGAATTCAAGTTGAGCAGGGAATTGTTGCCGTGCCACTTCGGGCTTGCTCGCCGCTAGTCACTGCGTTTGTTGCCAATGCCATCACCCTCACCCCGGGAACCTTGACGGTAGATGTGAGGCCACAAGCATTCGGCAAGATCGGTACCGAACCGCTCGCTGGTCACCTACAGGTCCGAAACGGAGTCACCGTCCCGCCGGTGTTATACGTGCATTGCCTCACTACTGGTGACCCAGCTCAGGTCCGAGCAGATGGCCTCGAGCTTGAGGAGTATGTCGTGAAAGCGTTTGGCTCACCAGAGGATCGAAAGGCCATTCTGCAGCCGCCACCGGTCTGGCCGCCAGCAGCGGATTCCACTGGCACCGAGGGGAGCCCCGCATGATTTTCGCTACAAATTTGGGATTTATTCTGCTCTCTCTTGGAGCCTTACTGACCCTTGCTCGTCTCATTCAAGGGCCATCGCTAGCCGACCGCATTGTGGCGACCGACCTTTTGCTGACGTTGTTGGTGATGGGTATCGCTGTGCTCACTGCTCGCACGGGCGAGGGCACCTATTTGATCGTGATGGTCATCGTGGCCATGGTGGGATTCTTTGGCACGGCAATGGTGGCCCGATTCATTGAACGGCGCGGGGCATGAGCGTTACCGAAGTGATGTCTGCTGTGCTCGTCGTTGCAGGCTGCGCGCTCGGATTGCTCGGTGGGCTTGGTGTTTACCGACTCCCCGACGTGTTTGGCCGCATGCACGCAGCCACCAAACCGCCAACGCTCGGCCTAGTGCTCGTAGCCGTCGGAGCCATCCTGCAAGTGAATGCGCTTTCTGGGGCAACGCTGTTGGTGCTCGTGATCCTTCTGCAATTTCTCACAGCGCCAGTGGGCGCACATATGGTGGCTCGAGCAGCGTATGAGTCAGGTGATCAACTCGACGAAGGGACCGTGATTGATGAACTCAGCCAAGCTGATCCGCCAGAGATGTATCCCTAAACCGCAATCATTGCTCCCGTAGGAACCGCTCAACTTCCTCGACCAAGTCATCGGCAGATTGAATGGATCCTGCATTGAGATCATGCTGCTGCTCCAGATGGCGGACGTAGTCAATGGTCGTTTCGTCCTCCCCAACTAGTGCGGTGATCTCTTGTTCGTACTCGTCGGCAGCAGTCATCAGGCCCTCTGACTCGAGCGTGAGATGCGTGACCTCACTGACACGGCGAACGAGCGCCAGGGCAGCTTTCGGTGAAGGAGCCGATGGCACGTAGGCAGGAACTGCCGCCCAGAGCGAGGCCGAGTCAATCTGAGCGCTCACACACTCAGTGTGCAGCACGCCGACAATCCCCGTTGGTCCCTCGTAGTGAGCTTGCTCAAGATTGAACTGCTCGATTACAGCTTGGTCGTACGCGTTGCCAAACACGGGAGTGGGCCGGGTGTGGGCAACGTCAGCGAGTAGGGAGCCCAAGGTCATCACCATGCTGCAGTCCAACTGTGCGGACACTTGCAGAATCTGACGACAAAAGCTTCGCCATTTGAGCTGAGGTTCTACACCGCGCATCAAGATCACCCCTCCGGGGGCGTCCGGCGGAGTTGCCCAAGAGAAGCTGTTCTTTGGCCAGTCGATGGTCCTGCGAAGGCCACCGAGGCTGCGGACATTCGGTCGGGTCGCGGTGAAGTCGTAGAACTCTTCAGGATCAATCTGGGCAAACTCTCGAGCATGGAACTGTTCCGAGAGGTAGTCCACGGCAGAGGTGGCCGCGTCGGCAGCGTCATTCCAGCCCTCAAACGCAACGATCATTACTGGTCGATCTCCCGCCGGGCGATCCGTCCACAACAGATGGCTCATTGGGTTCACGGTATCGCCCACCTTCGTGGCTTCCACCGAGAGTAACCATGAATCAGCCAGCATGGACCGAACAGTTGGGCGAGGTTGGTCTCGTTGAGGGCCTAGCATTCACACATGATTCACGTTGAGGAGTGCAGCGAAGTTACTAGTGAGCTGATTGAGGCTCTGGAGCGACTGATCCCGCAGCTGTCCTCCTCTTCCGCAGTTCCGACCTCGGCTGAGCTTGAGGAAATGCTGGGATCAGGAGCGAGTCACCTGCTTGTGGCCCGCGATGATTCAGGGCCGATTCTTGGCTGCATGACGCTCGTTGTCTTTCGGATTCCAACGGGAGTGCGTGCATGGATTGAGGATGTCGTGGTTGATTCAGAGGCCC
>WLJI01000046.1 GCA_009701845.1 Actinomycetota bacterium
TCGGCCGTGCTGCAGTGCGCGAGTTTTTTGCTGGGACTCACGAGTTTGCAGATTCGCTTGAACTCATTGTGACCGGCCCAATCCGTGCAGTGGGTCATTTTGCCGCTGTACCCCTGCGGGCAGTTACCTCTATGGGTGAAGCCAAGTTTGCAATAGACATCATTGATGTTTTCACCTTCAACGAGGACGGCCTTGTGACCGAAATGAAGGCCTACTGGACTGCCACTGACATCACTCCGATTGACTGAGCTGAATTTTGGCTGGGTTGATAGTCGGTGTTGTTCTTGTAGCGATGGGCCTTGCAGAACTCTGGGTCTGTTGGCTTGGGTCTCAACGAAAATTGCCACCAAACGCGCTCGTGGGGATTCGCCTCCCGGCCACTCGGTCATCCGAAGAGGCCTGGTATGTGGCCCATGAGTCGGCTGCGGGTTTGCTCGGCCTTGGTGGTGGCATAGCTGCTACGTGTGGCATCGCCGTGCTGTTTACTGGACTCGATGTGGTCGGAGTGGCAGTGGCGGCGCTTGGGTTTGTGGCCCTGCTCGGTGCCACTTCTGTGGCCACCGTTGTTGCGTTTCGCTCGGTGAAAGACCTGACCAAGTAGGTCAATCGCTACATCAAGCTGGCTGCCTGGCCGGCGCTCAAGTAGCTAGGCCCGGCCGAGGATGCGATCCACTGCAATCTCGAGGGCCACGCGGTCTTTGCGCTCCCCTGGCTCTTGGTAGCGATAGCTGTATCCCTCGACTGCTGCTGCAACTCGATCTGGATCTTGAGTCGCAGTAATCCTGCCCTCGAGAGAGAGCCAGCGGCCGCCGTCAACCTGGCTGACTACTGCGCGTCCGCCATGCTCTGCATTGCGCACTTTGACTGAGCCAGGAAAGGTGATGATGCGCACGAGGCGTGCATCAATGTCATAGGAAAATCCAACGGGAACCACATGTGGTGATCCATCAGCTCGAAGGGTCGTGAGGGTTGCTAGGTGACGCTCTTGAAGAAACTCACGCGTGCTTGCGGGAAGGTTGGCTGGGTCAACAGACATGACGAGGAGAACTCCTGAGTTCTAAGTAGCTAGCTACACCGATGAAACTGCTTTGAGCACGTCAAGGCGAGATGCTCGCCAAGCCGGCCCAAGTGCTGCAAGTACTCCCGCAAGTGCAGCCACCAACGTAATAATCACGAGCTGGCCTACGGGAAGCGTGTATTTGAAAATCCCGGGTGAGTCGGCCGAGATGACCACCGAGAGGGCAAACGAAAAGATGATGCCGATGATCAGCCCAATGGCCGTTCCAAACACCGCAATGATCATGGACTCGCCAATGACTGTATGGCGAAGTTGCTTGCGAGACATTCCTACGGCGCGCAACAAGCCCAACTCTCTGGTGCGTTCAAGCACCGACAGCGAGAGCGTATTTGCAATGCCAATCAACGCAATGATGACCGCAAGGCCGAGCAGTCCGTAGACCACGGCCAAGAAAGTATCGAAGGGGGCAGTCTGAGCGTCTGCGTACTCGCCAAGGTCTTGCACAGAGATTGCAGGGGAGTCCGCAACGATTGCATCAAGTTGCTTGCGAATGGCCGGCAAGTCTGCTCCGGGTTCGGCTTTGACGTACACAATAAAGTCGGTGTTGAACAGGGCCAGGGTGTTGGCCTCAAAGGTCTCGAGTGGCAACAAATAGCTTCCTCCGCCCGAGGACTGATCGAAGGTCATGGCAAGGATGAGCTCCTGAACCCCCGTCTTGGCAAAGTAGACCGGCACCTTGTCTCCGACGTTCCAGCCGTGCTTGTCTGCCTCTTTCAGCTCTACTGCGAACGTACCCGCCGTTAGGTCTTTGGGTGTGCCTTGGGTGTTGCCCACGTCGTTGATTTCGAAGTAGCTCTGCGGTTCGATTCCAAGCATGAACGTGTCCTCACCAGGGGGCGCAGCATCCCCCGCTCCGAGGGGGTTCTTCTGTGCCTTCGCTGGGTCTGCAGCTGCCTGCTGCTGAGAGTAAGCATCAGTCAGGCGGAAGGGGGCAAATCTCACGGGGCTAGCAAGTGCTACCCCTGGAACTGCACGTGCTTCGACCACAGCACTGGTGGGGATTCCTGTCCCGATCGAGAAGGTGCTCGAATTGATCACAAAGTCTGCCGAGATGGTTGAGTTCACCGTGGATTCAACACTGGCCTTGATGGAACTTGCCATGACTGCGATCAAGGTGACGAGCGTTACTCCAATGGTGAGCGCGGCGGCCGTAGCGGCGGTGCGACGCGGGTTGCGTGCTGCATTCTCTCCGGCGAGTCGCGGGGTGATTGCCGTGCCTCGGGTAAATGGCCACACCAGCAGGCGGCTAAAGGGGGCGGCAATCAATGGGCCCAGAATCACTGCAACAGAAACCAAGAACAGCACGGCACCTAGGCCAAAGAGCACGAGAGGGTTTGGTCCGGCGTCGGCGAGTCCCAAGGCGAGCAGGGCGCTCCCTCCGAGGAGGAAGAGCGTGCCCCAGATGATTCGTGACCGAGACACACCGGCGCGATCCACAGAAACTTCGGACAACGCAGCGATGGGTGGAACCTTCGTTGATCGCCATGCGGGTACTAACCCAGAGAGCACCGTCACGCCGATACCGACAATAAATGCTGTAGCAATGGCACTAGCAGTGAGTGTTGGTAGTCCTGATTGCACTGTAAAGAGAGTGCCCACAAAGGCCTTCAGCACCCAAGCAAGAGCTACGCCACCTACGAGGCCAAGTACCGAGGCGACCAATCCCACAAGTACCGCTTCGAGCACAATCGAGAGCAGCACTTGCTTTCGTTTAGCGCCAATGGCACGCAGCAAAGCTGTTTCTCTAGTTCGTTGAGCAACAAGAATCGAGAAGGTGTTGTAAATGATGAAGCAGGCCACAAAGAGTGCGACGTACCCAAACACAGAGACGAATGTGGAGAGAATGTCCACAAACTGCGAGACAGACTTTTGGTTCTCGGTTGTAAACTCCGCCCCCGTCAGCACCTGGGTATCGGGCAGTGCCGCCGCTATGGCATTGGCCAGAACCTCTTGGCTGGTGCCCTCTTCAGCAGCAACAGCGATGTAGTTGAATTCCGCTGGGAGTTGCCCAAGGCGCTGAGCAGTGGGGGTGGTAAAGAGCATCATCTTTGCGCCGCCAGCCAGAGTGCCATCCTCGCCTAGACCCATCAGCCCAACCAGCGTGAATTTCTCGCTACCCGTCTGCGCCGAGACAGTCACTTGATCGCCGAGTTTGTACCCGGCATCCGTTGCAGAGGTGAAATCCAAGACCATCTCTGTGGCCTCGGCTGGTTTGTGTCCTTCTTTCAGAACTCCAACTTGTAACTGCGGGTCATCGAGCCAGTTGTACACGATGGTGGGTGGACCAAAATTGGACCCAACAATCTTGCCATTCGTTCCCACCAGCTGAGCCGAGGTGGTTTCCACCACGCCGAGTGCCTTGCGGACTCCGCTGACCTGGTCAACTTGTTGGACCAGCCCTTCGGGAATGGGTGAGCGAATCTGTTGGCCAAACCCCAGATCCTGCTCTTCGGGTGAGCGAACTACTGCATCAAAGCCCTCATAGGCAGTTCCTACTAGCGATTCAATTGAGTCCTTGAGAACCCCCGACAGCACTTGGGTGCCCGTTAAGAAAGCAATGCCCAAGATGATGGCTAGGCCGGTGGTGACGAGGCGTCGCTTGCGCGCCAAAATGTCTTTGAGAGCAACCTTGAACATGGGTGCTCAGTCTCCGAGTTGTTTCATCAGATCAAGCACCCGGTCGGCTGTGGGTTCGATCATCTCATCGCGAATCTTGCCGTCAGCAAGGAAGATCACTCGGTCCGAGTGTGCCGCGGCGCTTGGATCATGGGTCACCATCACAATCGTCTGGCCAAGGTCAGACACGGCATGGCGCATGAAGTCCAACAAGTCGGTTCCCGAGCGGGAATCCAAGTTGCCGGTGGGTTCATCGGCAAACACGATCTGCGGTTGACTCGCAAGTGCCCGAGCGACAGCCACTCGCTGCTGCTGCCCACCTGACAGTTCGCTTGGCCGGTGATCAAGTCGTGTCCGTAGCCCAACCGTATCGATCACGGTATCCATCCATTCCTTGTTTGGCTTTCTGCCCGCAAGGTCCATGGGTAGCGTGATGTTCTCTTCTGCAGACAGGGTAGGAATCAGGTTGAAAGCCTGAAACACAAAGCCGATCTTGTCTCTGCGAAGCTCAGTGAGCTGACTCTCACTCAAGTCGTCGAGGTAGGTATCTCCGATGAACACGCGGCCAGCCGAGAGTCGATCAAGGCCCGCTAGGCAGTGCATCAGCGTGGACTTGCCGGAGCCGGATGGCCCCATAATCGCTGTGAAGCGGCTTTGTTCGAAACTGACCGTGACTCCATCAAGGGCGCGAATCTCTGTGTCGCCCTCTCCATAGATCTTGCTGGCCTCGATAGATCCTGCAGCAGCAGTTTGGGTCACTGATGAACTCATAGTGAGTAGTCCTTCGCGTTTTTGTGGTGGATCCGCTCGGGTGGATCAAAAGGTTGGATCAAGACAATGCATCACAAAAATGCATCAGCAACCGCCCATGTTAGTTCTATTGGGCTTGATTCCCCTGTGCAGTAAGTCCTATGCAGCGCTTGCCGACTGAGCAAGGAGTTCGGAGCTACTGAGTAGCGACCCCTCTTCTGACAGCACGGGCACGCTAGCTTCCGCTTCAAATTCTGGAGTGGGCTCCCAGATCTGATTCGACAATGGGGCCACACACGAGGCCACCCACCGTGCCCAGTGTTTAGGAACTTCCGGTGATGCCTGCCGGGCCAGCTTGAACATAGAACGTGCCTGAGCATGATTGCGGAGTCGTGCTGCTGCCACCCCGCCGATGGTTGCATAGCGGGCGAGCAGCATCGCATCAGGAATTGGGGTTCGCGCCATTGCATCAAGTGCCTGAAGCGACCAACTTAAGCGGAGCGCATCGCCGCCAGCACAAGGCTCCTCTGGCGCTTCGTTCCACCTGACCAAGGGTTCGGGGGTATGGCTAATGATTTGGCCATCATCGATGACCGAGTCAGCGAGTCGCTTGCCAATCTCGAGCAGACTGAGCGCCGGAGGAATCAAAGGACAGCGATCGAGCGCTGTTGGATCGAGCGCTGCGGGATCAAAAGCTGCGGGATCAAAAGTGGCTGGCGCAGAGTTTTCGGAGTTGAGTTGGCCAACACCAGCAGATCGAACCGTCGAGGCCAAGAGATGATCAGAGCTGGGCTCTGCGAGTGGGGTGAAAGCGCCGACGCGTTCTAGGCGTGCTCGACTCGCCGCAAAGGTTCCTGATCGGAAACAAGCCTTGAATCCGTGATCAACGGGGTGATGCCATTTGCTTGCTGGGTCAACTGGCTGAGGCTCAAGTAGTACTGGCCGAAAGGTGCTCTGGGTGCCATCGCGGTAGAACTGTTCGCCGCCGCAGCTAACGAGTTCAGCATCGGTTGAGTCAATGAGTCGACCAAGTCGGGCGAGCCAGGCTGGAGCAACCTCATCATCAGGGTCTAGGAACAACACCCACTTACCGTGCGCTAGTTGCATACCAGCGGCTCGAGCGGCCTCGATGCCGTGGTGCTCTTGGCGCAAGATCTTCACCCGTTTGTCGGCCACGGCCCTAGCCGCGGCAACGCTGTCATCAGTTGATCCGTCATCAACGACTAGGAGCTCAAAGTCGGCAAATGTTTGAGCCACAACGCTTGCGATTGCGCGGCCAACTACATCGGCTCGATTTTGTACAGGAATCACCACACTGAAGCGGGGATGCACAGATCTAGTTTCGTTCAGGGAAGGCCTTGGGTGGCGGATGCTAGGAGCGTGGTTAGCGCGGGGGTTGCATCCGGTACACGCTTACGTTCCCATTACTTGCTAACTCAGTCAGGCTCAGTCGAGCTTTCAACTGCTCAAGAGTCCATAGGTGTCCGTAGATCGGAGGCTCGTCAATCCAGATCAAGCAAGATTCGGTGGAAGCGAGCGAGGTTGTGATCTCTTGCAGGTCTGGGATCTCTTCGCTTGATTCCAAGGCGCGGCGTTGTGGGCTCCACTGCGCTTCATAGGCGGGGTACAGCCCGTTCGGCAGATTTGAATACAGCCGACAATTGGCCGGCAACGCCTCGATCGCTGGATTCGCGCGAACCTGCTCAAAGACATTGGCTTCGTAGTTACCAATGAAATACGGGTGACCTGCGGCGAAAGCAACCATGGCAACACAGCCAGCAGCAAGGTTGGCTGCTGCCCACACATGGGCTCCGCCATAGCCAATCTTCCACCAGCGGTTGCCCTGCGCTGCAGCCGCGCTTGTATCTGATCCTGATCCTGATCCTGATCCTGTTCTTGCACCTGCGGCACTTTCCGAGGCTGGGTCGGCGGCAGTTTCTGCAGTTGAGTTGAGTCGGGGCAACCTGTCGATCAGGGCGAGTGCCAGAAACATCAGTGGAAAGTAGGCCGGGTAGAGCAGGCGCAGGTCTAACTGATTGAGTGCAGTCGTGGTGCGCACATAGAGCATGTAGACCATGTACAGAATCGGGAAGAACAGCAACAACCCCAGAGTGGTTCCGGGAATGGCTACGAGTCGGTGAACGACCGCTCCTGTTGAGAGCAGCTCCCTTGAGGGGTTCCCTGCCGCCCCCAGATTTTCTGGACGAGGCACTCGAAGTAGTCGCCAAGCGAGGTACATGGCCACAGCGAGCACACTCAGCCCCACAGCTGCCCAAATCTTGGTGAGTCCGTTTCCTAGACCGGGCAACAAGAACCTGCCAAGCGTGGCAGCAATGTCGAAACCGTTATCTACTAAACCGCGAGCCGACGGGTGACGTTCGCCGGTGAAGGTTTCATCAATGGAGTAGTTGCGGGCCATCCATAAACCCGGGGCGATGAACGATACGGCTCCGTAGATTGCTCCGTTGCGTATCCGAACGAGCCAGCTACGGTTGCGGTCAAGCAGCAGCCAGAGTCCGCCGAAAGCAATCAAGACCAAACCGATATAGCGCAGCCCGAATCCCACCCAGACCAACAACCCGGCCAGAATGAGTGTGGGAACTGAGCCCGAACTGCGAAAGCGAATCAGGGTCAGTATCCATGCCATGAGCAGCAAGGCAAAGGCCATGTCGGTCATCAGCACATGGCCGAGACCAATGGTTGATGGCCCAAAGGCAAGTACCAGCGTGCCCAACAGAACAAGGCGGGTGTTGCTGACGAACAGTCGTAGCAAACGATTGCCAACCACAACGACAGCCGCAGCCACTGCTGCATTGAGCAGGATCACTGCACCCATGGTGTCGAGCGGGGTGGCCCAGGCCACCCCTGCCATCAACGTGGACCAGATCGGCGGCCAGATCGTGACTGGCCGCTCAAGAAAGTATCCGTATCCCTGACCATTCAGCAGCGAGTCTGCAATTGCGCGGTAGCCGACCCCGTCATCGCCGGTTGCGATGCCGGAAATGTTTGAGACCAGAACTGCAACCGCAGACAAGATTGCCAAGAGCAACACATAGGGGTACTTCTGAGTGGGAGATTCCAATGAATCTGCCGTATCGCTGGTACTTGCCGTTGCCCCGTTCACTACCTCACTGTTTAGTCGGTCGGCGCAGGTACAAGGCGGAGATATGGCTTTACAGCATTCCATCCGCCCGGGTACTGCAGTTTGGCATCCTCGTCGCTGACTGCCGGGACGATGATGACATCCTCGCCGTGGTTCCAGTTCACCGGAGTTGCAACTTTGTGCTTGGCAGTGAGTTGAAGCGAGTCAACCACTCGAAGAATCTCGTCAAAGTTACGACCCGTTGATGCCGGGTAGGTGATGATCAGCTTGACCTTGTTGTCTGGTCCGATGATGAACACCGAGCGCACAGTCAGCGTGTCGCTGGCATTCGGGTGAATCAGGTCGTACAGGTCAGAGACATTTCTGTCGGTGTCGGCAATGATCGGAAAGTTCACCGCCGCACCTTGGGTCTCTTCAATATCAGCAGACCAAGCAGCGTGATTGGTGAGCTCGTCAACCGACAGGCCTATCACCTTGACGTTGCGCTTGTCCCACTCGGGCTTGAGCCGGGCAACTGCTCCGAGCTCTGTGGTGCAAACGGGAGTGAAGTCTTTGGGGTGAGAGAACAAAATGCCCCAGCTGTCACCCTTCCAATCGTAGAAGTCAATCTCACCTTCGGTAGTAGAAGCTGTGAAGTTGGGTGCGGTATCGCCAAGTTGAAGTGCCATGGTCTGGTTCGTCTTTCTGTCTGTGTTTTCTGTCTGTGTTTTCTGTCTGTGTGCGGGGGATAGGTCCACTGCGCTCTATTCCCGACCAACTTAGTCGGGTTTAGCCAAAAGTCAATACCGTCCTAGATTTCTGAGAAGTTGCTAACTTTTGTTAGCGAAAGGGTTGACGCTAACTGCCCTGCTAACTATAGTTAGCAGGGCAGTTAGCAGTACCCCCAATACGAAGGAGCACACATGACTACCGTGATTACACGCATGACAGAAGTACAGGATCAGGTCATCAAGGCCATCAATAGCGTGAACGAACCGCTGACCGACGCAATTACTACTGCTGTCAACTTTGTGGTTGAGAACGTCCCACAGATTCCTGCCGTTCCATTCGCAGAGAAGTTCCCTACCCCCAAGGACCTCATCAACAACCAGGCCAAGTTTGCATCCAAGCTTGTAACCACCAACAAGGCAGTGGCACTCAGCGCAGCAACTGCAGCACAGCCACTGACTGATCAGTTGCTTGACCGCAAGTCAGGTCCAGTTCGCACAAAGGCCGCTGCCTGAGTCGCATAACTCTTAGCTTCGCTGAGCAGTCTGAGCTTGTTCAGAGATGCTGTGCGAGGAAGCAATTACATAACTAGCGAAACGAACGGCGCAGAATGTGTGGCCGTTCGTTTCGCGTCTAGCAGTCGATGAGCTAGCAGTCGATGAGCTAGCAGTCGATGAGCTAGCAGTCGATGAGCTAGCAGTCGATGAGCCAGCACTCGATGAGCCAGCACTCCTCAATCCTGCATGAGTTGAAGCAGTCGCTCGGCAATTGCTTGGCCGATGGCTAACGATGCAGTGGCCGCAGGTGAGGGAGCATTGAGCACATGGACTGCATGGTGGGAATTTGCGAACGCAAAGTCATCAAGCAGATGCCCGTGGATGTCCACTGCTTGCGCTCGAATTCCCGAGGCTGCAGGCAAGAGGTCATGCTGGGTGATCTCTGGGATCAGGCGTTGCGCATCTTGCAAGAAGAGAGCCGGAACTAGCGAGCGAATGAGTTCCGTTGCACCCGTTCGCCAGTACTGAGCAGCTAGGTGACGTAACCCGGAACTCCTCAGCAGTTCTTTTGTATCTGCCAAGTTGACGCCACCGTTGTAGGCCTCTCGCCCCAGACTCAGCACTGCATTTGGCCCCACATGCACGCTCTTATCCATCATCGGGGTGAAGTGAACTCCCAAGAACGGCCAACGCGGGTCGGGGAGGGGGTAGATCAAACCCCGCACAAGATGTTTGGCTGAGTTCGCTAGCTCCTTGTAATCACCCCGAAAGGGAATGATCGAGGTCAACGTGTCGCAGCCAGCAAGGCGAGCCACGCGATCACTCTGTAGGCCAGCGCAGTTGACGAGCCAGCGAGTGGTGATGCCGTAGGCCCGCGCCATGTTGGGTTGCTGAGCAGTCAGAAGGCTCAGACGGAGGCCTTGACGGTCTGCGAGTTGCTCCACTTGCACCAGTTCAGTCGAACTCTGAACGGTGCCACCTTCATGCACAATCTGCTGAGCCAGCGATGAAGCCACTGCTGAGTAATCAACAATTCCAGCCTCGGGCACGTGCAGTGCCGCAAGCCCAGCCGCGTGTGGCTCAAGCTCGTGCAGTTCCTGAGACCCAATGCGGTGAACTAGCAGCCCGTGAGATACCCCGCGATCATGTAGCGCGTTGAGCGCGGGAAGTTCCTCGCTGCGCGACGCAATAACCACCTTGCCGCACCAATCAATTGCGATACCCGACTCACGGCAGTGTTGTTCGAGCAGGACTCGTCCCCGAGCCACCAGCCGGGCTTTGGCCGAGCCGGGTGCGTAGTACAAGCCACTGTGAATCACGCCGGAGTTGCGTCCAGTTTGATGTTGCGCAATGGCCGGCTCTTTGTCGAGTACCAAGACCTGGCTCTTGGGCAGCTGCAGTTGGATTGCCCGTGCTGCTGCAAGGCCAACAATCCCAGCGCCAACAACTGTGACCTCGGCATCTGCGCTGAAGCGAGCAGGCTGCCGTTTCGCCGAGGTAGTCACTTCGTGATTCGTGCGAAACGTTCTTTGTACTTCAGCGCTGGGGTCTCGACGTAGTTCCAAGACAGCACTGATACTCCGATGGTGGCGGCGAAGGCAATCGGAAAAGTGACGAGCAGAGCGATTTTGGGGCGGCCCACAAAGACCCCCTCAAAGAAGGTCAGGATGACAAAGTAAATCAGCAGATGCCAGATATAGATGCCATAGGAGCGCTTACCAAACCATCGACACAGCGGGTGAGCGAGCAGAGTGGCAAAGCGGGCCTGTGGCCGACGGACCACGTCCAATATCCACAGCGCCATCGCGATAACGGTCAAGTTGTAGAACAGACTCGTAAAGGGAGCGAATGGGCTGAACCCTCCGAGACAAAGCGTCATACCAAACATCAACAGAGCGATGTTGCCGCCGATGGGCAAAAAACGTTGAAGCCGCGGCGAGTTCTTTGCCGGATCAAGACGAAAGAGGAAGGCCACTAGGCAGCCCAGAACTAACGAGTCCGGCCGCAGAATCGAGAATCCGAAGATGAACGATTCAAAGGTCTTCCCTCCCAGTTCGGGGGTCAGCGTCATGCGTAGCACGGGCATGATGATGACCACTGCGAACATTCCAACGAGCAAGGCGTTCATGCGGCGGGCCTTGCCAGCCTTCATCGCTGCAATCAACAGCAGCGGCCAGACAAAATAGAACTGCTCCTCAAGAGAGAGCGTCCAAAGTTGCACAAGGGCTTGGCCTTCAACGCCAACCCAAGCAATCAGAAAGTCATAGACATAGAACGCTGCGGCTAAGAACTCGATGACGTACTGCTCCCTTTCTGCACCACCGAAGAGAAGGGCGAATACCAGAAACACCGCCAGCAGCGTGTACACCGCGGGGAACAACCTAAACACACGTCGCAGATAGAAGTCTCGTAAAGAGATTGCGCCGCGAGCAGCCCGCTCCTCAAACATGAGGGTAGTAATCAAGAACCCCGACAGCATGAAGAACATGTCCACCAAAATGGGTGCACCATCTAGGTAGCGGCTTCCCATGAAGTGAAATGACATCACAAGCACCACGCTGACACCGCGGGCACCATCAAGGGCTGGGTTCCAACCGAGCTTGCGCTCGGTTGGCCCAGTCAGCGTGGCCAAAAAGCCGGGACTAGCGGCACTCGGTGTTGTTGTCATGTGGTCGTTGTCATGTGGGTGGCGGGTGTGCGGGTTGGCTGTCTTGGGGTCGCTTATAGCGGCTGTCTTTGATTCGGAGGAAGGGTTGTTCAATAAAACGATAGGACGCTATTCCTGCAAGCACGCCTAGGCCTGCACCAATGAGGCCTAAAACAAGGCGCTTGAGACCAAAGACGCCATCCATAAGGGCAAGGAACGGGTACAGCACCGGGATATGCCACAGGTAGATGCCGTAGGAACGCTGACCTAGCCACTGCAGATGGCGGTGGCTCAGGCCCCGAGAAATCAGACTCTCTTGGCGCAGGTATAAGTCCAAAATCAGGGGCGCAAGCAGGAGCAGGCACACCTGATACATCGGCCCGCCGAAGAGTTCGAAGCCCGGGGCACGGTCACCAAGGGCGATGAACCCCAAGAACCCAATCCATCCGATTACCCCGCCAACGGCAATCCACCGACGCCACTGCGCAGTAATCGGCCGAGGGATAGAGCGAATAAAGAAAGCCAGCAGACAGCCGTACACAATCATGTCTGGGCGTGCCGAGGCGAGGCGGTACACGATGCCTTGCCATGTGGGGTCGTTCTCGTCAGAGAAGGTCACCCCATCGGGGCCAAGAATGACAATCTCTGATTGGAAGATCACACGGGTGCTCATCACGACCACGATGAAGACCACTGACCCAATGATGAGCTTGAGGTCTGAACTGCGCCGCTTGAGGCGCATGGCTGCAAAAAAGATGAGTGGCCAGATGAAGTAGAACTGTTCTTCAACGGTCAGGCTCCAGGTGTGGCCCAACACCCCATCAAGGGTTGCAGGCATGAACGCCGCAACGATGTAGTAGCAGTATGTAGCGGCTGCAAGGGGCTCGATCCACCAGGTGTGTAATTGTTCTTGGGCTGCGGGAACAAAATTGATTGCAAAAATGATCATCAGAGTGGACACAAAGATCATCAGGTACATCGCAGGGAACAAGCGGAGCGCTCTGCGCTGGTAGAACCGACGTAGATCGTTGGTTTCGGTCGACTTGCGCTCGTCCATCAGCAACGTGGTGATCAGGAACCCGCTTGCTACGAAGAACCAGTCGATGATGATGGGCGATCCGCGCAGAAAATCGGTCACGAGTGCGTGATAGAGCACCACCTGCAGCACAAACAGGCCCCGAAAACCATCGAAGGCTGGAATGTGGCCGAGCTTGGGCCCGTCCACATGAATCAATCGGTTGTCGGTTACCCCCACAGACAAGTTCGGCCCCTCGGCTGTTCAAGGTCCCTCAGCTGTTCAGGACCAAGCAAGTACTCAGGATACGGCTGTAGAGCAAAGATGCAGCATGCTCAGACGTCAAGTATGTCGCGGTCTACGAGTTCTGAGTGATCGAGCAGAAACTGTCTGCGGCGAGCAACGTCAGTTCCCATGAGAGTTTCGAAGAGATCACCCGCTTGAATGAGAGCCTCGGCATCTTGCATGGTGATGCGCCGCAGGATGCGCGTCTCTGCATCTAAACAGGTCACAGCTAGTTCCTCGACGTCCATCTCTCCGAGACCTTTGAATCGCACCCACTGCAGATTCTCGGCTTTTCTATTGCCACTGCTGAGTTCTGCTGTCAGGCGGTCTTTGTCCGCATCCGAGAACGCGTGCACCACTTTGTCGCCCACTTTGACGGTGTAGAGGGGTGGTTGGGCGGCAAAGACTCGTCCTGCCTCAAGGAGAGGCCGCATGTAGTGGTAGATCAGGGTGAGCAACAAACACCGGATGTGACTGCCGTCGACATCGGCATCGCACAGAATGATGATCCGGCCGTATCGAGCCTGGTCAAGGTTGAAATCGGCCCCAGAGCCTGCACCGACTGCGGTGAAGAGCGCCTGAGCCTCAGCATTTTCTATGACCTGTTTGAGCGTGGATTTACCAGCGTTGACTACCTTTCCGCGCAGCGGAAGCACGGCCATGTACTCGGCGTTGCGTCCGGCCTTGGCAGGCCCGGCAGCGGAATCTCCCTCTACGATCAGAAGCTCTGCATCAATACCGTGCCGTCGGCAATCAGCGAGCTTGTCGGGCATCGCCCCCGAGTTGAGATTGGCGGCCTTTCGGCGAGCATCAAGGGTGGCCTTGGTCGTCACCCTATTGATGACAGCCTGAGTGATTTTGTCTCGGAGGGCCGCAATATGGGTCTTCTTGCCTCCGCCCTCGATCCAGTTTGTGAAGTTATCTCGAACAACCTCGTACACGATGCTCTGAATAGCCGGCGTACCGAGTTCTTGTTTGGTCTGGCCCTTGAACTGCGGCTCTGGGAACGTCACTTTGATGGCAGCAACCATGCCCTCTTGGACATCGCCTTTCTCGGCGCGGTCCTTGCCTACCTTTGCAAACCGGGCCAGCTTCTTTGTGCCCGCAAGCAGCACATCGTTCGAGACCTTGGTCATGGCACGCTCAAAACCAGCTACGTGCGTGCCACCTTCAACTGTGGGAATGGTATTGACGAAGCTGCAAAGAACGGGTTCGAACCCTTTCACCCACCGAATCGCAATATCCACGGTGCAGGTTCGCTCGACTACTTGCATGATGCCATCTACGGGAACCTTCTCTTCGAAGGTTCCTTGACCGTGCAGGGTAATGACCTCGGTAATCGACTCGCCAAGAGACAGGGTCTCTACAAGGTCAGCCAAGCCGCCTTTAGCTACGAACTCTTCGGGCTCTCGTGGTGATGACCCGCGCTTGTCGATCAGGCGAACCTTCAGGCCAGGCACCAAGAAGCAGACCTGCGCACAGTGATCTCGAATAATTTCGTACTCGAGTGAGAGGCCGGGATCAAAGATGTCAAGGTCTGGCCAAAAACGAACTCGAGTTCCGGTCCTGCGCGGGGGGATCTTGCGAACTACCTCGAGAGTTGATCCTGGGGTGAACTTCCCAGTCGCAGAAAACTTGCCTGGGAGTTGATTCTCGAAGCTGAGTCGATGGGTGGCCCCATCAAGGTCGACCTCAACGATGAGCTTGGCAGCCAGAGCGTTCACTACCGACGCGCCCACACCGTGTAAGCCACCGGAAGAGGAGTACGCGCCGGTGCCGAACTTGCCGCCTGCGTGCAACTCGGTAAAGACCACCTCGAGAGCAGTTCGCTTGCCGTCCTTCTTTCCAATGGGAATACCGCGCCCATTGTCAGAGACTTCCACCGAGCTGTCTCGATGCAAGGTGACTTCGATCAGGTTGGCAAAGCCTGCTGCGGCCTCATCGACGGAATTGTCGATCAGCTCCCACACCAAATGGTGAAGGCCCTCGGGGCCGGTGCCGCCGATGTACATGCCTGGGCGTTTGCGGACAGCCTCTAGACCCTTAAGCAGTTGAATGCTCTTTGCGTCGTATGCGGCGGGGGTTCGATTGCGTGCTGAAGAAGAGGTGGGCTGTGCCATGTGTACTTAGTCAATCACGGCTGCAAGACAGTCTGGGCTACCAGCGTCCAAAACCAACGGCCAAGAAGCGCCGGCGCGTTGCCTTTGAGACCAAGTCTCTTGCCGTATGGGCAATGGTGAGCGGCTCAGGTGAGGCATCTGCTTTAGACGGAGCATCCTCGGTTCCCACCACCAACAGCAGGTCCTGCTCAGTGCCAACATAGGCCCAGTCCAAACGCTTTTCTGTGCGGAACTTGGTGATCCGCAAGCCAGAGGTGGCCCGGCCTTTAGTTGGAATCTCTGAGGCATCAGTCACTTTGGCAGTTTGCGAGTCAGTCACCGTCAGCAGAATCGACTCCTCGTCAACAGCACCTGCGCCCACCACAGTGGAGCCATCAGCAAGCTTCATGCCGGTCACCCCTGCCGCACCGCGACCTTGAATGGGTACTGCTGCGGCCTCGCATCGCATGGCCTGTGCGTTTGACGCAATCGCGGCCACGTCTTGGCCATCCGGTGCCGGGAAGGCAGTCAGGATTGAGTCGCCCGGCTTGAGCTTGATCGCAGCTTTTCCGGCAGGAGTACCAACGAGTTCCTCAATGCTGATGCGCTTCATGATTCCTTGAGTCGTGACGAGCATGAGGGGTGGCGGCTCTTCTGCTCCAGCTCGAGCAGCCGTAACTAACAAGCGAATGCTCTCGCCCTTATCAAGTGCAAACAGCTCGTTCAGCGCACTGCCTCTGCTGCGGCCCGAGACCTCGCCGATGGCCTCGACGCTGGTGGGAAACACACGCCCGCGGCTGGTGAGCCCCCAGAGTTGCGAGTGCGTTGTAGTTCCAACTCGCTGGATCAGTACATCGTGGCGGCCGAAGGTAGCGGGCTTTGGTCCGTCTACGGGCTCTCGACCGATCATCCCTGACTGCGACAGTGACACGACGCAGGGCTCCTCAACTCGCGCAGCGGCTACCTCTGCGGCAACATCTTCAAGGGTGATGTCATCAAGCTGATCGGGGCTGATAATGCGAGACCGACGAGGGGAGTTAAAGCGTTCAACCATGTCTTCGAGCTCGTTCAACACGATGGTGCGCTGGCGCTGCTCAGAGGAAAGGATCTTGTTGTAGTCCTCGATCTGGCCGCGCAGCTCGGTTGCCTCGGCCTCTAGTTCGAGCTTGGCTAAGGCCGTCAGGCGACGAAGCTGCATATCCAAGATATGCACGGCCTGCACATCAGAGAGGTTGAGTTGCTCAATGAGACGAGAGCGAGCCTCGCCAACATCTTGAGAGGATCGAATGATCGACACCACAAGATCGATTGCGTCGAGCGCAATCAAGAGACCCTCAAGCAGGTGCAGCCTGCGTTGCGCCTTTTCAAGGCGGAACTGGGTGCGACGACGCACGACATCAAGGCGGTGTTCGATGTAGTGATGGCACAACTCGTACAGCCCCACCGTGGTGGGGTTGCCGTTGATCAGCACCACGTTGTTTACGCCGAAGGTCTCTTCGAGTGGGGTCTGCCGAAACAGATCAGTCAGCACACCCTTCGCATTTGCGCCAGGGCGGAGCTCGATCTCTAGGCGCAGGCCAGTCTTGCGATCTGACAGATCCTTGATATCGCTCACCATGGGCAGCTTCTCTGAGCGCATGAGTTCTCTGACCCGAGCAACCACGCGCTCGGGGCCAACCTGATAGGGCAACTCGGTGACGATAAGGCCTTGGCGGGAGCGGGTCAGATTGACGATCTCGACTTTTGCTCGGATACGAAAGCTGCCACGTCCCGTCTCGAGAGCCTCTCGGATGCTGTCATCGATGATGATGCCCCCGGACGGAAAGTCGGGACCAGGAAGCACCTTCATGAGTTCTTCGATTGTTGGCTTGGGCCGGCGCTTGGTCATGACGAGCTTGATGGCCTCGGCTACTTCTCCGAGATTGTGGCTTGCCATATTGGTTGCCATGCCAACAGCAATTCCTGTGGTGCCGTTGACTAACAAGTTCGGAAGGCGCGCTGGAAGGTAGAGCGGCTCTTCGTTTTCGCCGTCAAAGGTGGCACGCATCTCGACGGTGTCTTCGTCTATTTCGCTCAGCATTTCCATCGCAGCCTGAGTCAGGCGGCACTCCGTATAGCGGTGCGCAGCCGGAGGATCATCCAAGCTTCCGAAGTTTCCATGCGGATCAATCAGCGTGATGTTCCTGCTGAAGTCTTGGCCCATCTTGGTCAGTGCGTCGTAAATCGAGCCATCACCGTGGGGGTGATACTTGCCCATTGTGTCGCCAACGACGCCGGCGCATTTCCGATGCGGACGGTCTGGGCGTAGGCCGTTATTGGCCATGGAATGCAAGATCCGGCGTTGCACCGGCTTGAGGCCATCGCGCACATCAGGGATAGCTCTAGCTGTGATGACCGACAGCGAATAGGCGAGATAGGAATTCTCCATCTCGTCGGTGACGGGCACATCAATAACTTCTCGGGCAAAGCTCCCGAATAACTCTTCTTGGCGAGGCATTGGCCCATTCTTCCAGTGCCGAGAGACAGTCGGGTGACAGTCGGCTGACAGGCCGTTTCGTTGCGCCTTTTGATTGAGCGAGTTCTGGGTGGACTGACA
>WLJI01000047.1 GCA_009701845.1 Actinomycetota bacterium
ACAAGCTTCAATGGCTGGCATGTAGGTCGAGCTGCTGGGTCCAGGGCAAGAGGTAGAGAGGCTTCGAACGGCGCAGCGCTCTTTGTCCAAATATTTTGATCGAAATCGCTCAGGTCAAAAAGCACTGAGTGGATTGCACGACACCGTCCGGGCATGTGGTATCCATCCAGGTTGAACCAAAGAAGTATGTGCCAGAGAGGTTGGAACCGGTGAGGTCGGCCTGGGAGAGGTTCACGTTTTGCATATTTGCATTCGCCAAATTTGTGTAGTGCAGGTTGGCAGAACTCAAGTCCGAACCGTAGGCATAGATCCCGCTCAAGTTGGCGCTCGAGAGGTCCGCTCCGCTGAGCACGGTCTCCTGCAGATTTGCGTTACTGAGGTTGCTTCCCGCCAGGTTGGCTCCGGCCAGATTGGCCATGAAGAAATATGAGCTGCTGAGGTTGGCATTTGCGATCTGTGCGCCAACCAACAAAGTTCCTTGCAGGTTGGCGTTACTCATCGTTGCACCTGTGAGATTCGCGTTACTGAGATCGGCCATGTACAGGTACGCGCTCACCAAATTAGCCCCAGCAAGGTTTGCCCCTGTCAGGTCTACGTTGCTGAAGTTGGCTCCACTGAGGTCACATCCATGAAGGTCTGCGCCAGGGCTGTGGTCTGTGCAATCGACTGCCGCTGGAAGTGACGTTGTGCTCGTAGAAGTAGGTGCTGGACTCTGGGGAACACAAGCAGCGACGCAAGCCCCAAGCAGGAAGAGCATCATGAGCGCTCTTGGCCAGAGTCTTATATTCGAGTCCACAACCTTCTCCCGTTCTCAATTCGCCTTACAGAGCAGGGTCGCTGCTGCTAGCCGTACCTTCAATGGGTGGTTCTACCTAGGCCGTTCGTCGACTCGGCAGTATCGGAGCTGTGCAAGGGATGTGCCGCTCCGGCACCGCTAAGATGCCGGAGCGGGCTGTCCTTGGGGGGTCTTCAGGTGGGGCTAGAAACTGTGCAGTCGGTGGACTGAACCACTCCATTTGGGCATGTTGTATTCGACCAAGTCGCCGCGTAGAAGCCTGAACTAGCAAAGGCTGCGCCAGTGAGATTGGCTCCAGTCAGGTTCGCACTTTGGAAGTTGACGTTCGTGAAACTGCTATTTGTCAGAAGCGCAGCCGTCAGGTCGGCGGCATACAGCGAACTGTTCGACAACGTTGTTCCACTCAGGTTTGCTCCGGTCAGATCCGCTCCCTGCAGGTTCAGATTGCTGGCAGTCACGCCTGACAGGTTGGCACCTCTCAGATTGGCTTGGTAGAAGTTGCCGTTCGAGAAGTCCGCGGATCGAAGATCGCAGCCGTGTAGATCAGCGTTGTTGCCTCGAGCGGTACAGTCCTCGGCAACCGATGGCAGCGTGGTTGTGGTCTCGGGGACGGTGGTTTCGGGGACGGTGGTGCTGGGCTCAGGGACGGTGGTTTCTGGGACGGTGGTATCTGGAACGGTGGTGCTGGGCTCAGGCACGCTGGTTTCCGGGACCGTGGTATCTGGAACGGTGGTGCTGGGCTCTGGGACGGTGGTTTCTGGGATCGTGGTTTCTGGGACGGTTGTGGTGGTCGGTATCGGACCCCCCGGTGTACACGCCAATAAAATGGCAGACAAAATCGCCAAAAAACTCACAATAATTACTGGTCGCCTCATTACTGCTCCTTAGGTATATCTCCCTTATGGCAGGAGTGTGACTAAAGGTTGAGACCAACTGAATAGGTAAAACTACCTAAGAGCGCTGCGACGGTTAGCGCTGCCTGCGTCGCCACAAGTAGGTGGTGTTGAGGAACCAATTCAGCACTAGGGCTATGGATGCGCCGATCAGGTTCTGTACAACGCGAGAGGCGCTTGTACCGAGCAGGTTCAGTAAAAAGCCGATGTTTTGCAGCGAGGTGAACACAGCCACATGCACGCTGGTGCCAACTAATGACATGACTTCGTACAGAGCAAAGGCGGGAATCATTGCCCAGCCTCGGTAACGCTGCTCCCAGAAGGTGAACTCGTTGTTCATGGCGAACAGCAACAGAATTGTTACTTGAACGCTAAAGAGGAACGAGGTCGCAATGGGGTCGATAGCGTCGTTCAGCCCAGTGGTGATCTCAGGGAATCCAACCGCTTCGGCCAGAGTAAAGAGAACTGAGTTGACCGCCAAGCCCACTAATCCAACGAGTGCGTACAACAAGAAAGTGGGATTGATCTGCCGGCCTACGCGCAGTTCCGCCACTCCTAAGAGGTAGGAGCGGATAACAGAACGATTCAGTTTGGTTTCGCCGTGAATCCGATTCGAAAATTCGTAGCCCACCTCGTCCACGCGGAGATTTCTGTTTCGGCCGATGAACTCGAGCAGGATTTTGAACCCCCTCGGGTTGATCGATGGAGCAGTCTGCTCGTAGGCAGCTCGAGAGACAACGAAGTAACCGCTCATTGGGTCGCTGACGGATACGCGCAACAGAACCTTGGCGATGACTGTGGCCACCCAACTCACAAAGCGGCGACTCGCTGACCAGTCCCCGTAGCCGCCGCCGGTAGTCGAGCGGGAACCAACACAAACATCAACACGGTTTGTGAGAACGTGGCTGAGCATCTCTGGCAGTACCGCAGTGTCGTGTTGAAGGTCGGCATCGATGACCACCAGAACCTCGCCACGGGCGGTAGATAGCCCGTCAAGTACGGAGGCAGAGAGCCCAGGGTCGTGAAACCTACGCATGATGCGAAGTGTTGGGTCCTCGGCTGCAAGGTCTTCGCCAACTTGCCATGTGCCGTCGGGACTGTTGTCATCAGCGATGATGATTTCGTGAGGAAGCACGCCAAGCGCAGCATGTAAACGCTCAATGAGGATCGGCAGATTTTCGGCCTCGTTATACGTGGGCGTCACGATAGAGATCAGTGGCACCGGTTCTTTGCTACCTGGCTGCGCGCCTCGGGAAGGGTGTGCTGCTGGAGTGTGCGGTGCGGACATGACCTGAGAGATGTTAGTTGTGGGAGTGCTTGCGCTCTCACTTGATGCACCTGATGTGCTCTTGAGCTCTAAAATGCGCCTATGTGTGGCCGCTTTGTTTCTACATCTACATCGCTGAGCTTGGCCAAGTTCTTTGATCTAGATGCAGTTGAAGAGCAGATCCTTGAGAGCGCTCCTCGATACAACGTTGCGCCGACTGCGGTGATCAGAGTGGTTCTTGAGCGCGAGGAGTCAAGACTGCTCACCACTTGTCGGTGGGGCCTTGTTCCTTCTTGGGCCAAAGACGAGTCGATCGGGGTGCGGATGATCAATGCTCGCAGCGAGACTGTTGCTACCAAACCATCGTTTCGTTCAGCCTTTGCCAAACGTCGCTGCATCATCCCGGTAGATGGATTCTATGAGTGGGTCAAACTTGCAGACTCGAAGACCAAGCAGCCGTATTTTATTCACTCGCCAACTTCTGAACCGCTTGCCTTCGCTGGGCTGTGGGAAGAGTGGCGAGGCGGTAAGAGCTCTGATCCGGATAGCGCCGATCTGCAGCAAGACACAGTGCTGCGAACCTGCACAATCATTACGACTCAGGCAAATAAGAAGATCGCAGCTCTGCATGACCGAATGCCAGTGATACTGCAGAGAGAGGATTGGGGGCACTGGCTGTCTCCACAGGAGACTCAGGTTGAAGCACTCCAAGAACTTCTGGTTCCCGCTCGGGATGAGGACCTTGAGTTCTTCGCAGTGTCAACTGAAGTGAACAGCGCCCGCAATCAGGGTGCACAGCTGATAACGCCACTCTGAGCAACCCACGCCACTGTGAGCAACTAGGGCCTAACGCAGTTGTTTAGAAATGCGTTGTTAGCCAGAGACTTCGCTGTGGCCAAGTTCGCGCAGCGCCGAGCGAATCTGCTCGGCAGCGAGGTCAAGGTCTTCTGGGTTTGCTGCTGAGTCGGCGTTGGCAAAGTTCAGGTCCGACTCGTGGTCAATTGGCACGAGGTGAACATGGCAATGCGGTACCTCAAGGCCAGCGATGATCGACCCGATTCGCTCGCACGCGAACGAGGCCTTTAGCGCCGTAGCCACGGCGAGTTGAACGCGGGCCACTTCTTGCCAAGTGGCCTCGTCAAGATCAGTCCACTGATCCACCTGCTGGCGGGTAACTACCAAGGTGTGGCCTGGTCTGAGCGGAGCGATTGTCAGAAAGGCCACCACCTCGGGCCCTTCCCAAACAAAGCGCCCTGGGAAATCACCCCGAATGATCTTGGTGAAAACGGAGTCCTCGGGTTTGGCAGAATCAGTGCTCATGTCTCCAACACTACGAGTTGTTCGCAAGGCTGGCACGAATCTCTGAGCGGCTGCACGGGACTCGTTGCCGAACACCACTTCTACGGCCTAGCGCAGGTCATAGACTGCAACCGATGACAGATCCAGTGACAAAACCTCGCGGACTCGCCGGGGAAGAGATTCCAGAGGGCGAAGACCGCCTCTTGACTGCTCCAAACGCGATCACTCTGATTCGACTCCTCTGCATCCCTCTCTTTATTTGGCTGCTGTTTGGTCCAGAGAACTATTTGGCGGCTGCAGTTCTTCTTGGAGCACTTGGCGCCACTGACTGGGTTGACGGGTACGTTGCAAGACGGTTTGGGCAAGTCTCGAACTTTGGAAAAATGTTCGACCCTACGGTGGACAGGCTCTTGATGATTGTTGGAATCATCGGGATCATGCTGGCGCATCTCGATATTTCGTACTTCCAACCCTTTGCTTGGATCGTGGTGATCCGCGAGGTTGTGCTCTCGGTATTTGTTGCGGGGACCGTTCTGCTCGGAGCCAAGCGAATGGACGTCACTTGGGTTGGCAAGTGCGGCACCTTTGCGATGATGACTGCGTTCCCGGCCTTTCTCGCATCAGCCGATGAGCGCTTGGCGGGGACTCCGGCGCAGACGGTGCTCTTGACTATTGCTTGGTGCGCCGCCATCCCCGGGTTGGTCTGCAGCATGATTGCATTTTTTGGTTACTTCCCTAAGGGGATCGTCGCCCTGCGCGAGGGCCGTGCTCTGCGTAGCAACCCAGAGTCGCAGGCCAACGCGCCGGCTACACCCACCTCGGGGCCGGCCGAGTAAATGCTGTCCCAACCGCCAATTCCCCAAAGGATGAACCACTCGTGAAGGCCGTGATCATGGCGGGAGGCGAAGGCACCCGTCTGCGCCCGCTGACCTCAAACTCCCCAAAGCCAATGCTGCCGTTGGTGAACCGACCGATGATGGAACACATCATCGACCTGCTCAAGGCGCATGGCATTGAAGAGATCGTGGTAACAGTTGCATTTATGCCGAATGCAATCCGCAACCACTTTGGCGATGGTGCAGAGTTCGGCGTAAAGATCAGCTACGCATCCGAGGAGCATCCGCTTGGCACAGCAGGCTCGGTGCGCAACGCAATGGACGAACTCACCGAGACGTTTCTGGTGATCTCTGGCGATGTCCTGACCGACATTGACTTATCAGCCTTGATTCAGTCACACCTTGATCGTCAGGCCTTGGCAACGATTGGCCTTGTGAGAGTCGAAGACCCGCTCGAATATGGAATCGTCATTTCGAACGAGGACGGCTCGATTGAGCGCTTCTTAGAAAAGCCCACATGGGGGCAAGTGTTTTCAGACACCATCAACTCAGGAATCTACGTTCTCGAACCTGAAATCTTCGACTGGATAGCCGCCGATGTTCCTGTTGATTTCTCCTCGGATGTTTTTCCTGCGCTGCTAGAGGCGGGCAAGGCAGTGTTTGGGTCAGTTGCCGAAGGCTACTGGGAGGACGTTGGCACCCTTGGTGCCTACTTGCGGGCGCACAAAGACATCCTTGATGACAAAGTCTCGGTCCGTATCCCCGGCTTTGAAGTATCGCCTGGTGTCTTTATCGGAGAAGGTGTAGAGATCAACCATGGCGTAGTTATCAACGGCCCTGCGGTGATTGGAGACAACTGTTTCCTTGAGTCCGGCGCAGAACTTGGGGAGTACTCGGTTCTTGGCGATGGTGTTCGCATGCGTCGGGATGGCCACATCGAACGAAGTGTCATTCACGAAAATGCCTACATCGGCGAAGGCGTCATGATCCGCGGAACCTTGGTTGGCCGTGCATCAGATCTGCGTCGAGGCGTGCGCTGCGAAGAAGGAGTGGTGCTCGGAGACGAGGTATTTGTTGGAGAGAACGCGGTGCTCTCCTCCGAGATCAAGGTCTATCCGTTCAAGACCGTCGAGGCAGGCGCAGTAGTGAACTCCTCGGTTATCTGGGAGTCGCGCGGCGCAAGAAGCTTGTTCGGCAACGGGGGAGTCACTGGGCTTGCCAACGTTGATATGACCCCCGAACTTGCAGCCAAGGTTGCCCTGGCATTTGCAACCTCGCTCAAGAAAGACGCCACTGTCGTGGTGTCACGAGATTCCAGCAGGGCAGCACGCATGCTGAAGCGAGCGATGATCGCGGGCCTCAATGCCGGAGGGATCAACGTCTTAGACCTAGAAACAGCCAGCGTTCCGCTGACACGGTTTCACTGCCGGTCGACGCTTGTTTCTGCCGCAATCACGCTGCGGTTAAGTTCTGTTGATCCAGACTCGGTCATCATCCGGTTCTTTGATCGCGGTGGCTCCGACATTTTAGAAGAGCAGCAGCGAAAAATAGAGCGACTCTTTACCCGTGAAGACTTCCGCAGGGTGAGACCGGCAGACATTGGCGACATAGACCTAGTGCCGCGTGCGCTTGAGCAGTATGCCCTGGCGCTTGAACACACCATCGACGTCAAACGCGTTGCTGCAAGAAGGTTCAAAGTAGTCATCGATTATTCCTACGGCTCTACTAGTTTCGTTATGCCGAATGTGCTGGCAAAGCTTGGAGCTGAGGTCCTCGTAGTCAACCCATTCGCATCTACCAAGGGCACGCTCGGATTCGATCGAGACGAGCATGCTGCTCAGGTTGCGTCTCTCGTGAAGGCCTCTGGTGCCGACTTAGGGGCACTCATCGACCCGAGCGGCGAGCAGCTGTTGCTGGTTGATGACCAAGGAACCGTGCTGTCGTTTGATCAGCTTTTGTTTGTGTTCTTGGACCTTGTATGCGACAACCTTCTGGGCGATACCGTGGCTCTTCCCGTGACCGTGAGTCGGGCTGCAGCGAAGATTGTCGAGTCGCGTGGCTACAAGGTGTTGTGGACCAAAACATCCGCTGCTGCACTGATGGAAGAGGCCGACTCTCCTGCAGTTGGGTTCGCCGCGAATCTAGAGGGTGGCATCATTTTGCCGGGCTTCCTTCCGGCCTTTGATGCAGCCGCTGGGTTGCTCAAAATGCTTGATCTGCTGTCGGGTCGAGATGTGAAACTGTCGGAGCTTGTCGCTCATGCGCCCTCCGTCCATCTGCTCCACGAGCAGGTCATTACACCCTGGGAGCAGAAAGGTACCGTGATGCGCACCCTTGTGGAACAAACACAGGGTCGCGATGTTGAACTCATCGATGGGATCAAGGTTCATCACGATTCCGGATGGGTGCTGGTACTGCCAGACCCAGAGGAGCCGATCACCCATATCTGGGCTGAAGGAGACAGCGCTAGCGACGCACGGACCTTGGCTCAGGAGTATGCGCGGCGCATTCGACAGATGCTCAAGTAGTTGCTCAGCAACGAATCAGCAACTCATCCGTAACCGATCAGTTGATCCTTGAGCGATAGGCACTCGCGGACCTGCCTCGGTCGGGTAGCTTTGCAACTATGAACGTGCCAGAAGAACTCAGGTACTCATCCGACCACGAGTGGATTCGGATTGAGGACGGCAAGGTGCGGATCGGTATTACCGATTTTGCACAAGATGCACTCGGAGACGTTGTCTTCGTTCAAGTGCCAGATATCGGTGCCGCAGTGGGCGCCGGAGACTCATTCGGCGAGGTTGAGTCAACCAAGTCGGTGTCTGAGATCTATGCGCCGATCAGCGGCACGGTGGTTGAGGTCAATCCAGAGCTTGAGTTATCACCCGAGCTCATCAACTCAGACCCCTACGAAGCCGGATGGATTGCAACTATTGAGCCAACGGACCTTGCCGCTGTCGAGGCGCTCCTTGATGCTGCTGCCTACCGGCAGATCACTGAGAACTGAGCGTCGGGTCCGTGGGTGCCGATGGAACCATCTGCTTGGTGTGCAGCATCCTGAATCAGCCGGGAGCTAACTTTTGCTCGGCTTGTGGAGCTGAACTCCCAGAGGAGACAGAACTTGCCACTGGCAGCTACCCCATCGTTGGTGTTGATGTTGCTGGCGCAGGTGAAGTCGGCCAGCTCATCATTACGCGCGGTTCCACCGCAGGTGCTCGGTTTGCTCTCGCCGAGGATGTGGTGACGATCGGCCGCGACCCCAAGAGCATTGTCTTTCTTGATGACATCACGGTGTCACGCAATCACGCCGAGGTGCGAAGAGACGCTGAGGGTCAATTTCAGCTCTTCGACTCCGGTTCGCTCAACGGAACCTACCTTGATGGTGAACGCGTAACGCAGGCGCTGTTGCGTGAGGGGGCTCAGGTGCAAGTAGGAAAGTTTAGGTTTGTGTTTGTAATCGGAATTCTTGGGGGTCCGGCGTGAGTGACACTGCAACAGCTGGTCACCTGTCTATTGGCGAAGTGCTTGCCATGGTGCAACAGGACTTCCCGGACGTGACGATTTCAAAGATTCGTTTCTTAGAAAGCCAAGGTCTGATTGCCCCCGAGCGAACTGGCTCTGGATACCGGAAATTTTATGATGCAGACATTGAGCGACTCCGCTGGATTCTGCATCAACAGCGAGACAATTTTTTGCCGCTCAAAGTGATCAAAAACATGTTGGAACAAGGCGTGGATCAATATGACCCATTGGGCGCTCAGCCAACGCTGTGGTCCACCACCACTGACCTTGACTTACTTGATCCCGCAGCCGTGCAAGATCTTGACGACGAAGACGATCCAGATGATGACCTCACCTCGGAGGCACTGCCAGCAGCTGGCTCGCCTGGCGAAGCTCAGCGTTTGTCTCCAGCGCACCCAGCGGTTGCTTCGGCGACCCAACGACCTGCCGGGGCAAGTTCAACACAGCGTTCGCGGGCACTACTCCCAGAGGCTCGAACTGCCCAAAAAGATGCAGAAGTTTCCGTTGAGACGACCACCATTGGAGAGCCAGTGACAGACCCGACCCGTCCTGCTCACGCGACGCCCGCTGATGTAGTTGCTGCACTTCAAGAAGATCCACGCATCAAGGGACGCTCTCGCAAAGCCGGTGTTGACTCCGATCAAGGCGGGGCTGAAGCCACCGAGTCTGATTCGCCGCAGCCCGCAAAATCTGGTCGGGGTAAGCCCGCTCGGAAGAAGAAGCCCGCTGCTGCAGACACCCTGCTGTCAGCAGAGGAGCTCTGCGCATTGTGCAGCATTAGCGAGGAGCTACTTGCAGGGCTAGAGCAGTACGGACTGGTCATTCCTGGGTTTATGGGTGGCCGGCCGACGTACGACGGTGAGGCAGTCGAGGTAGCGAAGTTTGCAGCCCGGTACGCCGAGCTCGGTGTAGAACCGCGTCACTTGCGCATGTACAAGGTCTCGGCCGAGCGCGAGGCTGGGTTTGTCGAGCAACTCGTGGTTCCGTTGATCAAACAGCGCAACCCCGCCTCTCGTCAGCAAGCAGCTGAGCGATGCGAGGAACTCCTTGCCATGGGTGCTGAGCTTCACGCTGCGTTGTTGCAGCGGCAACTGTCGCAGATCACCCGGACGGATCAGGACTGAGCGTTCTTGGACGCGACTCGGCACGAGGCGGCAGCGTGAACTGCTGTCAGCGAAGCGCTGTACGGGCACTAAGGTAGTGAGGTGATCGAGCTTGAGTTGGTCGCCGTGCGCGTAGAACTTCCGAGTAATACCCCCGTGGTTGTGCTGCGCGAACTGCAAGGCCGTCGTCGTCAACTTTCGATCTTCATCGGAGGGCCCGAGGCCACTGCAATTGCCTTTGCCATGGAGGGGGTCGAAACCCCTCGGCCACTGACCCACGATTTGTTCTGTGATGTACTTGACGGACTCGGCGCGCAGCTCGAACGTGTTGTGATCACCGAGTTGCGTGAGACCACGTACTACGCCGACCTAGAAGTGAGTTCTCCGTCTGGCATGCAACACATTTCTGCTCGCCCCTCTGACGCCGTGGCCCTAGCCGTTCGGGTCGGTTGCCCGATATTTTCCTCCGAGGAAGTTCTCGATACTGCTGGATTTGTTGAAGAAACTGCCGAAGAAGGCGAGTCGGGTGACCTTCCAGAAGCAGTGGTAGAAGAGTTCAAACAGTTCATTGATCAGGTTTCCCCAGAGGACTTCGGCGCGTAATCGCGACCGCACTCCCTGCTCTGACTAGGCAAATCAGAACATCCACCCCATACTTACTACTGCGGAGTAATTTCTCGGATGCAACTTGGGGCCGGAATCCTCTGGCACAAAGACGTGGAGCGCCATCAATGGACGAGATCATCAGCGAAGCCCTAGAACTGCCGACTCAAGAGCAGGGTTTTAGCGGCCGCAAGACAGCCGAGATAGTTGGAATCACCTATCGGCAGCTGGATTACTGGGCACGAACTGACCTGTTGGTGCCGTCCCTTGCAGAGGCACGTGGTAGCGGATCGCGCCGCTTGTACTCCTACCGTGATCTGCTGGAGTTGAAGATCATCAAAACGCTTCTAGACGCAGGCCTCAAGCTTGAGTCCGTGCGTCAGGCGTTCGACTACATGCGCGAACACCTGATCGAAGACATCACTACGGCCAACTTGGTCATCAGCGGAAAAACCTCGGTGCTGGTTCGCTCCGGCGAGGAACTCATTGACGTACTGCAGCAAGGCCAGGGAGTTCTGAACGTGCTTCCGTTGGCTGGAGTGAAAGAAGAAGTGGATGCTCGAATCGTTGAGTTCCGCCCGCCCGCCCCGGCATCTGACCTAGCAGTAACCGAGGCTACGCAGGCACAGACAGTTTCTGTAGCTGCTGGGCTGTAGGGCCATAACTTGATGCAGCACTCCCCGCTAGATTCCGCTCACCGCTCGCTCGATGCAAAGATGGTTCCCTTTGGTGGATGGGATATGCCGTTGTCATACCCCGCTGGGACCTTAGAAGAGCACCGGCTCTGCAGGACTGATGCAGTGGCCTTTGATGTAAGCCATCTTGGGACCGTGCGTGTCGAGGGTGCAGATGCGCTCGAGACTTTGCAGCGAACGCTTACAAACGACCTCAACAAGATTCAGCCTGGGCGTGCGCAGTACACCCACCTGCTCGATCCGGAAACTGCCTCGGTAGTCGATGACATCATCGTCTGGTGGGTCGCGCCCGAGGTGTTTGACGTCATGCCGAATGCATCAAACACCGAGGGTGTGCGTTCGGCGCTTGCGGCTGCTGCGACCGGTGCCGAGTTGTCGATCAACGAGACCACGCCGATGCGCGCAGTCATAGCAATTCAGGGTCCGAATGCTCGACAGAAGCTAGCCGCCGTGCTGCCTGAGGCAGCCACCGTTGGCAGGTTTTGCGTACAGGCCTTTAGCTTTGAAGGCGAAGACTGCATTGCTGCTGGAACTGGCTACACAGGCGAGGATGGAGTGGAGTGCGCTGTGCCGATCACAGTTGCAAAGGCCTTCTGGGATCTCGTCATGAGCGCTGGAGTTTCACCTGCTGGCCTTGGTGCGCGTGACACGCTGCGTCTAGAAGCAGGCCTGCCTCTGCACGGCCATGAGCTCGGCCACGGAGTTACTACCCTGAATGCACAACTGGGATGGGTAGT
The DNA here is from genome assembly GCA_009701845.1 of Actinomycetota bacterium. Classification (GTDB taxonomy): domain Bacteria; phylum Actinomycetota; class Acidimicrobiia; order Acidimicrobiales; family Microtrichaceae; genus IMCC26207. The sequence goes on from WLJI01000047.1 coordinate 11,752, forward strand.
GAGCTGGGACAAGGGTGACTTCATTGGTAGAGAAGCCCTAGAGCAACAGAGAAGCAACGGGGTTTCACCGCTGATGTATGGCCTGAAGACCGAGGGCCGTCGACCGCCACGAGCAGATCAGCAGGTGCTTCGCGATGGCGTAGTGATTGGCGAACTCAGCTCAGGGAACTTTTCACCCACTCTTGGCTATGGCATTGCCCTTGCGTTCTTAGACCCGACCGTTCAGGTTGGTGATCGGGTCGAGATTGATCAGCGCGGCACGTTGGTTGCGGCCGAGGTCGTCAAACTGCCGTTTCTGTCAAACACCTGAGTCGTACAGCTGCGCAACTCGAACTGAGTTGGCCAACTGCGATCCTGCGCTGCTGCACCTGCAATTTATTCGGCGAAGGCCTCAACTGGTGGGCACGAGCACACAAGGTTTCGGTCTCCGAACCCGCCGTCGATACGGCTCACCGGTGGCCAGTACTTCGACTCTGTTTGGTGCTTGCTTGGCCAACCGGCAAGTGATCGGGGGTACGCGTGCTCCCACAGATCGCCTCCGACCTCTTGTGCTGTGTGTGGGGCATGAACGAGGGGGTTGTCCTCAAGGGTCCACTCGCCCGAAGCAACGCGCTCAATCTCTGATCGGATCGAGATCATGGCATCGCAGAAACGGTCGAGTTCTGCCAAGCCCTCTGATTCTGTTGGCTCAACCATGAGCGTGCCCGGAACAGGGAATGACATCGTGGGCGCATGGAACCCGTAGTCCATGAGTCGCTTGGCTACGTCTTCGTTGGTAATTCCAACGGCCTTCTCTAACGGGCGAAGGTCAATGATGCATTCATGCGCTACGAGTCCGCCCCTACCTGTGTAGAGAATCGGATAGTGCTCACTCAGCCGTTCAGCTATGTAATTGGCAGACAGAATGGCAATCTCGGAGGCCTTGCGTAGGCGATCACCCATCATGGTGATGTACATCCAAGAAATGGGAAGAATGCTGGCCGACCCAAAGGGTGCTGCAGACACTGCACCTGGCCCAGTTCCAGGTCCGGCGTCAGATCGCTGCTGGTGATTCGGCAGGAACGGCGCCAAGTGAGCACCGACTGCAACCGGGCCAACGCCCGGGCCGCCACCGCCGTGCGGAATGCAAAAGGTCTTATGCAAGTTGAGGTGACTCACATCAGCGCCAAATTCGCCCGGTTTTGCAACGCCGACCAGGGCGTTCAGGTTTGCACCGTCTACATACACCTGCCCGCCGTGATCGTGAATGATCTTGCAGAGTTCACCGATGCTCTCTTCGAACACGCCATGAGTAGACGGGTAGGTCACCATGATTGCCGCTAACTGAGCGGAGTGCTCCTCTGCTTTGGAGCGAAGGTCATCTAAGTTGACGTTGCCGTTCTCATCTGTGGCCACCACGACAACGCGCATTCCTGCCATCACTGCGCTTGCAGCATTTGTGCCGTGGGCCGAAGCCGGAATCAAGCACAAGTCGCGCTCGGGGTTGTTGCGTGAGCGGTGATACCCGCGGATTGCAAGCAGGCCCGCAAACTCGCCTTGGCTGCCAGCATTTGGTTGAAGCGAGACAGCGTCATAACCAGTGATGCGAGCGAGAGAGTCTTCAAGTTCGCGAATGAGTTGCAGGTAGCCCTCGGTCTGATCTGCAGGTGCAAACGGGTGAATCTGTGAAAACTCAGGCCAGGTCACGGGAATCATTTCGGCAGTGGCATTGAGTTTCATAGTGCAAGATCCCAAGGGGATCATGGTGCGATCGAGCGCCAAATCCTTGTCTGCCAAGCGACGCAAGTACCGCAGCATCTCGGTCTCGGAGTGATAACTATTGAAGTTCGGGTGGGTCAGGTAGTCGCTGCTTCTGAGGAGTTCCTGTGGCAGGTGCGACCAAGTTTCAGTGGCGGCCGCTGCGGCAGCCTCAACCTGCTCAATGCTTCGAGTCACTCCAAAAGCAGACAGCAACTCCACCACGGTGGCAGCAGTTGTGGTCTCATCACAAGAGAACCCGATTGCGTCAAGTGAGTGCGCACGCAGGTTGAGCCCAGCTTTGAGCGCGTCGGCAAGGTGCTTGTTTGCAGCGCCAGGGGTTCGCAGAGTCACGGTGTCAAAAAAGTTCTGCGACTCAAGCGTAAAGCCTGCATCTTCAAGGGCCTCGGCTGTAGCGCAGGTGAGAAGGTGCGTGCGCTGTGCAATGCGCAGCAGCCCGCTCGGGCCGTGATAGGAGGCGTACGAGGCGGCAATGACCGCAAGCAGAACCTGTGCTGTACAGATGTTCGAGGTTGCCTTCTCTCTGCGGATGTGTTGCTCGCGGGTTTGCAGCGCAAGCCTGAGGGCCGGCCGGCCCTTGGTGTCTTTAGAAAGCCCAACAAGTCGGCCCGGAAGGGAACGTCGAGCCTCGGTGCGCACTGCCATGAACCCTGCGTGCGGGCCGCCAAAGCCGAAGGCAACGCCAAAGCGTTGAGCCGACCCAATTGCAACATCTGCGCCCCATTCACCCGGTGGGGTCAGCATGGTGAGCGCCAACAGATCGGTAGCCACACACACGAGTGCCCCGCGCCCAGTCGCAGCGGCGGCAAGGCTCTCGTAGCTGTGAATTGCGCCCGAGGATCCTGGGTAGGAGAGCAGAATTCCGAAGTACTCGTGCGACTCAGAATCGGCGAACGGGTCGCCCACTGCCACCTTGATATTGAGCGGTTCGGCGCGGGTTCGAACTACCTCGATGATTTGTGGATGGCAGTCTGCATCAACAAAGAACGTGTCACCCACAACCTTTGATTGGCGCCGGGCCAACATCATTGCCTCGGCTGCGGCAGTTGCCTCATCAAGCATGGAGGCGTTTGCGATGTCCATTCCGGTGAGGTCGGTGACCACAGTCTGAAAATTCAACAAGGCCTCGAGTCGGCCCTGTGATATCTCTGGCTGATACGGGGTGTAGGCGGTGTACCAAGCGGGGTTCTCCATGATGTTTCGAAGAATCACGTTGGGGGTGTAGTTCCCGTAATAGCCCGCCCCGATCATCGTGGTAACCACCTGATTGCGCTTCGCTACCTGCCTCAGGCGAGCGAGCGCTTCCTCTTCGGTCGGAACAGCCTCAAAGCCGAGTTCTTCCGTCAGATGAATAGCCTCGGGAATAGTGATGTTCATCAAGGCGTCCAGGCTGTCGTAGCCAAGTGCTGCCAGCATGGTTGCCACTTCGGATTCGGTCGGGCCTAGGTGCCGATCAGCAAAATCCTCAATGGGAAGGGTGGTCAACGAGTCAACGGGGTTCATCGGGTGCTCCAAGTCGCAGAAGAAAGTGGATGCCCCCTCTGTCGCCGTACCTGAGAGCTTCACCGGCAGCCGATTGGCTACTGGCTTTCCCCGTCGGTGAGCCCGTACCGAAAACCGGTGCTGACTGCTTTCCAGAGTTGCCTGACCAAACCGGTTCGGGTGCCTGAGAGATTCCGGGGCGGTTGCTCCTTCGGCGCCCGCCGCTGGTTGCGACGGAACTCTCCCGGTGAGGTTTCGGCATGAATTGTATTGACAGGTTAGCCCGCCTCGGACGGGGTCTGCCCCGCAGCAGATTTCTCTGCAGCGTGCTCTTGCATTGCAGCGCCGATTGCGTTCATGGCTGCACCCATCTGCTCAGTTCGATTCTCCATGACCCAGTTCATTGACTCCTCCGGGCGAAGTGATCGCGAGTCGAACGCAGGTAACACATATTGTGCAAAAAGTTCGTAGCTTCTGCGGGTGGCCTCTGGGTTTGCCCACTCATGCGCCTGCAACAAGATGGTGCCAAACCCGCCGTTCGACTCATGAATCAGCTCTTTGATGAGGGCTATTGCGTCATCGGGTGTGCCGATTACCGCACCCCCAACATGGTTGAGGTGATCAGCCAGCTCAGAGGGAGGAACATCGGGGAAGATTGGCAGTGCAGCAACATCCCGGAAGTAGGTTGCATAGTCCGACAGGCCGAACTCGACATCTTTGTAGGCCTGCTCTTTGGTCTCGGCAATATGCATCATGGTGACAAGACGCCAATCGCGGCGTTCAGCTCGTTGACCAAACTGTTCAGCTCGCTCCTCCATGACTGTCCAGTGACTGCCGAGCAGATCAATGCCGCTGCGCTGGCTAGCTCCGATAGATAACAACGAACAACCGTACTTGCCGGCAGCTCGAGGGCCTGAAGGTGAAATCATCGCAGCGACGGCTACTTCTGGGTGCGGGTCGGTAAACGGCCGAATCTGTAACCGTGCCTCTCGAAGTGTGAACCAGTCGGTCTCGATCGACACGGGCTCCTCGCTGCGAAACAGTTCAAGGATGGCCTCGAGCCCCTCTTCCATCCTGCGTCGCTGGTCAACGGGGTTGATGCCCAACATGAATGCGTCCGAGGGCAGAGCTCCCGGCCCAACCCCCAACATGACGCGACCACGGGTCATGTGATCAAGCTGAACTATCCGCTGAGCTGTCATGAATGGGTGGTGGTAGGGAAGCGAAGCCACCCCAGTACCAAGGCGGATATGCCGAGTGCGCTCTGCAGCGGCTGCAATAAAAACCTCGGGCGAGGCAATGATCTCGAACCCGCCCGAGTGATGCTCGCCGATCCACGCTTCGTGAAAGCCAATGCGGTCAAGGTGTTCAATCAGTTGTAGGTCGCGCTCTAATGCAAGCGTCACGTTCTGATTCACCGGATGAAACGGTGCCATGAAGATTCCGCAGCGAAGAGGCCAATCCATGTTGTAAGGCCCTCTTACTTTGCAAGGTCTGGTTGTTGTTCCATGATCCAGGTGTACAGCGGATGAAAGCTAAATGCGCCGGCCATCTCTGAGCCCATCTGCCCGCGTGTATGGCGAGCTACTTCGGGGTCAATCAACACGGGTTTGCCCGCAGCCATGGCCATGAGTTGTGATTGGCAGGTTCGCTCGGCCGTGATGAACCACCAAGCTGCTGCATCCACAGATGTTCCTACGGTGAGCAGTCCATGATTGCGCAAGATTGCCATCTTGTTGTTGCCCAGTGCTTCTGCAATGCGGCCGCCCTCCGAGGTCTCGTTGACCACGCCTGTGAAATCATCGAACAACGCATGGTCCTCGAAGAAGGCGCAAGAGTCTTGGGTGAGCGGATCAAGTTCGATGCCAAGCGATGCAAAGGTCTTGCCGTAGATCGAATGCGAGTGTGCTGCGGCAATCACATCAGGACGGGCTTTGTGAACCTGTGAGTGGATGGCAAATGCCGCCGCGTTTACGGGCCAATCACCAATAACGACATTGCCATCGTGATCAACACAAATGAGGTCCGAAGCACGAATCTGCTTGAAGCTCATGCCAAAAGGATTCACCCAAAACCGGTCGGCGAATTCGGGGTCTCTTGCGGTGATATGGCCAGCTACGCCCTCTTCAAAGCCGAACAACCCAAAGAGTCGGAACGCTGCTGCAAGGCGCTGCTTGAGAAACTGCCGCTCATCTTCGAAGTCCGAGAACGTTGGAATGTTAAATGGTTCAGGTCGCATCTGTACTCCAGTACTAGTTGTCTATTGCGGTCTAGTTGTCTATTGCGGTCTAG